>CBFIFZ010000031.1:0-19649 GCA_965661995.1 Roseicyclus sp.
GCCGCCGATCACGGTGACGCCGGGCCGGGTCTGCGCCGCGGGCGCGGCCGCGGTCTGGCGCTGGCCGGCATTGGTCGGCGCAAAGCCGCAGAGCTGCCGCCTGTCACGTCCGACGCGCGGCACCCACTCGGTGTTGGCCCCCACGCCGACGCGGACGAAGACGCAGCCCGCGCTGTCGACATATTGATCGGCCCTGTAGCTCGACGGCGGCGTTTCCGCCGGGACGCCCTGGGCCAGTGATACCGTTACGCTTGCCGTGGCGGTGACAGCCGCCAAGGCAGCGACCCGGATGAGTCGCTTCAGTTCCATGCAAACCCCCCACGTTTGCTACGCGATCACACTGTCCCAAGAGATCGCGCAAGTAAAGGGAAGCGTTGGATTATTTAGTGCCGTACATCCGGTCGCCCGCATCCCCCAACCCCGGCACGATATAGCCGTGGTCATTCAGGTGGCTGTCGAGCGCCGCGGTGACGATCGGCACATCGGGATGCGCCTCCTTCATGCGGGCGACGCCTTCGGGGGCTGCGAGCAGGCAGAGGAAGCGGATGTTTCTCGCGCCCGCATCCTTCAGCATGTCGATGGCAGCAGCCGAGGAATTGCCCGTCGCCAGCATCGGGTCGACCACGATGGTCAGCCGGTCCTCCAGTTCGGAGGGCACCTTGAAGTAGTATTTCACCGGCTGCAGCGTCTCGGGGTCGCGGTAGAGGCCGACGAAGCCCACCCGCGCATTGGGGATGAGATCGAGAATGCCGTCGAGCAGCCCGTTGCCCGCCCGCAGGATCGACACCAGCGCCAGCTTCTTGCCCTGGATCATGGGGGCGTCCATCGGCTCGAGCGGGGTCTCGATGCGCTGCGTCGTCATCGGCAGGTTGCGCGTGACCTCGTAGGCCAGCAGGTGGCTGATCTCGTGCAGCAATTGCCGGAACGACTTGGTCGAGGTGTCCTTGTCGCGCATCAGCGACAGCTTGTGCTGCACCAGCGGGTGATCGACGATGGTCAGGTGCTCGGTCATGTGTCGCTGTTCCCCAGTCTTGTCGCGATGATCTCTTTCGTGGCCGCGTCGCAGAACGCGGCGTCCAGCGCCGTGCGGTTCACCTCGGCGAAGACCTCTTCGTCCCAGCCGAAATGCCGGTTCAGGTTCTCGTAATCCGACGTCATGGTGATCCCGAAGAAGGGTGGATCGTCGGTGGACACCGTCACCTTCACGCCCCGTTCCCGGAGCTTTTCAATGGGATGGCTGCGCCAATCCTTGAAGACGCCGAGGAACACGTTCGAGCCGGGGCAGCATTCCAGAACGATCCCGTCGCGGGCCAGCCGGTCCACCAGCGCCGGGTCCTCGATCGCCTGCACGCCGTGGCCGATCCGTTCGGGGTTCAGCGCGTCGAGCGCGTCGCGCACGCTTTGCGCGCCCCCCCACTCGCCCGCATGGACGGTGATCCGCAAGCCCGCCTCGCGCGCGCAGTCGAAGGACCACAGGAAATCGCCCGGTTTCCCCTTCATCTCGTCGCCCGCCATGCCGAAGCCGGTGATCCAGTCGCCCGCCGTCTCGGCGGCGCAGCGCGCGATGGGCTTGGCGCGCTCGGGGCCGAAATGGCGGATGCAGGTGATGATACCGCGCAGCGTGATGCCATGGGCCGCTTCCGCAGCATCCGCCGCCTCGCGGATCGCGGTCAGAAACTCGCGCCACGCCCCCACATCGCCGCCGCCACAGAAATCGGGGCTGAGGAAGGTCTCGGCATAGACCACGCCGTTTGCGGCGCTTTCCTCCAGCACCGAAGTGGTCAGCCGCGCGTAATCCTCGGGCGTGGTCAGGACACTGGTCGCGGCCTCGTAGACCTCGAGGAAATGCCAGAAATCGCGGTAGGTGTAGCCGCCATCCTCGCGGAAGATGCCGGAGAGGTCGACGTTCTTCTCCTTCGCGATGCCGCGGATGAAGGCGGGCGGCGCGCCCCCCTCCAGGTGCAGGTGCAACTCGATCTTGGGAATGTCCCGCATGGTCACGCTCCGATCGCCCAGCCGATGCCCGCGATGATCAGCCCGAAGATCACCGCCCCCCGCCACGGCGTGCGGGGCCGCCCGATCAGCGGGCCGATGAAGCGCACGGCCAGCGTGACCACGGCGAAGGTCATCACGAAATAGATCAGTTCAGAAGCGGACATCATCCCTCGTGAGGCTCACCCGTCAGAAAGCTTGTTCCCGGCCCGTCGCTCGGCACGCCCAAGTGCGCCGCGACGGAGGCGCCGACATCGGCGAAGGCGCGAATGCCGATCTGCCCCGAATAGGGCCCCTTGGCAACCACCGGAACCCGCTCGCGGGTGTGGTCGGTGCCGGTCCATGTCGGATCGTTGCCGTGATCGGCGGTCAGGATCATCAGGTCATCGGGGCGCAGCGCGGCAAGGATCGGCGCAATCGCGCCGTCGAACCATTCGAGATGTGCCGCGTAGCCCGACGCGTCTCGGCGGTGGCCATAGAGGCTGTCGAACTCGACGAAATTGGCGAAGGTCAGGCTGCCCTCGGCGGCGTGTTCCACGCAATCCGCCAAATACCCGATCAGCTCCCGGTCCGTCCCCGTCGTCACATGCCCCGCCGCGCGGCCCGCGAAGATGTCGCGGATCTTGCCGATGGTATGGATCTCGCGCCCCGCGTCCTTGACCCAGTCCAAGAGCGTGCGGCCCGGCGGCTCCATCGCGTAGTCGTGGCGGTTCTGGGTCCGTGCATAGGCGCCCGGAGTCCCGGTGAAGGGCCGCGCGATAACCCGGCCCACGCGGCGGGCGTGCAGCATCGGCGCAAGCGCCTCGCACAGCGTCAGCAACCGCTCGAGGCCGAAGCTTTCCTCATGCGCCGCGATCTGGAAAACGCTGTCGGCGCTGGTGTAGCAGATCGGCCAGCCCGTCGCCTGGTGCGTCTCGCCCAGCCGGGCGATGATCTCGGTCCCGCTGGCATGCTCGTTGCCCAAGATTCCGTCCGTTCCGGCAAGCCGCGTGACCTCGGCCACGATCTCGTCGGGAAAGGCGGGGTTGGTGTTGGGGAAATAGCTCCAGTCCCAGGGCACGGGCAGCCCGGCCAGCTCCCAATGCCCCGAGGGCGTGTCCTTGCCCGGCGAGACCTCTTCGGCCGCCCCCCAAAGGCCCACGGGGTCGGCATCCATCCCCTCGCCCCGCGCGCCCGAGGCCAGCCGCAGCGCCGCCCCCAGCCCCAGCGCATCGAGATGCGGCAGGTGAAGCGGCCCGCTCCGCCCGTCTTCGGCCCGGCCCTCGGCGCAGGCGGCGGCGATATGGCCCAGCGTGTTGGCGCCGGTGTCGGGCACATCGCCGTTGAAGAACCGGTCGGCGTCGGGCGCGCCGCCGATGCCGACGCTGTCCATGACGACGAGAAAGACGCGCGGCATCAGGCGATCCTTTCGTGGATCAGAGCCGGAACCTCGGGCGGATCGTTCACCAGCGTGAAGGCACCGCGCACCTGCGCGGCCACCGCGCGCGCGGCCTCTTCGCTGGCGGCGTGGATACGCGCGAGCGGGCGCTGCGGGTCGACGCGGTCGCCGATGCGGGCGATGTCGGTCAGGCCCACGGCCAGGTCGATCCGGTCGTCCTGCTTCAGCCGCCCGCCGCCCAGATGCACCACCGCCTCGCCCAAGGCCCGGGTGTCGATCCGGCCCACAAGGCCCGCGTCACCGGGGTGTACATCGACCATCACCCGCGCCGCCGGAAGCCGGTCGCGCCAGCGGTCGGTGAAATCCCCCGGCCCGCCGAGCGCCGCCACCATCTCGCCGAAGGTCTCGGCCGCCTCGCCCGAACTCAACGCGCGCGCGATGCGCCCCTCGCCGTCGGCGGCATCGGCGGCCAGCCCCCCCAGCGCCAGAACCTCGCCGCCCAAGGCCTGCGTCAGCCGCGACAGCGGCGTGGAAAGATCGCCCGAGGTCAGCGCCTCCATCACCTCGATCACCTCCAACGCGTTGCCCGCCGAGGGCACGAGCGGCTGGTTCATGTCGGTGACCAGCGCCGTGGTCATGCAGCCCGCGCCCTGCGCGGTATCGACAAGCGCCTGCGCCAGCGCCAGCGCATCGGCGGGGTCGGCCATGAAGGCGCCCGAGCCGGTCTTGACGTCGAGCACCAGCGCCTCGAGGCCTGCGGCAAGCTTCTTCGACAGGATCGACGCGGTGATGAGGTCGATACTCTCGACCGTGCCGGTCACGTCGCGCACCGCGTAGAGCCGCCGGTCGGCGGGCGCGATGTCGGCTGATGCGCCCACGATGGCACAGCCGATATCGGCCACGAGGTCCTGCAGGTCTTCGACCGAAACCTGCGTCCGGTAACCGGGGATCGCCTCGAGCTTGTCGAGCGTGCCGCCGGTATGGCCCAGCCCCCGGCCCGAGATCATCGGCACATAGGCCCCGCAGGCCGCGAGCGCAGGCGCCAGCACCAGGGAGACGCAATCGCCCACGCCGCCCGTCGAATGCTTGTCCAGCACCGGCCCGTCGAGGTCCCAGTGCAGCACCTCGCCACTCTCGCGCATCGCGTTCGTCAGTTGCACGCGCCCCGCGGGGCCAAGGCCGCGGGTGCAGACCGCCATGGCGAAGGCCCCGGCCTGCGCATCGGTCACGGCGCCGGTCGCCAGCCCCTCGGCGAACCAGAACAATTCCGCCTCGGTCGGCGTGTCGCCGTCGCGCAGCTTGGCGAGGATGGCGCGGGCGTCGGTCACAGGGCGGCAGGCCTCGGGCCGTCCATGTGGTCCGCATCGAAGGCGCCCGGCAGAAGCTCGGCCACCGTGGTCACCAGCGTCGCGCCGCGCGTGGTGGCGAGCGTCACGACCACGTCGCCATCGGCGAACTCCGCCAGTTTCTGGCGGCAACCGCCACAGGGCGGCACTGGGGCGGGGCAGTCGGCGATCACGGCGACCTCGGCGATGCGCCGGTCGCCCGCGGCGATCATCGCGGCGATGGCGCCCGCCTCGGCACAGGTGCCCTCGGGATAGGCCACGTTCTCGACGTTGCAGCCGACATGCGTGCGCCCTTCGACCGAGCGGAGCGCCGCGCCCACCTTGAAGCCCGAATAGGGCGCATGGGCGTTCAGGCGCACGGACGCGGCATCCTCGATCAGCGACATGGGTGCGGTCCCTCCCCGGTGCGGTGCGATAGCGGCAGTGTGGTCCGGCCCCGCGGCCAGCGCAAGGGGATCAGCCCGACCCGAGACGGATCCCGTAGCGCGCACCCGACGCTTCGACATGCGCGATCAGGTCGAAAAGATCGGCCCGGCACGGTTGGTAGAGCGCGGGCAGGTCCGCCATCCGCCGGCGCTTGGCCGCGATGTTCAGCACCTCGGCCAGCCGGTGCAGCCGCTCGGCCCCGACCGCGCCGGAAATCGCGATCAGGATGTGGGTCTGCGCCCTGATCTCGGACAGGACCCGGTCGCGGATCGCCGCGTCGAGAGACGCCCGCACCGTGCTCAGGTCCTCGTGCAGCCGCGAGAGAAGCTCGGCGCAGCCGTCCGGCCCCGCGATGTCCAGCAGCGCCTCGAAGCGCGCCACGTCGAGCTTGCAGCCAAGCTGCGCCCCCTCGCACCCGCCTGACAGGAGATCCTCGGGTTCCGGCAGGCCCGCGGGGCGGCCGGCATAGCGCAGGATGGCGCGCCCGAACTCCCGCCCCGAGGAGATCGGCTTGCCGAGGATGCCATCCGCCCCGGCGTCGTAGATCGCCTCGCGGTTGTCGCGCAGGACATAGGCGGTCAGCGCGACCAGCGGCATCTGCGCCACCTCGTCACTGCGCCTGCGGACGGCCTGCATCACCTCGAGCCCCGAGAGCCGCGGCATCTCGATGTCGATCAGCGCGATGTCGAAACGGTCCTGCTCAAGCCGTTCCAGCGCCGAGACGCCGTCGGCCACGAAAACGGCATCGGCCTGCATCTGGCCTAGCAACTGTCTCAGGATGGTCTGGTTGGTCAGGTTGTCCTCGGCCACGAGAATGCGCAGCCCGCCGAGGTCGGGCGGCTCACCGGGCTCGGGGCGCGCGCCCTCCCAGTCGAGGGCGGCGGGCGGTAACCTCAGCCGCCCCTCTCCGCCGCCGCCGGGCCTGTTGGCAAGCTCCAGCACCGCACCGACCTGAACCGACAGTTCGGCCGCGATACGCAGCCCCAGGCCGCTGCCTGCCCATTGCCCCGAGGCCGAGGGATCGACACCGCGCGCGACGCGGTCCAACACCTCTTCGGGATAGCCCGGGCCTTCGTCCCGCACCAGGATCTCGAGCCCCCGCGCCCGGTCGGCCTGCACCCGCAGCGTGACCGGCGCCTCCGGCGCATGGCGCAGCGCATTCGAGACGAGGTTCCCGATGATCCGGTCGAGCATCACCTGGCTGGCCTGCACCCGGTTCGGCAAGGGCTCCGCGCGCTCGAGCGTGAAGGCCCCTCCGACCTCCTGTGCATGGCCGGACCAGCGCCGCTCCTGCGCGGCTAGAAGCTCCTCCAGTGCGAAGGAGGATTGGTCGAGCTGGATCAGCGTATCGCCCGCGGCGGCCAGAAGCGCCCCGTCAACCAGCGCGGCAAGCGACTCCGCCGCGGCCTGCACCCGGTCGACCTGAAGCCGCGCCTCGGGCGTGAGCCGGTCCAGGTCGACAAGCCGCAACCCGCCGATCACGTCCGACATGGCCGAACGGATGTCATGGCTGAACAACTGGAGCGTCTCGGCCATGGCCGGCGCCCGCCCCAGGGCCTCGTTCAGGGCTTCGGATCCATCCGCGTCCCGATGCACTCGACACCTTCAACACTTACACTTGAAACGAGTGTAGCGCAGAAGGCGTTGACGTTAAAGGCGAGTTCTGTTCGCCCCCGTCACGAAGCCGCGGCGAAAGGGTAGCCTAGCCGCCCCACCGCCTCGCGGATCTCGTCGAGGATGGCGGGATCGTCGATCGTGGCGGGCATCTTGAACTCTTCCCCGTCGGCGATCTTGACCATGGTCGCGCGCAGGATCTTGCCCGAGCGCGTCTTGGGCAGACGATCGACGACCACGGCCAGCTTGAAGGCCGCGACGGGGCCGATCCGGTCGCGGACCAGCTTCACGCAGTCCTTCACCACTTGCTCGGGCGCGGTCTCGGCCCCCTTGTTGAGGCACAGAAAGCCCATGGGCAGCTGGCCCTTGAGGCTGTCGGCCACGCCGATCACCGCGCATTCCGCCACATCGGGGTGGCTGGCCAGGACCTCTTCCATACCGCCAGTCGAAAGCCGGTGGCCCGCGACATTGATGACGTCATCGGTGCGCGCCATGATGTAGAGGTAACCGTCCTCGTCGATCATGCCCGCATCGCCCGTCTCGTAATAGCCGGGGAACTGGGTGAGGTAGGATTTGCGGAAACGGTCCTCGGCCTTCCACAGGGTCGGAAGCGTGCCGGGGGGCAGGGGCAGCTTGACGGCGATCGCGCCCAGCTCGCCCGCGGGCATCGGGTGGCCGCCCTCGTCGAGGATCTGCACGTCGTATCCGGGCATGGGCACGGAGGGCGAGCCGATCTTGACCGGCAACCGCTCGATCCCCATCGGGTTGCCCGCGATGCACCAGCCGGTTTCGGTCTGCCACCAATGGTCGATGACCGGAACGCCCAGCTTGGCCTGCGCCCATTCGATCGTGTCGGGATCGGCGCGTTCGCCCGCAAGGAACAGGGTCTGCAGGCTCGACAGGTCGTAATCGCCGATCAGCGCGCCCTGCGGATCGTCGCGCTTGATCGCGCGAAAGGCCGTGGGCGCGGTGAACAGGCACTTGACCCCGTGATCCTCGATCACCCTCCAGAAGGTGCCGGCATCGGGCGTGCCCACCGGCTTGCCCTCGAAAACGATGGTGGTGCAGCCGAAGGTGAGCGGCGCGTAACAGATGTAGGAATGCCCCACGACCCAGCCCACGTCCGAGGCCGCCCAGAAGACCTCTCCCGGGTTCATGTCGTAGAGGTTGCGCATCGACCAGTTGAGCGCCACGAGATGCCCGCCCGTGTGGCGCACCACGCCCTTGGGCTGGCCCGTCGTACCGGAGGTATAGAGGATATAGGCCGGGTGGTTGCCCTCGACGGGCACGCAATCGGCGGGCTCCACGCCGTACTGGAAGGCGTGCCAATCGACATCGCGCCCGTCCTCGAGATGCGCAACCTCCTGTTCACGCTGGAAGATCACGCAGAATTCCGGGGAATGCGTCGCCAACTCGAGCGCGCCGTCGAGCAGCGGCTTGTAATGCACGACGCGCCCCGGCTCGATCCCGCAAGAGGCCGCGATGATGCACTTGGGTTCGCAATCGTCGATCCTTACGGCCAGCTCGTTGGCGGCGAAACCGCCGAAGACGACCGAATGCACCGCACCCAGCCGCGCACAGGCGAGCATGGCTTCCAGCGCCTCGGGGACCATCGGCATGTAGATGATGACGCGGTCGCCCTTTTCCACGCCCTTGGCGCGCAGCGCGCCCGCAAGCGAGGCGACGCGGGCCTGCAGCTCGGCATAGGTGATCTTGTGGGTGGTGCCGGTCAGCGGGCTGTCATGGATGATCGCCAGCCGGTCGCCATGGCCTGCCGCGACGTGGCGGTCGACCGCGTTCCAGCAGCCGTTCAGCGTGCCGTCCGCGAACCATTCGTACAGGGGGGCGTTCTCGTCGAACAGCGCCCTGGAGGGGCCGGTGAACCAGTCGATCCCTTCGGCGGCCTCCATCCAGAACGTGTTCGGATCGGTCTTTGCGCGCTCGTAGATCTCGGCATACCGCATGAGTTGTCCCTCCTTCCAGTTGCGCAACTTTGTATCGTTGCAGAACCGCGCGGCGCAATTCGGCGATAGTGACGCATGGGGGCGCTAACGGGCCAACCGGACATCGCCGATCACATCTGTTGAAACAGATATGCACCCACTTGCGGGACTCGCGGAAACGGCGCTGGGATTTCCTCACGCAGGGTCGGCATGGTGCCGGTCCGCGCATCGAGGACGACGCCCATGGGCGAAAAGAAACCCACGCAGAAGAAAGCCGGCGGCGGCAAGCCCGGCAAGCAATCCCCACACGCCGCGGCCTGCGCCGGGCGATGCCCCTGCCCGGCGCGGGCCAGAGCATGTTGCGCAAAAGTGGGAACCGGTTTTGCGCCCCTCGAACATGCGGCCCCACTCCGATGCGACACCCCGCCCCATGCTGCAGCGCAGCAACCGGCCTATCTCCCGCCTGCGAACAGGAGATGCGCCCATGACCATTGCCCCCGACACCCCCCGCTACATCACCCGCCACGTCACCTACCGCCTGCCGATCATCGGCCGCATGGCGCGCGAGGTGGTCGAGGGGCCGGTCGACAACGCCTTTGCCGCGATCGTCGGGGTGGTTTCGGCGGTCGCGATCGGCGTGCTGATCTGGGGCTATCCCGCGCTTATATTCTCGGCGCTGCTGGCGGCCGCGCTCATGATGGTCACGCTGGTCCGCATCACGCTGGGGTAGCGCCAATGCCGCTCAGCTATAGGTGCTGACCGGCGTGCCTGCCAAGGCCGAGATGTTCAGCAGGCCGCGCGCCGTGATCGAGGGCGTCACGATATGCGCCCGGTTGCCCATCCCCATCAGGATCGGCCCGACCTCGAGCCCCCCTGCCCGCGCCTTCAGCATGTTGCGCGCCGCGCCCGCCGCGTCGGTCGAGGCAAACACCAGCGCGTTCGCGGGTCCCTCCATCCGGCTTTCGGGCAGAAGACGCGCGCGCAACTCGGGGTCGAGGGCGGTGTCGACATGCATCTCGCCCTCGTAGGTGAAATCCACGCCCATGCCGTCGAGCAGCTCCAGCGCCGCGCGCATCCGCCGCCCGCTGTCGCTGTCGAGATTGCCGAACTGGCTGCCCGAACACAGCGCGACCTTGGGCTCGATCCCGAAGCGGCGGATATGCCGCGCCGCGCCGCAGACGGTTTCCGCGATCTGCTCGGGCGTGGGCTCGGGGTGCACCTGCGTGTCGCCGATGAAGAGCGGGCCATCCTCCGAGATCATCAGGCTGAGCGCGCCGACCGGGTGCAGCCCGTCCGTCGCCAGCAGATGCGTGACGTAGTTCAGGTGCCACAGGTATTGCCCGAAGGTCCCGCAGATGAGGCTTTCGGCCTCGCCGCGATGCACCATCACCGCGCCGATGGCGGTGGTGTTGGTGCGCATGATCGCGCGGGCAAGGTCGGGCGTCACGCCGCGCCGCGCCATGACGCTGTGATAGGTCTGCCAGTAGTCGCGGTAGCGCGGATCGTTTTCCGGGTTCACCAGCTCGAAGTCGACGCCGGGGCGCACGGTCAGCCCGTTGCGCTCGATCTGCAGGTCGATGGCCGCCGGGCGGCCGATCAGGATCGGCTTGTCCGTCGTCTCCTCGACCATGGCCTGGGCCGAGCGCAACACGCGCTCATCCTCGCCCTCGGCAAAGACGATGCGGCGCTCGGCGCTGCGAGCGGCCTCGAAGACGGGGCGCATGATGAGGGCCGAGCGGAAGACGGACTGGTTCAGCCGTTCGCGGTAGGCCTCGATGTCGTCGAGCGGGCGGGTGGCCACGCCGGTCTCCATCGCGGCCTCGGCCACCGCGCTGGCCACCACGGCGATCAGGCGCCGGTCGAAGGGCTTGGGGATCAGGTAATCGGCCCCGAAGGTCAGATGCTCGCCGCGATAGGCGGCGGCGGCCTCGGCGCTGGTGGTGGCGCGGGCGAGCGCCGCGATCCCCTCGATGCAGGCGATCTGCATGGCGTCGTTGATCTCGGTCGCGCCCACGTCCAGCGCGCCACGGAAGATGAAGGGGAAACACAGGACGTTGTTGACCTGGTTGGGAAAATCGCTGCGCCCCGTGGCGATGATCGCATCGGGCGCAACGCTGCGCACCGCGTCGGGCAGGATCTCGGGCGTGGGATTGGCCAGCGCGAAGACGATGGGCCGCGCGGACATCCGCGCCACCATCTCGGGGGTCAGCACGCCGGGGCCGGAGAGGCCAAGGAACAGGTCCGCGCCCTCGATCACGTCCGAGAGCGTGCGAAGGTCGGTCTTCTGCGCATAGGCCGCCTTTTGCGGGTTCATGTCGGTTTCGCGGCCCTCGTGAACCAGCCCGTGGATGTCGCAAAGCCAGACGTTCTCGCGCTTCACGCCCAGTTTCAGCAGCATGTTGAGGCAGGCGATGCCCGCCGCGCCGCCGCCGGTGGAGACGACCTTGATATCCTCGAACCGCTTGCCCGCGACGCGCAGCGCATTGGTCGCCGCCGCCCCCACGACGATGGCCGTGCCGTGCTGGTCATCGTGGAAAACCGGAATGTTCATCCGCTCGCGGCAAATCTGTTCAACGATGAAACAATCGGGCGCCTTGATGTCCTCGAGGTTGATCGCCCCGAAGGTCGGCTCCAGCGCGCAGACGATATCGGCCAGCTTGTGGGGATCGGGTTCGTCCAGTTCGATGTCGAAACAGTCGATGTTGGCAAAGGTCTTGAAGAGGACGGCCTTGCCCTCCATCACCGGCTTGGAGGCCAGCGCCCCGATGTTGCCCAGCCCCAGCACCGCGGTGCCGTTCGAGACCACGGCCACCAGGTTCCCGCGCGAGGTGTAGCGCGCCGCATTCGCCGGATCGGCCTTGATTTCAAGGCTCGCCTCGGCCACGCCGGGGCTATAGGCGCGGGCAAGGTCCCGCCCGTTGGCCAGTGGCTTGGTCGCCCGGATCTCGAGCTTTCCGGGCTTCGGATGCTCATGGTAGAAGAGCGCGGCCGCACGCAACCCGTCCTGCTTGTCGTCGCTCATGACACCCTCCGATCCAAAATTCGTTTAACGCTAAACAGTTTTTGCCGCGCAACGGGAACGCGGCGCAACGCCGCCCCTCAGACGAACTGCTCGCGGATCAGCCGCTCCTCCAGCCCGTGACCGGGATCGAAGAGGATGCGGTGTTCCACCGCCGGTTCCGACCGGATCTCGACCGAGACGACATCGGCGACCGACCGGCTGTCGGCATCGGCCATGACCGGGCGCTTCTCGGGCTCGCTCACCTCGATGCGCACCAGCGCCGTCTTGGGCAGAAGCGCGCCCCGCCAGCGCCGCGGCCGGAACGCCGCCACCGCGGTGACCGCCAGCACATCCGCGTCGATCGGCAGGATCGGCCCGTGGGCCGAGTAGTTGTAGGCCGTCGAGCCCGCGGGCGTGCAGACCAGCACCCCATCGGCCACCAGCTCTTCCATCCGGAGCCGCCCATCGACGTAGATCTTCAGCTTGGCCGCCTGCGGCCCCGCGCGCAGCAGGCTCACCTCGTTGATCGCCAGCATCTCGACCGTGTCGCCCGCCGCCGTTGTCGCCGTCATGTGCAGCGGGTTGATCACCGCCGCCTCCGCCGCCTCCAGCCGCGCGATCAGGTCTTCCTCGGCATAGGCGTTCATCAGGAACCCCACCGTACCGCGGTTCATGCCGTAGACCGGCGCATCGATGCCTTGCGTCCCGTGCAGCGTCTGCAACATGAACCCGTCGCCGCCAAGCGCCACGATCACGTCCGCCTCTTCGGGCGAATGGGCGCCGTAAAGTCCCTCGAGCCGCGCCTTCGCCTCCTGCGAGAGCGTGGTGTCGGATGCGAGAAACGCGATGTTGCGCGCCGCGGGCATGGGCGCCCCTCCTCCTGCCGGTGCATGCACACTCGCGCGCGCGGATCGGAAACTCAATCCTCCATCCACGCCACCCGGGCCGCTTTCCGCGGCCACCGTGCCGCTTTCCGCCCTTCCCCGAGCGGCTCGCATCCCTTAAACCGCGCGCTAATTGACGCCCATGCAGGCCACCACCAAGGGAGACGCTGCCATGAATGCCCCCCACCGCGACGAAGGGTTCTTCACCGAAAGCCTCGAGACCCGCGATGCCGAGATCTTCGGCGCCATCCGAAAGGAGCTGGGCCGCCAGCGCGACGAGATCGAGCTGATCGCCTCGGAGAACATCGTCTCCGCCGCCGTGATGGAGGCGCAAGGCTCCGTCATGACCAACAAGTACGCCGAGGGCTACCCCGGTCGCCGCTACTACGGCGGCTGCCAATATGTCGACATCGCCGAGGACCTGGCGATCGACCGCGCCAAGCAGTTGTTCGGCGTGGGCTTCGCCAACGTGCAGCCGAACTCCGGCAGCCAGGCCAACCAGGGCGTTTTCACCGCGCTCCTGCAGCCGGGCGACACCATCCTCGGCATGTCGCTGGACGCCGGCGGCCACCTGACCCACGGCGCGAAACCAAACCAATCGGGCAAGTGGTTCAACGCCATCCAGTACGGCGTGCGCCAGCAGGATCTCGAGGTCGACTACGACCAGATCGCGGCACTCGCCACCGAACACCAGCCCAAGATGCTCATCGCCGGCGGTTCGGCCATCCCGCGGATCATCGACTTCGCCAAGATGCGCGAGATCGCGGATTCGGTCGGCGCCTACCTGCTCGTCGACATGGCCCATTTCGCGGGCCTCGTCGCCTCGGGCCATTACCCCTCGCCCTTCCCGCATGCCCATGTCGCCACCACCACCACGCACAAGACGCTGCGCGGCCCGCGCGGCGGCATGATCCTTTCCGATGACGAAGCCATCGCGAAAAAGGTCAACTCCGCCATCTTCCCCGGTATCCAGGGCGGCCCGCTGATGCATGTCATCGCCGCCAAGGCCGTCGCCTTCGGCGAGGCGCTGCGGCCCGAGTTCAAGGACTACCAGGCGCAAGTGATCCTGAACGCACAGGCGCTCGCCGACCAGCTGATGAAGGGCGGGCTCGACATCGTCACCGGCGGCACGGACACGCACCTGATGCTGGTGGACCTGCGCCCCAAGGGCGTGAAGGGCAACGCCACCGAGAAGGCGCTCGGCCGCGCGCACATCACCTGCAACAAGAACGGCATCCCCTTCGACACGGAAAAGCCCACGATCACGAGCGGCATCCGCCTCGGCTCGCCCGCGGGCACCACCCGCGGCTTCGGCGAGCCCGAGTTCCGCCAGATCGGCGACTGGATCGTGGAAGTGGTGGATGGTCTTGCTGCCAATGGCGAAGACGGCAACACGCATGTCGAGGCATCGGTCCGCGCCGAGGTCGAGGCGCTCTGCCAGCGTTTCCCGATCTACCCCAAGCTCTGATCCGCCGACGCAGGTCTTTTCACCTGCGACAATATTGCAGCCCCCCGCCGCCCGTGGCAAAATTGCCCTGACGGCGGGGGTGCTTATGTCTGGATCATCCAGGCCGCTCCCGCTTGGCCAAACGATGGATCGAGACCGGACCGATGCACCACGCCGCTGCTGCCACGCGCCCCGAGATCACCCCGCATTACCGCGCCGAGGCCGAGCGCGAGATTCGCGCCTTCACCCGGGCCTGGACCGCCCGCGACGACCGGTTGGCGCTGGTCAGCTATGTCGCGACATTTCTCGCCTATTTCGGCACGCTCGCGCTGGCGGTGCAGGCCTGGCCCACCTGGTGGCTCGTCGTGCCGCTGATCGTGGTCAACGCGCTCGCCGGCGTGCGCCTCTACGTGCTGCAGCACGATTGCGGCCACGGCTCGCTCTTCGCGAAGAAACGTCACAACGACCTCGCCGGTCACGGCCTCAGCGTCTTCACCCTTACGCCCTACCGGGTGATGCAGTCCAATCACAACGACCACCACTCCCATCTCGGCAACCTCGATGAACGCGACACGACCGAGATCCTGACCTTGACGCTGCGCGAATGGCAGCAAGCCGGGGCCTGGACGCGCCTGTGGTACCGTCTCTACCGCAACCCTCTGATCCTGATCCCGATCGGCGGTCTCTTCACCTATGCCCTCGCCTACCGCTGGCCCAAGAATGCCGGCCGCGTCGATCCAAAGGGCACGATCCTGCACAACCTCGGCCTGCTCGCCTGGGTCAGTCTGATCTGGTGGATCGCGGGCCTGCCGGGCCTGGTCATCTATGCCGGCACCGTCTTCGTGGCGGGCTGCGTGGGCGTCTTCCTCGTCTATCTCCAGCACAATTTCGAAGACACCTGGTGGGACCGCAAACCGGATCTCAACCCGGCGCGCGCCGCCCTTCAGGGGTCATCGGCGCTGGATCTCGGCTGGTGGTTCGACCTCGCGGTCGCCAACATCACCTATCACGACATCCACCATTTCAACGCCAACATCCCCAGCTACCGGCTCCGCGCCTGCCACCGCGCGCTGCGCGAACGCTACGAGGTGCAGACCATCGGCTGGGCCGAGGCGCTGCGCTCCTTCACGCTGAAGCTCTGGGACGAGGAGCAGGGCCGCCTCGTCCCCTTCCCCGCCACCTCGAAACAGGCGACCACACAAGCTGCCTGATCATGGCCGCCTAATCATGGTAAACCAACCCTTCCGCGCGCCCCGTTAACCTTAACGCGCGCGCCCTGCCCATCTTCATCCCCCAAATATGGCCGCCGGAGGCTCCCGCACTCCGCCACCCGCGCCAAGGCCGGGCGTCAGGGCGCCGCCGCCACAGCCTTGCGCGCCATGTCCCAGTAGAGCGCCTCGACCGTCTCGCGGTCCAGCCGCCCGCCCTCGCGATACCAGGTCGTCACCCCCGTCAGCATCGCGATCAGCGCCATCGTGGCGAGCTTGGTGTCGACGACATCGAAGACCCCCGCATCCCGCCCCTGCTTCAGGATCGTCTCCAGCTGCGTCTCGTAATCCCGCCGCAACCCCTCGATCACCGCGAAATTCGCGGGCTCGAGGTTGCGCAACTCCATGTAAGCGATGAACACCAGGTCCGGCCGGTCGAGATGATAGCGGATGTGATGGCGCACGAAGCTTTCCAGCTGCGCCACCGGCGACCCCTCGGGCGGGGCCCAATCGGCCAGCAGGTCCTCCAGGTGCTCGCGCATCAGCTCGAACAGCAGCGCCTGCTTGTCGGGCGTATAAAGGTAAAGTGCGCCCGCCTGCACCCCCACCTCCGCCGCGATCTGGCGCATCGAGACGGCGGCGAAGCCATGCCGCGCGAACAGCCGCAGTGCCGCATCGCGCAGGCGCGGCCCGGTGATATCTGCATGACTGCCCTGTTTTCGTGCCATGGGCTCATGGTTATCTGAACGGGCGTTCAATTCAACTGCCCGCTGGACTTGGCCCCCGCCATGGCGCTAGCTAGCCACATGCCGCGCCTCGTCCTCTGCCTCGCCTGTCTCGCCCTGATGGCCGCCTGCGGTCCGTCCCGTCCCGAGCTCGCCAGCCGGCTGAGCCCGGAAGCGCGCAACGCGGACTTCCCCGCGCTCGTCCCGCTGGGCCCGCTCCTGCAGGGCAACGACCAGCTCCTGCCGCGGGCCGCCGACCGCGAGGGCCAGGGCCTCGCGGCGCGCGCGGCCGATCTCCGCCGACGCGCCGACATACTGCGCGCCATACCGCTCTGAGCTGCGCGTTGCAGCCCGGCGGCGAAGCCGCTAACACCGGCGGGAAACCAGTTTGCAGTCCGTTCCCGGAGGATCCCCGATGACAGACCCCCTGCGCCTTGGCATCGCCGGGCTTGGCACCGTCGGCGTGGGTGTCGTCAAGATCGTCCAGCGTCAGGCCAACCTGCTCTCGCGCCGCTGCGGGCGCCCGATCGAGATCACCGCCATCTCCGCCCGCTCCCGCGACAAGGACCGCGGCGTGACCCTGTCGCATTACGCTTGGGAAGATGACCCGGTCGCGCTGGCCCGCCGCCCCGACGTGGATGTCTTCGTGGAACTGATGGGCGGCAGCGACGGCCCCGCAAAGGCCGCGACCGAGGCCGCCATCGCGGCCGGAAAGGACGTGGTCACCGCCAACAAGGCGATGCTCGCCCTCCACGGTCAGGACCTCGCCGAAGCCGCCGAGGCAGCAGACCGCGTGCTGCGCTTCGAGGCCGCCGTCGCGGGCGGCATCCCCGTCATCAAGGCCCTGACCGAGGGGCTTGCCGGCAACGCCATCGACCGCGTCATGGGCGTGATGAACGGAACCTGCAACTACATCCTGACGCGCATGGACAGCGCGGGCCTCACCTACGAGGAGGCCTTCGCCGAAGCCGATGGGCTGGGCTATCTCGAGGCCGACCCCGAGCTCGACGTGGGCGGCATCGACGCGGCCCACAAGCTGACGCTTCTGGCCGCCATCGCTTACGGGACAAAGCCGCATTTCGACACGATCGCGCTGGAAGGGATCGGCGCGATCACCATCGAGGATATCCGCCGCGCGGGCGACATGGGCTACAAGATCAAGCTTCTGGGCGTGGCCCAGATGACCGGACGCGGGCTGGAACAGCGCATGTCGCCCTGCCTGGTCCCCGCGACCTCGCCCCTGGGCCAGCTCGAGGGCGGCACCAACATGGTGGTGATCGAGGGCGACAGCGTGGGCCAGATCGTCCTGCGCGGTGCGGGTGCGGGCGAAGGGCCCACGGCCAGCGCGGTCATGTCCGATGTCTGCGACATTGCCCGCGGCATCCGGGTGCCGACCTTCGGCATCCCCGCCACGGCGCTGGACGATGCGCCGCCCGCCTCGGCGGCCAGCCCCGCCTGCTACTACCTGCGCATGGAACTGGCCGACAAGCCCGGCGCGCTGGCCAAGGTGGCCACCGTTCTGGGCGAGGCCGGCATTTCCATCGACCGGATGCGGCAATACGATCACCCCGGCGAGAACGCGCCGGTGCTGATCGTGACCCACAGGGCCGCGCGCCCGAACCTCGACACGGCGCTCGGTGCCCTGCCCGGCACCGGCGTGGTCGTGGGCCAGCCCGTCGCGCTCAGGATCGAGGACGTCTGACCGGGCCGCCCCTTGGACTGGTCCACGCCCATCGACATCTATTGCGAACGGCTTTCGCCCGCCTTCTGGGCGGAGCCGGTCAATGCGCTGACCAACGCCTCCTTCCTGCTGGCCGCCCTGGCTGGGGCCATTGCCGCGCGGCGCGCGGGCCTGCGCCAGCGCGCGCTCTGGGCGCTGATCGTGCTGGCGGGGCTGATAGGCATAGGCTCGTTCCTGTTTCATACAGTGGCAACCCCTTGGGCCGCGCTGACCGACGTGCTGCCGATCTGGGCCTTCGTCGTGCTTTACCTCGCCACCTTCGCCACGCAGGTCACCGGCATCCGCCCCTTGCGCCTCGTCTTCGGCGCCGCGCTGGCGCTGGTCGCGCTCATCGCCCTGATGACAGCCCTGCGCGCAGCCCTCGGCCCCGCCGCGGACGCCCTGAACGGCTCCGAGCAATACGCCCCCGGCCTGCTGGCACTGATCGTCTTCGCGGCCCTGCTCCTGAGGCGCCGCCACCCGCTCGGCCCGCTGATCGCCACCACCGCGGCGCTCTTCACCCTTTCGCTCGCCTTCCGCACCGCCGACCTCCACATCTGCCCGACGCTGCCGCTCGGCACGCATTTCCTGTGGCACCTGCTGAACGGCACGGTGATCGGCCTGTTGCTGATCGCCCTCGTCCGCGGCCTTGCCACCGCCCGTTAGCGCCCCCATGCTGGACGCCACCGGACCGGAGGGCTAGACGAAGGCCAACCGAACCCAGCCCAAGGCCCCCATCCCCATGTCGCATCCCACCGATTTCAACGACCGCATGCTCTCCCTCGGCCTCGCCCGCGTGTCCGAGGCCGCGGCGCTGGCCTCTGCCGATTTCATCGGGCGCGGCGACGAGAAGGCCGCCGACCAGGCCGCCGTCAACGGCATGCGCGAGCAGCTCAACAAGCTCGAGATCCGCGGGACCGTCGTCATCGGCGAGGGCGAGCGCGACGAGGCCCCGATGCTCTACATCGGCGAGGAAGTCGGCGAGGGCAAAGGCCCCGAGGTCGACATCGCCCTCGACCCGCTGGAAGGGACCACGCTGACGGCCAAGGACATGCCCAACGCGCTGACCGTCATCGCCATGGGCCCGCGCGGCTCCATGCTGCACGCCCCCGACGTCTACATGGAAAAGCTCGCGATCGGCCCCGGCTTCCGTCCGGGCGTGGTGACCCTCGACATGTCGCCGTCGGAACGGGTCAGCCACCTCGCCTCGGCCAAGGGCTGTTCGACCACCGACATCACCGTCTGCGTCCTCGAACGCCCCCGCCACCAGGCCATGATCGACGAGTTGCGCACCACCGGCTGCGCCATCCGGCTCATCACCGATGGTGACGTCGCGGGCGTCATCCACTGCGCCGAGCCCGACATCACCGGCATCGACATGTACATGGGCCAGGGCGGCGCGCCCGAGGGCGTTCTGGCCGCCGCCGCGCTGAAATGCATGGGCGGGCAGATGTATGGCAAGCTGATCTTCCGCAACGACGAGGAAAAGGCGCGCGCCACCAAGGCGGGCATCAAGAACCTCGACCGCGTCTACACCCGCGACGACATGGTGACGAAGGACGTGATCTTCGCCGCGACCGGTGTGACCGACGGCTCGATCCTGCCCGGCATCAAGCGCGAGCCCGGCTTCCTGACCGCCGAGACGCTGCTGATGCGCTCCAAGACCGGCTCGGTCCGCCGCATGACCTACCGCAACCCGGTGAAATGACCGCCGCGGCTCTGGTCCTGATCGACATCCAGGCGGGCTTCGACAGCCCCGTCTGGGGGGCGCGAAACAACCCGGGCGCCGAGGCCAACGCCGCCCGCCTGCTCGCCGCGTGGCGAAACGCAGGCGCGCCTGTCATCCATGTCCGCCACATCAGCCGGGAACCCGGCAGCCCCCTCGGCCCCGGCCCCAGCAGCGCCTTCAAGGCAGAGGTAACGCCCCTGCCCGGCGAGACGGTTTTCGAGAAATCCGTCAACAGT
>CBFIFZ010000032.1:0-19386 GCA_965661995.1 Roseicyclus sp.
AGCCCTGCTTGGCATAATCGAGGACGCGCTTGATGTAGGTCTCCGGGATCGCGGCGGATTTCGCGGCACGGATCGCCTTTTTCAGCGCCTCGTTCTTCGTCGGCTCGACACCATCCTCGAGCAGGCCGTCCCACTCGCGGATCGCGGTGAAGATGGCGTTCAGCATCTTCTCGTGGGTCTTGGAGCCCGCGACGAGGCTTGCGACCTTCTGTTCCTCGATCACCTTCCAGTCGATGAAGGCCTCGATATCGGGGTGGTCGGCGTCGACGATGACCATCTTGGCCGCGCGGCGCGTGGTGCCGCCCGACTTGATCGCGCCGGCCGCGCGGTCGCCAATCTTGAGAAAGCCCATCAGTCCCGAGGATTTACCGCCGCCCGACAGACGCTCGCCATCGGCGCGCAGGGACGAGAAGTTGGTGCCGGTGCCCGAGCCGTATTTGAACAGGCGCGCCTCGCGCACCCAGAGGTCCATGATGCCGCCCTCGTTCACGAGGTCGTCGGCGACAGACTGGATGAAGCAGGCATGCGGCTGCGGGTGCTCGTAGGCGCTGGTCGACTTGGTCAACTTGCCGGTCTTCCAGTCGACGTAGAAATGGCCCTGGCTGGGGCCGTCGATGCCATAGGCCCAATGCAGGCCGGTGTTGAACCACTGCGGGCTGTTGGGCGCGGCCATCTGGCGCGCCAGCATCAGCTGCATTTCATCGAAATAGGCCTGCGCGTCATCCTCGGAGGTGAAGTAGCCGCCCTTCCAGCCCCAGTAGCACCATGCACCGGCAAGGCGCCGGAAGACCTGCTTGGCCGATGTTTCCCCGCCATAGCGCTGGTCTTCCGGCAACTCCTCGAGCGCCGTTTCGTCGGCCACGTGGCGCCAGAGGAAGCTCGGGACACCCTTTTCCTTCGCGGGCTTGAGGACCGCAGGCACGCCCGCCTTGCGGAAGTATTTCTGGGCGATGACGTCAGAGGCCACCTGGCTCCAGCCCGTGGGCACCTCGACTTCGTCCAGCTTGAAGACGACGGTCCCGTCGGGGTTCCGGATCTCCGACGTGGTCGTGGTGAAATCCAGATCCGCGAATGCGTCAGCGCCGGCCCGGGTAAATCTGCGTTCGATTTTCATTGTGGCTGCCTCTTCTAGCCCAAGTTCCCTTCGCGCGGTCTGCCAGCGTCGTTGCGCTCTGACCGTCTTGGTCTTCGGGACAAGAAGGTCTCCCACGGCCCGGTTGCACCGGTCCGGTCCGCCCCGTTCAGGGAGGCGGTTGGTCTACCATGTCGGGAATACTCCCCGTCCCCGCCGGGGCGCACCATATGTTGTGGCGTCTGACCCGGCCCGCACAAACTGACGTAGGGGGGCACAAACGGTCAATCACTTTTTTGGCAGAGGCCGGGCCAAATTTGGCTTGAAAACGCGCAGGGTTTTTTCCCGGCAGCCGACGATACGATTCTGCCGCACCGCAGCCATCCCCTCGTGAATCAAAGGTTATTCTTGTTTTACGGAGGGATAGCCGCGCGCCTTCAGGTATCGCTCCAACCCGCAGCGCGGCCGCCTGCGGCGCACCCCGGCCGGAAGCCGCGTCACAAAAGAGACACAAAATCCTGTGGAGAAGTGACCAGGTGGCCCCAAAGGCGCACCATATCGGCCCAATGCCGAGCGGCGACACACTATATCTTGTGCTGATGATGAAGATTGGTCGGGGCGGCGAGATTCGAACTCACGACCCCCTGTACCCAAAACAGGTGCGCTACCAGACTGCGCCACGCCCCGACCTGACGCCGCTCATAGCGCTGCGGGGGCGGCCAGCGCAAGCCCGGGCGATCACTCGGCCGCGCAGGGCCAGGCCGCCAGGTCCTGGGTGATCGCCGGATGCCGCATCTCGTCGCCCGCCGACAGGCCCAGCTGTCCGGACATGCCGCCGTTGATCTCGAGCACGTACTGGATGTCGTCACCGCCGGGAATCGGCGTCCGATCCAGCGGGATCGCGTTCTCGTGGATGCGCTGCACCGTGCCGGTCGCGTCCGCGAAGATCATGTCGAGCGGGATCAGGGTGTTTTCCATCCAGAAGGCCACCGACTCGGGGCGTTCGTAGACGAAGAGCATGCCGGCCATCCGCGGCAGTTCGGGCACGTGCATCAGACCCTGCGCCCGTTCCTGCGGGGTATCCGCCACGACCACCCTGAACCGCACCGTGCCGAAATCACCACGGATCTCGACACGGTCTTCAGTGCAGGTTGCTGCGGCCTGGCTCGCGGGCATCGCGGCCAGAACCACGGCCGCCAACAAACTCGACATCAGGCGCATTGCGCTGTCCTTCAGACGTAATCCCAGGAGCGCACCTCGGCGGCCATCTTGCCACGCGGTCCATCGACCACCCTCATCGCGACGGCTTCGCCGGGCATGAGATCGGCCAGTCCACAGCGGCGCAACACCTCGACATGCACGAACACGTCCTCAGGATGACCGAAGACATTGGCGAAGCCAAAGCCTTTCGTCTTGTCGAACCATTTGACGCGGCCGGGCACGAAAGGCACGTCCGGCGCAAGCTCCATCATGAAACCGTCGTCATAATCGGACAGACCCTCGGGCGGAGTGATCTCGAGCACCTCGCTGGCTTGCACGCCGCGCGGGGTCATCTGCACACGCACGGATATCCTGGCATCATCGGCCACCGAACCCTGGCCGAAGTTCCTCAGAACATTCGCATGCAGCAGGATGTCCGGCCCTCCCTCATCGGCCACGATGAAGCCGAAGCCCTTTGCAATGTCGAACCACTTTACGCGCCCCTCGACAACTTGAGCGACATCTTGATTTTCTTCAGGCATACTGCCCCGTCCCATACTTCGCTATTGCGACACGTCCCCACGCCAAATCTGAGGATGTATGCCGTGATACACAAGCAGAAATTATTGTCTTTGCCCAACTTGCATTTTCGCGAAGCGCGAAAATGCGCCACTTTCGTCGGGTTTTGCAGTGTTTGATCGGCAAGATTCTGCGCAGACCTGAGCGCGTCACGGGCTGAGCCGCGTCACCTCCCACGGTGTGGAGGGGGTCTTTCGGGTCCATCTGAATCGGTCATGAAGCCGAAATGCGCCGTCCGCCCAGAACTCGATTTCGACCGGAGCGATCCGGAAACCGCCCCAGAAGGGCGGGCGATCGGGGGTCGGCCCCTTCTGCGCCGTGACGCGCGCGACCTCGGCCATCAGGGAGGTGCGGCTTGCCAGCGGCTGCGATTGCCGAGAGGCCCAGGCGCCGAGCCGGCTCTTGAGCGAGCGCGAGGCGTAGTAGGCATCCGCCGTCTCGCCCTCTTCCCGGGTGACGGTGCCGCGGACCCGGACCTGGCGCCGCAGCGACTTCCAATGCATCACGAAAGCCGCCTTGCCCGAGGCCGCGAGCTCCTGGCCCTTGGCGCTGTCGTAATTCGTGTAGAACACGAAGGCGCCCTGCCCCGCACCCAACGCCTCGATGTCCTTCAATAGCACCATGCGCACGTTCGGCAGTCCGTCGGCATCGACGCTGGCCAGCGCGATGGCGTTGGGGTCGTTGATCTCTGTGGCTTCCGCTTCGGCCAGCCAGGCTCGTGCGATCACGAAGGGATCCTCGCCCGCGAATATGCCCGTTCTGTCGCTCATGTCCGTCTCCCGGATGGGTCCCCTGTGGCGTGAGCTAACGCCCGCGCCGTCACACGGCAAGACCGCCCATCTTGAAGCCCCGCATGCTATGGCTTACCAGAGCCGGAACAAAACACGGCGGACGGGGGTTGCGATGGGGTTGATGACGGGCAAGCGCGGGCTCATCATGGGGCTCGCGAACGACAAGTCCATCGCCTGGGGCATCGCCAAGGCCGTGGCCGCCGAAGGGGCGGAGCTGGCGTTTTCCTACCAGGGCGAGGCGCTTCTGAAGCGGGTGAAGCCCTTGGCCGAAAGCCTTGGCTCCGAGCTGATGATCCCCTGCGACGTGGGCGACGAGGCGTCGCTCGACGCGTTGTTCGCAGAGCTTCAGGAAAAATGGGGCAGCCTTGACTTCGTGGTTCATGCCATCGGCTTTTCCGACAAGAACGAGCTGCGCGGCCGCTACGTCGAGACGAGCCCGGCGAATTTCGCCATGACGATGAACATCTCGGTCTATTCCTTCACCGCCGTCTGCCAGCGCGCGGAAAAGATGATGCCGAACGGCGGATCGCTCCTGACGCTGACCTATTACGGCGCCGAGAAGGTGATGCCGCATTACAACGTCATGGGCGTCGCCAAGGCCGCGCTCGAGGCGTCGGTGATGTATCTGGCCGAGGACCTGGGCCGCGACGGCATCCGCGTGAACGCGATCTCGGCAGGCACGATCAAGACGCTGGCGGCCAGCGGGATCGGCGATTTCCGCTACATCCTGAAGTGGAACGAGAACAACGCACCCTTGCGCCGGACCGTGACGCAGGACGAGGTGGGCCAATCCGCGCTCTACCTGCTCTCGGACATGTCGAGTGCTGTCACGGGAGAGGTGCTGCACGTGGATTCGGGCTATCATGTCATCGGCATGAAAAACCCCGAGGCGCCCGACATGAGCCTCGAGAAGAAGGAGGGCTAGGCCCATGATCACGCCCCTGCCCCACGAGAAAGGCTTTCACGTCAGCTGGGACCAGCTGCACCGCGACGCGCGCGCGCTGGCCTGGCGGCTGGACAAGCGCGGCCCGGGTGCCGATGGGGCGTGGCGCGCCGTGGTCGCGATCACCCGTGGCGGAATGGCGCCCGCGATGATCGTCGCGCGCGAGCTGGACATCCGCACCGTCGACACGATTTCCGTGAAATCCTACCACGCGGGCGGCGGCAAGGCCGACAAGCAGCGCGAGGCCGAGGTGCTGAAAAGCCCCGACGAGGCGATGATGGGCGATGGCGAGGGCGTGCTGATCGTCGACGACCTGGTCGACACCGGGAAAACGCTGGAATTGGTCCGGCAGCTCTACCCCAAGGCGCATTTCGCCACCGTCTACGCCAAGCCCAAGGGCGAGCCGATGGTCGACACCTTCATCACCGGGGTGAGCCAGGACACCTGGATCTTCTTCCCCTGGGACATGGCGCTGCAGTACGTCGAGCCCTATCGCGGGAAAGACTGAGGCCGCGCCTCAGCGACCTGCCAGGGCATCCTGCAGTACGCCGCGCACGGCTTGCGCTGGCACATCGCCCGTGACGAAGGCGTCACCGATACCGCGGGCGAGGATGAAGCGCAGCTGGCCATCGACCACCTTCTTGTCCTGGGACATGAGCGCCAGAAGCCCGTCGGCATCCGGCAGGTCGCCCGGAATGTCAGCGAGGTCGCGCTTCATGCCCATCTGGGCCAGGTGCGCGCGCACGCGGCTCGGGTCCTCCTGCGAACACAGGCCCAGCCGTGCCGACAGCTCGAAAGCCAGCGCACAGCCGATGGCCACCCCCTCGCCATGGAGCAGCCTGTCGGAATAGCCCGTCGCGGCCTCGAGCGCGTGACAGAAGGTGTGGCCGAGGTTGAGCAACGCGCGGTCGCCCTGCTCGGTCTCGTCTCGGACGACGATGTCGGCCTTCATCTGCACCGAATGGCGCACCGCCTCGGCCCTGAGCGTGGCATCACCGGCGGCCAGCGCCGGGCCATTCTCCTCGAGCCAGCCAAAAAACCCGGCGTCCCCCAACAGCCCGTATTTCGCCACCTCGCCGTAGCCCGCCAGGAAATCGCGCGGCTCAAGCGTGCCCAGCACGCCGATATCGGCCAGCACGAGGCTGGGCTGATGGAAGCTGCCGACAAGGTTCTTGCCATGCTCGGTGTTGATCCCGGTCTTGCCGCCGACAGACGAATCCACCTGCGCCAGAAGCGAGGTCGGCACCTGCACGAAGCGTACGCCCCGGCGCAGGATCGCGGCGGCAAAGCCCACGAGGTCGCCGATGACACCGCCGCCGAAGGCGACCACCACGTCGCGCCGCTCGACCTTTTCCGACAACCACCACTCGACCACGCGGATGAGGTTGGGCCAGCTTTTCGTGCCCTCGCCGGGCGGCAGGATCAGCGCGGCGCTTTCCACGCCACCGGCGCGCAGCCCCGCCTCGAGCGCCGCGAGGTGGAGCGCCGCGACGCGCTCCTCGGTCACGATCCAGACCTTGGGGCGGCGCAGCAGCGGCGCGATTTCCGCGCCCGCCCGCGCGACCAGCCCCGCACCGATGCGCACGTCATAGGCCCGCTCGCCCAGCGGGACATGCACCGTGACCGTCATGCCTCGTATCCCTCCACCGCGCCCGCATGGGCCAGTTCCGCCATCACCCGCTCGGCGGTATCCTCGATCGACCATGCCGGGTCTACATGCACCTTCAGCGGCGCCAGCGCGTAGATCGGATCGCGTGCGGCGTTGATCTCGGCCAGGGTCCGCCTCGGGTTGTCGGTGCGCAAAAGCGGCCGCGTCGTCTTGTGCCGGACCCGCTGCCACAGCAGATCGAGGTCGGCCTGAAGCCACAGCACCACCGCCTCGTCCATGAGAAGCTGCCGGTTGCCCTCCGAGAGCCATGCGCCCCCGCCCGTGGACAGGATGCAGGGCGGCCCGCCCAGCAGCCGGGCGATGACAGCGCTTTCCTTTTCGCGGAAAAAGGGCTCGCCGTAGCGTTCGAAGATCTCGGCGATGCTCAGTTGCGCCGAGGCGACGATCTCGGCGTCCGAGTCGCGCATCTCGACGCCGAGGCGCGTCGCAAGCGCCCGGCCCACGGCGGTCTTGCCCGCGCCCATCATGCCCACCAGCACGACCGTCCGCCGAAGGGATTCCCCCGTCCGTTCACGCGAATGTGGCGTGGTTTCGCCCATGATTCCGAAATTTCTTTCCCTTGGCTGGCGCAATCGCGCCTCGCATGGCTTATAAGGAATTGAGAACGGCGGCAAACGCCGATCCGCGGCCAGACGCGTCGCGGAACCGAACCGAGGCAAGACGAGGCAAGGACGACAAGGACCATGGGGCGCATCATCCGGTTACTGCTGTTGCTGATCGTGTTGGGGGTCCTCGGGCTGATCGGCTATTCCTACTCGGGCTACCTCGTTCCGCAACAGACCACCGTCACCACCCCGGTGGAGCTTGACGTGGACTGATGTGGACCAGGGCCACCCTTCTGCTGCTTGCCGTCTTCGCCCTGCCCGGCGCCGCGCAGGAGGTGCCGATGTTGCCCGCAGAAGCGCAGGACCTGTCGGACCTGCCTGAGGTCGCCTCGCCCGAATGGCTGTCGGACACCGTGACGCGGCCGCATGCCGATATCGCGACCTCGGCCCTTCCGCCCGATATCACGGTCATGCCGCTGGGTGCGGTCACCATCGACGCGGTGGGCCTGTTGCCCGCCACGATCACCGGTCTTCCGCTGGGTCTCTGGGGCGCATCCGAGACCGAGACGCTGTCGCGCCTCTTCCGGGCGCAGCCGGTACAGGGGCTGCCCGCGATCCAGGCCTTCACCGAAACGCTTGCGCTGGCCGAGCTCGACCCGCCCCTCGATGCGGCACCCGATCTTCCGGGGCTCTTCCTCGCCCGCGTCGACATGCTGCTGGCGCGGGGCGCGCTCGACCCGGCGCAGGCGCTGATCGAACGCGCCGGCGCGTCCGATGCCGAGGTGTTTCGCCGCTGGTTCGATGTCTCGCTCCTGACCGGCCACGCCGATCGCGCCTGCCAGACGATGGAGGCAAGCCCCGATCTCGCACCCACGCTGCCCGCGCGTATCCTCTGCCTCGCACGCGAGGGCGACTGGCCGGCCGCCGCGCTGACGCTCGACACGGGCGAGGCGCTGGGGCGCATCACGACCGCCGAAGGTGACCTGATCGCCCGCTTCCTCGATCCCGAGCTCTTCGAGGGAGAGCCGCCGCTGCCGCCCGATCCCGCGCTGACGCCGCTCGCCTTTCACATGCGCGCGGCGATCGGTGAACGGCCCGCGACGACCGACCTGCCGCTGGCCTTCGCCCATGCCGATCTGAGCGATCTGGCCGGGTGGAACGCGCAGCTCGACGCCTCGGAACGGCTGACCCGCTCGGGCGCGATCGAGGCGGGCCAATGGCTCGCCATCTACACAGCGCGCGTGCCCTCGGCCTCGGGTGGCGTCTGGGAGAGGGTCGCGGCCCTGCAACGCTTCGACGCGGCGCTGCTCGCGGGTGACGCGGCCGAGACAGCCCTGCGCCTCGCCCCCGCCTGGGCGGCGATGGAGGCCGCAGGCCTTGAGACCGCCTTCGCCGAGGCCTATGCCCAGCGTCTCCTGCGCAGCCCGCTCACCGGCGAGGCGGGGCTTCTGGCGCGGCGGATCGGCCTGCTCTCCCCGGTCTACGAAGAGGTCGCGCAGGCCGCCGTGCCGCAGACCGAGGACGAACGTTTCGCCTTCGCGCTGGCCCGCGGCCTGCCCGCGACGCCCCCGCCCGAGGCCGGACTGACCGCCACGGCCGCCGCCCGCGCCTTCGACGGCACGCCACCCGCCCATCGCTACGCCTGGTTCCTGCAGAACGACCGGCTGGGCGAGGCGCTGCTGCGCGCGGCGCTGGTCCTGTCGGACCCCGGGCGTGACCCCGACGACATCACCGACGCGCTCACGCTCTACCGCGCCGTCGGGCTCGAGGACGTGGCCCGCCGCGCGGCGCTGCAACTCGTCCTGCTCGAGGGCTAGGGCCGTGGCCGATCCCGATGCCGCGCGCCGGATCTCGACCTTCCTCGAAGCGCAGGCCGCGGAACAGGGGGCCGCGCGCAACACGCAGCTCGCCTACGGGCGCGACCTGACGGATGCCGCCGACTGGCTGGCGCAGCGCGGCGGCGCGCTTTCGCAGGCCGACCGCGCGGCACTCGAGAGCTACATCGCCCATCTCGACGCCCAGGGCCTTGCCCCTGCCACACGCGCCCGCCGCCTCTCGGCGCTGAAACAGTTCTACCGCTTCGCCGTGGACGAGGGCTGGCGCAAGGATAACCCCGCGCTGCAGATCAAGGGGCCGGGGCGCAAGCGCAGCCTGCCCGGCACCCTGAGCATCGAAGAGGTCGACGCCCTTCTCGCCGCGGCCGAAACCCATGGCCGAAGCGCCGCCGACCGCTCACGCAACACCTGCCTGATGCAGGTGCTCTACGCCACCGGCCTGCGCGTGACCGAGCTGGTCGCGCTGCCAGTCGCCGCCGTGCGCGGCGATCCGCAGCTTCTGCTCGTCCGCGGCAAGGGCGGCAAGGAGCGCATGGTCCCGCTCTCGCCGCCCGCCCGCGCCGCCATCACCGCCTGGCTAGCCCATCGCGACGCCGAAGAGGCGCGGCAAAAGGCCGAGACCGGCGCGCGCCCCTCGCCCTTCCTCTTCCCCTCGCGCGGCACGGCGGGGCACCTCACGCGCATCCGCTTCTTCACGCTGATCAAGGAACTGGCGCTGGCGGCCAACCTCGACCCCGCGCGCGTCACGCCGCACACGTTGCGCCATGCCTTCGCCACGCATCTTCTGCAGAACGGCGCCGACCTGCGCGCGATCCAGGCGCTCTTGGGCCACGCCGACATCGCCACCACCGAGATCTACACCCATATCCTCGACGAGCGCCTGAAACGCCTCGTCCTCGAGAACCACCCGCTCGCAAACCGTTAAGGTTAACGCGCGCCACCCCCATCTCTATCCCGCAAATATGGCGGGGGAGTCGCGCATGCGACGGGGGCAGAGCCCCCCACTTTCGGCGCAACACCGCCCAAGCCTTGCAACGGCGCCATCTTGAAGCGGCGCGCGCCCCACCCCATAACCGCCACATGGAAAACGCCCCCCCGACCGAGGCTCTCTCGGCCCTCTCCGACCCGACGACATGGATCACCGCCGCGGTGATCCTGTTCCTGCTCTTGTGTTCGGGCTTCTTCTCGGGCTCGGAAACCGCGCTGACGGCCGCCACCCGCGGCAAGCTGCGCTCGATGGTCGACCGGGGCGAGCATGCCCCCGGCGCGGACCGCGCTCTGGCGCTGAAGGAAGACAACGAGCGGCTCATCGGCGGCATCCTTCTGGGCAACAATCTCGTCAATATCCTCGCCACCTCGCTGGCGACCGCCCTTCTGACCACGATCCTGGGCGAAGGCGGGGTGGCCATCGCGACGCTGGTGATGACGGCGCTCGTGCTGATCTTCGCCGAGGTGCTGCCCAAGACCTACGCGATCAACGACCCCGAACGGACAGCGGCGCGCATCGCGCGGCCCGTGGGTCTCGTCGTGTCGGTCATGGCGCCCGTCGTCTCGGTCGTGCGCCTGCTGGTGCGGGGTGTGTTGCGCCTGTTCGGCGTGCGGATCGACGCGGGCGCGAACATGGTTTCCGTCCATGAAGAGATCATGGGGGCGCTCTCGCTCGGCCATTCCGAGGGCACGGTGGAAAAGGAACAGCGCGACCGGCTCCTGGGCGCGCTCGACCTGCACGAGCGCACGGTCGAGGAGATCATGCTGCACCGTTCCGGCATCGAGATGATCGACGCCGAGGCCGACCCGGAAGCGATCCTCAGCCAGGCGCTGCAATCGCCCCACACCCGCCTGCCGGTCTACAAGGGCGAGCAGGAGAACATCATCGGACTTGTCCATGCCAAGGACCTGCTGCGCGCCATCGACCGGCTGACGCGGGGCGCGGATGCGCCGGGCATCCAGGGCTTCAAGATCACCGATGTCGCGGTGAAACCCTATTTCATCCCCGAGACCACGACGCTCGACGACCAGCTGCGCCAGTTCCTCAAGCGCCACACCCATTTCGCGTTGGTGGTGGACGAATACGGCGCGCTGCGCGGTCTCATCACGCTCGAGGATATCCTGGAAGAGATCGTGGGCGAGATCACCGACGAGTTCGACACGCCCGAGGCCCCCGTGCTGGCCCCCGGCCCCGACGGAAATTACGTCATCGACGGGGCCATGACGATCCGCGACTTCAACCGCGCGACCGACCTGACCCTGCCCGACGAGGAGGCGAACACTGTCGCGGGCCTCGTCATCCACGAAGCGCAGACCATCCCGGTGGTCGGCCAGTGCTTCAGCTTCCACGGCTTCCGTTTCGAAGTCGCCGAGCGCGAGAAGAACCGCCTGACCCGCCTCAAGGTGCGCAAGCTCGGCTGACCGCCTTCTGCAGCCGCTCGAGGTCGGGCCGGTGGGTCACCTGCGTCTTCGCCCGCGCCATGTGACCTGCGGCGGCCTGGCGGGCCGCCTCGGCCATGGCATCGTCGCCCACGCGCCCGATCGCGGCGAAGGCATGGACCAGCGCCAGGTGCACCTCGACCGCCTCGCCCGCGCAGCGCGCGATGGGCATGAGGCTCGCCTCGAAGAGCGCGTCGAGAGACATGGGCTCGATCCAGACCCGGTCCTGCCGTGGCGCGTCGAGTTCGGGCGCGACACGCGCCTCGCCGATGACGTGGGACAGGCGGTGGATGATGTCGATCGCCGTGCCGGGGTCGTTCACGCCCGGTGAGAGCGCGCGCGTGGCCACCTCTGCCAGCACGGTCACGCCGAAGACCGGGTCCATCTCGAAGCTGCGCACGTCATCGACCGGGATCGCCGCGCGCAACCGTCCCATCGCCTCCTTGCCGGGCGCGCGCTCGCCCGCGATGCGGGCCAGCACGTCGCCGCGCTGCACGTAGCGGCCCGCGGGGGCCAGCACGTAGATCTGCGTGTCGAGCTTTTTCGCCTCGGTCTGCAGCGCCTCCTCGAAGATCTGCTGGACATAGCCCGCGCGCCTCGCACGCAGGTCGGTGCCCTCCTCGGGGATCGCCACGTCGGGGGTGAGCGGCCGCGCCCCCTGCGCGGGAAAGCGCGCGGCCTCGCGCACGGCCGTCGCAGCGCGGCGTTCCAGCTGGCGGGCTGTCAGCGTCAGGCTGCCGTAGCCCTCCAGGTGCAGGATCCACCGGATGATCGACCAGATGATCGCGGCCACCACGAGAAGCGTGGTGAAGAACAGCACCACCAGTTCGCTCTCGCCGAAGACATCCGCGGCGCGCAGGATGATGGCGATGAGCGCGTAAAGGTAGGCACCGAGGAAGGTCGCCAGCACCGAATGGGTCAGCGTATCCTCGCGCAGCAGGATATGGCTGCGCGGCGTCCACTGCCCCTCGGCGCGCGAGAAGCCCGTCACCATGATGGTCAGCGAGAAGGTGACCACCGCCAGCATCGACGAAGCGATGACCTGCAGGATCGTGTCGACGGACCGCGCGCCGATCCGGTCGCCGAGCCCGTCGGGCAGCAACGGGCCGACGACGGCGGCGAGAGCGAGTGCTGCCATGTTCAGCACGGCGAACAGGATCACACGGACATGGATGCGCCGGGACTGCTGGCGCAGCCAGCGCAGGATCGAGCGGAACATGCGCCCCCTTTCCGACCTGCGACACGGAATGTCGCCTTTGGGCTTGTCGTGGCCTGTGGCGCACCGCAAGCCTGCCCCCACAAGGCTAACGGAGGCGTCCCATGAAAACCACCACCCGCGTCTGCATCATCGGCGGCGGCGTCGTCGGCGCTTCGGTCGCCTATCACCTGACCAAGCTCGGCTGGTCGGACGTGATGCTGCTGGAACGCTCGGAGCTGACCTCCGGCTCGACCTGGCACGCGGCGGGCGGGTTTCACACGCTGAACGGCGACACGAACATGGCGGCCCTTCAGGGCTACACCATCCGCCTTTACCGCGAGCTGGAGGAGCTGACCGGCATGTCCTGCGGCCTCCACCACGTCGGCGGCGTGACGCTGGCCGACACGCCAGAACGGCTCGACATGCTCAAGGCCGAGCGCGCGAAACACCGCTTCATGGGGCTGGAGACCGAGATCATCGGCCCCGAGGAGATCAAGGCCCTTGCCCCGATCACCAATGTCGAGGGGGTTCTGGGCGGGCTCTACGACCCGCTCGACGGGCATCTCGACCCCTCGGGCACGACCCATGCCTATGCGCGGGCCGCCAAGATGGGCGGGGCCGACATGGTGCTGCACACCAGGGTGATCGAGACCAACCCCCGCCCGGACGGCACATGGGACGTGGTGACCGACAAGGGCACGATCCACGCCGAGCACGTGGTCAACGCCGCGGGGCTCTGGGCGCGCGAGGTCGCGGCGATGGCGGGGTGCTACCTGCCGCTGCACCCGATGGAACACCAGTATCTGGTGACCGAGGAAACCCCCGAGATCTACGAACGCGACAGCGAACACCCCCATGTCATGGACCCCTCGGGCGAAAGCTACCTGCGGCAGGAGGGGCGCGGGCTTTGCATCGGGTTCTACGAGAAGACCTGCCGCCCCTGGGCCGTCGACGGCACGCCATGGGAGTTCGGGCACGAGCTTTTGCCCGATGATTTCGACAAGATCGGCGATTCGATCGCCTTTGCCTTCAAACGCTTCCCGGTGCTGGAACGCGCGGGCATCAAATCGGTGATCCACGGCCCCTTCACCTTCGCCCCCGACGGCAACCCTCTGGTGGGCCCCGTCCCGGGGCTGCGCAACTACTGGTCGGCCTGTGGCGTCATGGCGGGCTTCAGCCAGGGCGGCGGCGTGGGGCTGAGCCTTGCCCAATGGATGGTCGAGGGGGAGCCCGAGCGGGACGTGATGGCGATGGATGTCGCCCGCTTCGGGCGCTGGATCACGCCGGGCTACACGCTGCCCAAGGTGATCGAGAATTACCAGACACGGTTTTTGGTGGTCTACCCGAACGAGGAACTGCCCGCCGCGCGCCCCCATCGCACGACGCCGATGTATGACACCTTCGACGCGATGGGCGCGGTCTGGGGCCAGCAATACGGGCTGGAGGTGGTGAACTATTTCGCCGCCCCCGGCGAGGCGCGCTACGAGACGCCGAGTTTCCGACGCTCCAACGCCTGGGAGGCCACCGCGCGCGAGGTCCGCGCCGTGCGCACGGGCGTGGGCATCAACGAGGTGCAGAACTTCGGCAAATATGATGTGCAGGGCCCCGGCGCGCGCGCCTGGCTTGACCGGATCATGGCCGGGCGCATCCCCGCGCCCGGGCGGCTGTCGCTCTCGCCGATGCTGTCGCACACGGGCAAGATACTTGGCGATTTCACGATCTCCTGCCTGAGCGAAGGCCACTTCCAGCTGACAGCCTCCTACGGCGCGCAGGACTTTCACATGCGCTGGTTCGTGCAAAACCCGCCAGAGGGGGAGGATGTCACGCTCGACAACATCTCCGACCGGCGAACCGGGTTCCAGATCGCAGGCCCCCGCGCCCGCGACCTTCTGCAGGCGGTGGCGCGCGAGGACGTGGCCGGGATGCGCTTCATGGATGTTCGGCAATTGACCATCGGCCTTGTCACCGCGCAGGTGCAGCGCGTGAGCTACACCGGCGATCTCGGCTACGAGATCTATGTCGACGCGATGGAGCAAAGGGCGCTCTGGCGGGCGCTTTGGGAGAAGGGACAGGCCTTCGGCATCAAGCCGTTCGGCATGCGCGCGATGATGTCGCTGCGCCTCGACCGCGGGTTCGGGTCCTGGATGCGCGAGTACTCGCCCGATTACACGCCCGCCGAAACGGGGCTCGACCGCTTCGTCGCGTGGAAGAAGGCCGTGCCCTTCATCGGCCGCGCCGCGGTCGAGGCCGAGCGCGCGACGCCGCCCGCCCGGCGGCTCGCCACCTTCGTCGTGGAGGCCGAGGATGCCGATGTCGTCGCCTACGAGCCGATCTGGCTCGACGGTGCGGTGGCGGGCTTCTGCACCTCGGGGGGGTATTCGCACTGGACGGGGCAGTCGGTCGCCATGGGCTTTCTGCCCGCCGAACGCATCGCGGACGGTCTTGCCGTCGAGATCGAGATCCTCGGGCAGATGCGGCCCGCCCGGCTGGTGACGGCCCCGCTCTGGGAGGATGCGCGCATGCGCGCATGAGGGGGCGCTCCCGCCCACGACACGATGCCGGAGGCATCGGTCGTTGGTTGGGCCCGGCACCCGGTTCCCGGGTGCGGTCGGCGCTGACAGCAGGCGTGGCACGCGGTAGGAGAGGACAGCAATGGGGCTCTGTCCCCGTCGCGTTCGCGACTCCCCCGGAGTTGCATTTGCCAAGATGAAGCAGGGAGACCCCGATGGCGGAGCCCACGATCCTGGTGCTGGCGGCGGGTGCGTCGCGACGCATGCAAGGACGCGACAAGATGCTGGAAGAGGTCGAGGGCCAACCGCTTCTTCGGCTCATGGCGCGGCGCGCGTTGAAATCCGGCGTGCCGGTGCGGGTGGTCCTCGGCCCCGGACAGGACGCGCGGCGCGCGGCGCTCGACGGGCTGGCCGTCGAGATCGTCGAGGCGCAGGGCAGTGACGGAATGGCGGCCTCGATCCGTGCGGGCGTCGCGGGGCTGAGCGGGCCCGTGCTGATCGTGCTGGCCGACATGCCGGAGATCACGGCGGGCGACATCTACCTGATGGTGTCGCTCCATGCGCAGGCGCCGACGGCGATCCTGCGGGCGGCGACGCGCGACGGGCGCGCGGGGCACCCGGTTCTGTTCCCGGCCGACCTTTTGCCCGAGCTCGGGCGGCTTTCGGGGGACGAGGGCGCGCGGGCGGTGCTGAAGCGGGAGGGCGCGCGCGTCCATCTCCTGCCGATGAAGGATGACCGCGCCGCGGTCGACCTCGACACGCCCGAGGCATGGGCCGCCTGGCGCGCGGGCCGCGACGCATAGGAAAAAGGGCGGTCCCGCCAGACCGCCCTTCCCCGTGCCTGTGCCCTTGCCCCGCCCCTCCGGGGCGCGTGGCTCAGAGCTGCAGCAGTTTCGCCTCGTGCGCCTTCAGAGAGCGCCGCGCAGCGGTGTAATCGGTGATCCCCTCCTCGGTGGACAGTTCCGGGAAGAGCGCCACGATCTCGGCGCGGGTCTCCTGCCCCATGGCCCCCAGCGTCTGATCGCCGGGCTGGAAGCTTTCGGTCCATGCACCGTCGGACAGAACCACCTCGTGCCGGTCGAACATGAAGTGGATGTAAGTCGTCCGCAGCGTGTCCACCGCCTGGATCGAGCCGTGGTTCACCAGGTGCTTGGCCGCCACCAGGACCTCGCTCTCGTCGAAGTAGAGCTGCGTCCGGTTGCCCGCGATCAGCATGCGATGCTGCGGCGAGACGAGCATGTCGCGCTCGGGCAGGCCGTGGCCGAGGGCACCCGCCTTGACCAGGATCGGCTTGAGGTTCGGCGCCTTGGCGAAATCCGCGCGACCGAGCGTCCGGCTGCCGGCCCAGCGGATTTCCTGGATGCCGTTGTCGCGGGTGATGACCTTGTCGCCCTCCCGCAGCGTCTCGACCGGGACCTCGCCCCTCGGGGTCGCGATCAGCGAACCGGGGGTGAAGCAGGGGATGACATTCTCGATCTCCGAGAAGGTCAGCGTGCCCGCAACCGTGCTTTGGGTGTTGTCGGTGAAGAAGGTCACCGTCCCCGACTCGCCCGGTGTGCCGGTCGGATCGACCGCATCGTCAAAGACGATCTTGAGCGGACCGGCCCCGGAGAGGTCGAGCACGTCGACATCGGCGCCGTCGGGATCCTCGCCACCCACGATCGTGTCTCCGACGCCTTCCCCATAGGTGTCGCCGAAGATCGGATCGGTGAAGAGGCCGACCGTGAAGGTGTCGTCACCCTCGCCGCCCGAGAGGCTGTCCGCCCCCTGGCCGCCGATGATGCTGTCGTCACCCGCACCGCCCTCGATCACGTCGTCGTCGATGCCGCCGTCGAGCGTGTCGTCGCCCGCGCCGCCGAGGATCGTGTCGTTGTCATCCTCGCCGAAGACCAGGTCGTCGCCCGCGCCGGCGTCGATCAGATCGTCGCCATTGTCGAGGATCGGGTCGTTGCGGAACGGCAGCACGTTGTCGTCGATCAGGTTGACCGAGTCGCCGCCGATGCCCCCGATCCCGCCGAAGATGGTGTCGTCGCCATCGCCGGAGGAAACCGTGTCGGACCCTTCGCCGGACACGATCAGGTCGGCCCCGCTGCCCGAGGTGATGTCATCGTCGTCGAAGCCGCCGTCGATGACGTTGTCACCGTCACCGGCATCGATCACGTCGGCGTCGTCACCGGTCGAGATCGTGTCGTCACCCGCTCCGGTGGTCACCGTGTCGAGATCGTCACCCGGTGCCGTGTCGGAATTGCCGAAGAACGGGAAGCCGCGGTCCGGCAAGCCTTCGATGCCGGAGTCCACGAGGTTGTCACCCTCGAGATCGGTGATCTCGTCGTTGCCCGAGTTGCCGTTCAGCGTGTCGTCATCGGCGCCGCCGTCAAGGACGTCATCGCCCGACCCGCCCGAGAGCGTGTCCTGGCCGGCGCCGCCTTGCAGGGTGTCGTCACCCTCTGCGCCGCCCATCGAGTCGTTGCCCTCGCCACCGTCGAGACTGTCGTCACCGTCGTTGCCGCGCAGCTCGTCATCGCCTGCGCCGCCGAGGACGGTGTCTTCGCCGAGCCCGCCCGTGACGAGGTCGTCGCCCGCGCCGCCATCCAGCAGGTCATCGCCCTGGTTGCCGTTGACGGTATCAGCGCCCTCGCCGCCATCGACCGTGTCGTCGCCACCGGCCGCGTCGATGCTGTCATCGCCGCCGTTGCCGTCGATGCTGTCGTCACCATTGGTGATCAGGTCGCCGCCGCCATCGGTGGGCGCGTTTGCATCGCTGTAGCCGAGACCCATGGTCTCGCCGGTCTCCTCGCCGTCAACGACGCCGTCCGGCGCCTTCGCGGGCAGGAGCAGGGTCTCGATCTCGGCGAAGGTGACGGGCACCCACTCGCCCTCGGCGTTGAGCACCTCGACGGAACCGGAGGTCGAATCGCCGTCCCCGTCGGGTGTTTCCACCAGGTTGCGGAAGGCCTCGAACGCGGTGAGGTCGAGCGTGTCGCGGTCATCGCCGTTCGACGAGCCGTCGACGAAGATGCCGGTAGCGTTCTCGCCCAGCCCATCGACCTCGGCCGGATCGATCACGATGGTGTCGCTGTCGCCGCCGCCGACGATCGAGTCGCCCGCACCGCCGATGATCAGGTCGTTGTCGCCATCGCCCAGCAGCGTGTCGGACCCGCGACCGCCTTCCAGCGTGTCTTCGCCGAAGTTGCCGCGGACGAAATCGTCGCCCTGGCCGCCAAGGATGCTGTCGTTGCCGGCACCGCCCTCGATCGAGTCATCGTCGATGCCGCCGTCGATCACGTCGTCGCCGCCATCGCCGAAGATCGTGTCGTTGTCGTCCTCGCCGAAGATGGTGTCGTCGCCGCCACCGCCACGGATCAGGTCGTCACCGTTGTCGAGGATCGGATCCGGCCCGATGGGCGAGCCGAAGCCGTCATCGGCCACGTTGAGCGTGTCGAAGCCCGGCCCGATTCCGCCGAAGATCAGGTCACCGCCCTGGCCGCCCTCCAGCGTGTCCGAGCCTTCGCCGCCGATGATCGTGTCGGCGCCGTCGCCGCCCTGCACGCTGTCGTCGTCGAAGCCGGTGTCGATCGAGTCATCCCCGTCGCCGCCCAGCACCACGTCGTTGTCGTCGCCGGTGATGACCGTGTCATCGCCGGAACCGGCCTCGACCGTGTCACGGTCATTGAAGGGATCGGCATCGCCCGGGGCGCCCGGGAAGCCCGCGAAGGGCGGTATCGCCCGGTCCGGGGTTCCGTCGTCGCCGGTGACGATCAGGTCGTCGCCCGCGCCGCCGATGACGCTGTCGTTGCCGTCGCCGCCGGTGATGGTGTCGTCGTCGGCGCCGCCGTCCAGCGTGTCGTCGCCGTCGCCGCCGTCAAGGACGTCTTCGCCCGTGCCGCCGTCGATGTCGTCATCGCCCTCGCCGCCCGCGAGGTCGTCGTCGCCCGCGCCGCCCGCGATCACGTCGTCGCCCTCGCCGCCGTCGACCGTGTCGTCACCGCCGCCCGCGTCGATGGTGTCGTCGCCACCGTTGCCGTCGATCGCGTCGGCGCCGTCGGTGATCGCGTCGCCGCCGCCATCGGTGGGCGCGTTCGAGTCGTCGTAGCCGACGCCCATGTCCTCGGCGGTGTCCTCGCCGCCCACGATCGTGATCGGCGCATCGCCCGGAAGCGAGCTGTCGATGGTGAACTCGTCGTCGCCCGCGCCGCCCTCGGCCAGGTCACCGGCACCCGCGACGAGGTCGTCGTCGTTCGCACCACCCTCGAGCGTGTCGGCACCCGAGCCGCCCTCGAGCGTGTCGCTGCCCTCGCCGCCCTCGAGGACATCATCCCCGTCGCCGCCGTCGAGCAGGTCGTCGCCCGCGCCGCCCTCGAGCAGGTCATCGCCCGCGCCGCCGTCCACGGTGTCGTCGCCCGAACCGGCCGCGACCGTGTCGTCGCCCGTGCCGCCCGTGACCTCGTCATCGCCATCGCCCGCGTCCACGTCGATCGGACCGGTGGCGTCACCGCCGTCGATCACGTCGTCGCCCGAACCGGTCAGCACCTTCTCGATCTCCTCGAAGGTGATGTCCGGAGCGCCATCGCCGTCCAGCCCGTCGACCGTGCCGTCCTCGGGGTCGATCCCCAGTTC
>CBFIFZ010000033.1:0-19264 GCA_965661995.1 Roseicyclus sp.
TGGCGCGGCATCGTCGCGGTCAGGGACGGTATCGGCCAGCGCGATTGCGCCACGCGTCAGCTCAAGACGGTGCGGTTGATCGGGCCAAAGGTAGGCGAGAAGCCGCAACTGCGCTGCCGGATCCTTCGGGTCGAGCGGGTTGCGGTCCACGCTGGCACGCTCGATCACCCGGATCGCGCGCGGCGCGGGGCCAGCGCCGGACCACTCCGGCGCAAGCCGCACCGGGCTGTCGGCAGGGCCGTGCGACGCGCCGCCAACTTCCAGCGCGAAGCGGTCGAGCGACAGGTTAAGCCCCGCGCTGGCCCCCAGTTCGGACAGCGTCACGGGAAGGTCGTGGCGCGCCAGCGCCCACCAGATCGCGGGGATCAGCGCGCCCGCGCGGCGCACCTCGTTGGTCTGGGGTGCCTGGTCGAGCCAGGCCATCAGACGGACCTCGTGCCGGACCATCGCCACCTCGACAGCGGACCAAAGCGCATCATCGCTGACCTCGGTAGGCGGGTAGACCGCAGCCAGTCCTGCGTCGCTGCCATCCAGCACCAGCCCATGCAGCGCGCCTGCAAGCCGCAGGGGAACGGAATGGCCGTTGGCACTGACGTCGCCGGGCCAGTCGAGCAGCCGCCGCGCAACTGCGCAATCGGGCCGCAGGCGGTCGGCCAGTAGCGGCATCAGCCGCCCCATGAAGGGCGAGCCAAGCATCGCACAGGCCTTGCCCTGCCGCAGGAACGCCTCGCGCAGCCGGTCGTTCACTTGAACTTGTCCATCAGCCGCTGAAGCGGGCTGCGCGCGTCCGCCTCCGGCTCGGACGGCGGCGCGGCGGGCTTCGCCGCCTCCTTCGCCGTGGTCGAGCTGCGCGGCGGGGCCGTGCGCAGCGCCACCGCGTTCATAAAACGCCCGGTGTCGCCCTTCGCCAGCTCGGGCGCCCCGTCCGAGATGCCGCGCATCAGGTCGTCGAGCCAGTCCTGTTCGGCCTTGGCGAAATCCGAGAGGACATAGCCCGCCACCCGGTCCTTGTGCCCCGGATGCCCGATGCCGAGCCGGATGCGGTGATAGGCCTCGCCGATATGCTGGTGCATGGACCGCAGCCCGTTGTGCCCCGCGTGCCCGCCGCCCGACTTCACCCGCAGCTTGCCCGGCGCAAGGTCCAGCTCGTCATGGAACACGGTCACGTCCACGGGCGTCAGCTTGTAGAAGCGCATCGCCTCGCCCACCGATTGGCCGGACAGGTTCATGAAGGTCTCGGGCTTCAGGAGCAGCACCTTTTCCCCGCCAAGACTGCCTTCGCACAGGCTGCCCTGGAATTTGCCGCGCCAGGGTGAAAACCCGTGATCCGCCGCGATCCGGTCCACGGCCATCCAGCCGATGTTGTGCCGGTTGCCCGCGTATTTCGCGCCCGGATTGCCCAGTCCGACCCAGAGTTGCATGGTGCAGTCCCCTGATTACCTTCGCCCCGGGTGATGCCAGCCGGACCGGGGTTTGCCAAGGGCCGGGCGCGCGTGTCAGGTTGGCGGCGACAGCGGAGAGACCGACCATGACCAACCTGCCCGACACCATGCGCGCCCTGATGCTGACCGGGCAGGATGCGCTCGAACTGCAGGACGTTGCGCGCCCCGCGCCCGGCCCGGGCCAGGTCCTCGTGCGGATCGCGGCCTCGCCGGTGAACCCCTCGGACCTTATGACGCTCAAGGGCGAATATGGCATCGGCACCGATTACCCGTTCGTGCCCGGCCTCGAAGGGTCTGGCATCGTCGTGGCCGCGGGCAGCGGGTTGATGGCGCGCTGGCTGATGGGAAAGCGCGTGGCGCTTGCCACCGGCGGGGGCGGCATGTGGGCCGACTATGCCGTGGTGGATGCCTCGCGCGCGCTGCCCTTGCCCGAGGGCGTCTCGCTCGGCTCGGGGGCGATGTCGGCGGTCAACCCGCTGACCGCCATCGCGCTTCTCTCGCTGGCGCGCAAGGGCGGGCACCGGTCGGTCGTCTCGACCGGCGCGGGCGGTCAGCTGGGGCGGATGATCCGCAAGCGCGCGCGGGAGAAGGGCGTCAAGGTCATCAACGTCGTCCGCCGCGCCGATCAGGTGGCACAGCTACAGGCCGAGGGCGCGCGGTATGTCCTGAACTCCTCCGACGCGCGTTTCGACGAGGATCTGGCGCAGCTCTGCCGCGACTTGCGCTGCCGCATGGCGTTCGACGCCGTGGGTGGGGCGATGACCGGGCGGCTTGTGTCCGCTCTCCGCCCCGGGTGCGAGGTGCTGGTCTACGGCGCGCTCGATCAATCGGCGATCCAGCTTCACCCCGGCAAGCTGATCTTCCGCGAGGCGGCGGTGCGGGGCTTCTGGCTGTCGCAATGGCTGCCCCGGCAGGGGCTTGCCCGCCTCCTGTGGTCCGCGCGCGAGGCGACGCAGGCGCTGAAGGGCGGCTTCGCCGTCAGCGACGTGGCCCGCATCGTCACGCCGGAAGAGGCGCAGCAGGGCATCGCCGACTACGCCGCCCACATGTCGGCGGGCAAGACGCTGCTCCGCTTCTCCGACGAGGATCTCGGGGTCACGCCCACCGCCTGATGGCCCAGAAATTGCCATGGTCATGGGCCAGACCCCGCGCCATGATGCTTGCCAGACGACAGGACCGGGGGCCGCGCCGATGTACGAGTTTCGCCTGAACGGCGTCGATCTGGGCCTTCCCAAGGGGCTGGCCACGCCCGCCATTCTCGAGAAACTCGCCGACGGCACCTACGAGGAGGACGAGGCGCGTTCCGCCGACCGCTGCGTGCGCAAGGGCTTTCGCGTGCTCGAGCTTGGCGCGGGCATCGGCTATGTCACGGCACTTTGCGCGCAGCGCGCTGGCCCCGAAAACGTGCTGTCGGTCGAGGCGAACCCCGATCTTCTCCCGGTGATCGAGGCGAACCTCGCCCGCAACGGCCTGTCCGGCGTCAGCGTGATGCACGGCGCTGCCACCGGCCCGGTCGAAGAGGGCGCGATGGCCGAGTTCGCGGTGTCGGAGGGCTACACCGGCTCCAGCCTCGGCGGGAAGGGGCGGGGGGTGCGCGTGCCGCTGATCTCGGTCCATGACCTGATCCGGGCGCACAAGCCGCATGTCGTCTTGATGGATGTCGAGGGCGCCGAGGCGGACATGTTCAACCGCCCCTGGAAATGCCCCCTGCGCTTCTGCGTGATGGAGCTGCACCCCAAGAAATACCACGCCCGCACGATCAAGAAGATCGTGGATTTCATGTCGCGGATGGACATGACCTACGACCCCGTCACCTCGCGCGGCAAGGTGCTGGGCTTCCGCAAGGTCTGGGGCGCGGGGGATGCGCCGGAGGAGATCGGGGCCGACTGACCCCGCCCCTTCGTTACCGCACGAACTTCTTGTACTTCACCCGCTTCGGCTCCAGCGCGTCCGGGCCGAGGCGGCGCTTCTTGTCTTCCTCGTAATCCTCGAAGTTGCCTTCGAACCATTCCACATGCGCCTCGCCCTCGAAGGCGAGGATGTGGGTGCAGAGGCGGTCGAGGAAAAAGCGGTCGTGCGAGATGATCACGGCGCAGCCCGCGAAATCCTCGAGCGCGTCTTCCAAAGCGCGCAGCGTTTCCACGTCGAGGTCGTTGGTCGGCTCGTCGAGCAAAAGCACGTTGCCGCCCGCCTTCAGAAGCTTGGCCATGTGAACGCGGTTGCGTTCCCCGCCCGACAGAAGCCCCACCTTCTTCTGCTGGTCCCCGCCCTTGAAGTTGAAGGCCGAGCAATAGGCGCGGGAGTTCATCGAGGCATCGCCCAGCTCGATGATCTCGGCCCCGCCCGAGATCTCTTCCCAGACGGTCTTGTTCGCATCCAGCGCATCGCGCGACTGGTCGACGTAGCTCAGTTGCGCCGTATCCCCGAATTCGACGCTGCCCTCGTCGGGAGTTTCCTGACCCGTCAGCATGCGGAAGAGCGTCGACTTGCCCGCGCCGTTCGGCCCGATCACGCCGACGATACCGCCGGGAGGCAGGGCGAAGCTCAGGTCCTCGATCAGCAGGCGGTCGCCGTAGCCCTTCTTCAGCCCATTGACCTCGATCACCTTGCCGCCCAGGCGCGGGCCGTTGGGGATGACGATCTGCGCGCGGGAAATCTTCTCGCGCTCGGACTGGCCTGCCAGTTCCTCGTAGGCGTTGATCCGGGCCTTCTGCTTGGCCTGCCGCGCCTTGGCGCCGGCGCGGATCCACTCCAGTTCGCGCTCCAGCGTCTTCTGGCGCGACTTGTCCTCGCGGGCTTCCTGTTCGAGCCGCTTGGCCTTCTGCTCGAGCCAGGCGGAATAGTTCCCCTCGTAGGGGATGCCGCGCCCGCGATCCAGCTCGAGGATCCAGCCGGTGATGTCGTCGAGGAAATAGCGGTCGTGGGTGACGATCAGGATCGTGCCCTTGTAGTCGATCAGGTGCTGCTGCAGCCAGGCGATGGTTTCCGCGTCCAGGTGGTTGGTCGGTTCGTCCAGCAGCAGCATCTCGGGCGCTTCCAGCAGCAGCTTGCACAGCGCCACGCGGCGCCGTTCCCCGCCCGAAAGGGTGGCGACCTCGGCCTCGTCCGGCGGACAGCGCAGCGCCTCCATGGCGACGTCGATCTGGCTGTCGAGATCCCACAGGTTCAGCGAGTCGATCTCGTCCTGAAGCTCGGCCATCTCGTCGGCGGTCTCGTCCGAGTAGTTCATCGCCAGTTCGTTGAACCGGTCGAGCTTGGCCTTCTTGGCGGCCACGCCCAGCATGACGTTCTCGCGCACGTTGAGGCTCTCGTCGAGCTGCGGCTCCTGCGGGAGGTAGCCGACCTTGGCGCCCTCGGCGGACCAGGCCTCGCCGGTGAAATCGGTGTCGATCCCGGCCATGATCCGCATCAGCGTGGACTTGCCCGCGCCGTTCACGCCCACGACGCCGATCTTCACGCCGGGCAGGAACGACAGGCGGATGTTCTCGAAGCATTTCTTGCCGCCGGGATAGGTCTTCGAGACACCATCCATGTGATAGACATACTGATAGGAGGCCATGCGCCGCTCCGTTCCGCTGATCCGTGGTTGCATCGGCATCTAATCCCTCGGGCCGCGAACGGCAATCCGCGCGTGGCCGCTCAGCGCAGCGCGTCGAGCAACCGTTGCATGGTCGAGCGGTCGCCGGTCACCTGCACCCCCTCGGCCTCCAGCCGCGCCGCCAGCGCGGGGCCGATTTCGGCGCCGATTTCCAGGCCGATCCGTTCGCCGACGATGGCGCCCTGCAACATCAGCTCGGGCGTCTGCTCCATCAGGACCAATCCCGTGGGGCTTTCGTAGAAGGCCCGGATCTCCGCCAGTTCCTCGGGGGTGAAGGATTGCAGGTAGAACGGGGCGATCTCTTCCTGCATGCGGGCGGTGAAAAGGCCGGTCATCTCCTCGGCCAGGATCGCGACGAAGCGGTCCATGTCGTTAACGGTGATCCCGAGCGTGCGGAATTCATGCGCCATGCTGCCGGCGATCAGCGGGGCCTGAGCGGCGAAGACGCCGGCAAAGATCTCCTCGGTCACCGAGAGTTCCGCGATGCGGGTGGCATCTGCGGCGGGGTCGGCGGCGGCGGGGGCCGACAGAACAAGGGCCAGCGGCAGGGCAAGCAGGGTGCGGGAACGCAACATGGGAACCTCGGCAGATGGTGACGCGACACAGCGCGAAATCATAACGCAGCCTTCCCTGTCCGGGCCAGACCGGATATCTCGCGGCGCGATGATGCGCAGCAATCTCCCCCTTGCCCTGCCGGGCATGACCATCGGCCTGTTCGGCGGCTCCTTCGACCCGCCGCATGGCGGCCATGTGCATGTCAGCCGCGAGGCGCTGAAGCGCTTCGGGCTCGACCGGGTGTGGTGGCTGGTCAGCCCCGGCAACCCGCTGAAGCCGCGCGGCCCCGCGCCGCTTGACCGGCGGATGGCGGCGGCCCGCGCGCTGGTGCAGGACCCGCGGATTGTCGTCACGGATATCGAGGCGCACCTTGGCACCCGCTACACCGCCGAGACGCTGTCGCGGCTGATGGCGCTCTATCCCGGTGTGCGTTTCGTCTGGTTGATGGGGGCCGACAACCTGGCGCAGTTCCACCGATGGCAGCACTGGGAGTGGATCCTGCGCACCGTGCCCGTGGGCGTTCTGGCGCGCCCCGGTCAGCGCATTTCGGCCCGCATGTCGCCCGCGGCGCGGGCCTTTCAGCGCTTCCGCCTGCCCGCCGCCCGTGCACGCCTTCTGGCGCGAAGCGAGCCGCCGGCCTGGTGTTTCCTCAACATGCCGATGGTCGATGCCTCCTCGACCGCGATCCGCGCGCGCGGCGAATGGTAGGGCGTCAGCGTCCGCCCCGCAGCGCCAGCGTCGCCAGCCCCGAGACCAACAGCACCGCCAGCCCCGCCAGCGTCAGCGCGTCGGGCCAGACGCCGAAGACTGCCCACCCCAATGCCGTCGCCGCGATCAGCTGGGTGTAGACGAAGGGCGCGAGCCGCGTCGCGGGTGCCATGCGCAGCGCGAGGATCAGGCACAGGTTGCCCAGCATCGACCCAAGCGCCGAGGCCAGCGTCAGTGCGCCGATCCGTGGCGTGAACTCGGGCACCGCGGGCAGGCCGACGGGCGCCAGCACCAGCGCGCCCACGACCAGTTGCGAGATCAGCATCGCGCGCGGGCGCGCCAGCTCGGACAACCAGCGCGAGGCGGTCAGGTAGGCGCCGTAGAACAGACCCGCGAGCACCGCGAAACCCAGGCCCGGCGTCATGCCGAAGCCCGGTTTCACCACGAGGATCACGCCCACGAACCCCACCGCCAAAAGCGCCACGCGCGTGGCCGAGAACGCCTCGCGTAGCAGCCAGACCGACAACAGGTAGGCAACCATCGGCCCGACGAAGAAGGCGCCGAAGACATTGGCGATGGGCTCGGTCCTGAGTGCGGTCAGAATGCACACGATGCCCCCCGCGATCAAAAGCCCGCGCAGCCAGACGCGCCAGTCGAGAAACAGCCGCACCGGCGTCAGGTGCAGCACGAAGGGCAGAAGAAGGGCCGCACCAAGGGCAAAGCGGCTCCACGCGGTGAAAATCGGCGCGACGCCCGCCTCGCCCAGTAGTTTGCCCGCGGCATCCCCCGAGGGAATCAGTGCCATCGCCAGCAGCATCAGGGGAAGGGCGCGGAGCGTTTCGCGGTGCATGGTCCCTGCTATCCCATTGCGAAAGGGCCGGAAAGTCACGGCTTCACGCAGGCGTGAGGTGGCAAGGGACTTGAGTGATGCGGCACGCTGCGCTTTAGTTAACGGCGGATTTTGAACCAACGGCCTTTTCATGTTCTCGCGCCGCGCATTTCTGACAGGGGCCGCCAGCCTGGCCGCCGCGCCCGGCCTGGCCGCCGCGCCCGAGACTTCCCTTCGCCCGGCCTTGCGGCCCGAAGGCTTCGTTCGTCGCACCCTTCCGACCGGCGCGGACCTTGTCGCAAGGGCCGCCCTGGGTGGTCGGGTAGGCTACGCCGTTGCCGATGCCGCGACCGGCGAGATGCTCGAGGTGTTCAACCCGCTACTGACGCTGCCGCCTGCCTCAGTCACGAAGGCGGTGACCTGCGCCTACGCGCTGCAACGGCTCGGCCCCGGATATCGGTTCCGCACGCGGATCGTGGCCGACGGGCCCATCGTCAACGGGCGGCTCGACGGCGACCTGTGGCTCGTGGGGTCCGGCGATCCTCTGCTCGACACCGACACTCTTGCCGCGATGGTTGCGGAGTTGCAGAGCTATGGCCTGCGCGAGGTGACCGGGCGGCTTTTGCTTGCCGACGGGGCGCTGCCCCAGATCTTCGAGATCGACCCCGAGCAGCCGCCTCATGTCGGCTATAACCCCTCGATCTCCGGCCTGAACCTCAACTTCAACCGCGTGCATTTCGAATGGGCGCGCGAGGCGGGTGACTACACGGTCAGCATGGATGCACGGTCGGAGTCGCTGCGGCCCGCCGTCCGGATCGCACGCATGCGGATCGAGGAGCGTACGACGCCCGTCTATACCTATGCCCAGGTCGAGGGTCGCGACCAATGGACGGTCGCTCGCGGCGCCCTGGGCGAGAACGGCGCGCGCTGGCTGCCGGTGCGCCGCCCTTCGGCCTACGTGGCCGAGGTCTTCGAGACTCTGGCCCGCGTCAACGGCCTGACCTTCCGCGGCGTTGAACTGGCCGATACCGCGCCCGAGTCCGCGGTCGTTCTGGTCGAGCATGTGAGTGACTCGCTCGAAGACATCCTGCGCGGCATGATGCGCTGGTCCACCAACCTGACGGCCGAGGTCGTGGGCCTTCTGGCCACCCAGGCAGGTGGCGTGCGGCCGACCTCGCTCGCGCATTCGGCCGAGGAAATGTCGGCCTGGATGCGCGACCGGCTCGGGGCCCGCCACGCCGCCTTCGTCGATCACTCGGGCCTCGGTGACAGAAGCCGCGTGCGCGCGCACGACATGGTCCGCGCACTCGTTTCGACCGGGCCGAACGGCCTGTTGCGTCGGCTGATGCGCGATATCCCGATGCTGGACCAGCGCGGCAACGTGATCCAGAATCACCCGGTGAACGTGGTGGCCAAGACCGGGACGCTGAATTTCGTCTCGTCGCTGGCCGGTTTTGCCCGGACGCCCGGGGGGCGTGATCTCGCCTTCGCGATCTTCTGCGGCGACGTCGAGCGCCGCGCCGCCCTGACCGAGGCCGAGCGCGAGCGCCCGCCGGGCGCGCGCGGCTACAATGCCGCCGCCAAGGGGCTGCAACAGCAGCTGATCGAGCGTTGGGCGGTCATGTACCGCTGAGCACGCCACGCGAACCGTCACAAATCCGATACGTTCCGGTCACGTCCCTGTAACGGGCCTGCGGCAGGTGTGGCGCGCTGCACAATCCAACCGGAGACCCGCGATGCCCATCCGCATGGCTATGCTGACCTCGTCGGTGGCCCTTCTGGCCGCCGCGCCCGCGCTTGCGCAAGAGATGAACTTCAACCGGATCGCGTCTTTCATGACCGCCCAGAACGCCCCCGAGGCCGAGGAAAGCTCGGCCGAGATCATCGGCGTTACCGGCGACGGCCTGACGCTGGTCTACACCGACAGCCCGGCGGGCGTGGTCGGCTTCATCGACATCACCGACCCGGCCAACCCGGTGGCGGCAGGCGCTTTCGCGCTGCCCGCGGGCGAGCCGACCTCCGTCGCTGTGCGCGGCGGCATCGCCTACGTGGGCGAGAACACTTCGGAGAGTTTCACGAACCCTTCGGGCGTCCTGCACGCGATGGACGTGGCCAGCCGCACCGTCACCGCCTCCTGCGATCTTGGCGGTCAGCCCGATGCCGTTGCGATCTCGCCCGATGGCAGCTTCATCGCCGTCGCGATCGAGAACGAGCGTGACGAGGATGCCGGCGATGGCCGCGTGCCGCAGATGCCCGCGGGCTTCGTGGCGATCCTGCCGACCACCGAGGACGGCCTCGATTGCGACAGCATGATCGCCGCTGACATCACGGGCCTTGCCGATGTGGCCCCCGAAGATCCGGAGCCGGAGTTCGTTGCGATCAACGCCGAGGGCGAGATCGTCGTCACGCTTCAGGAAAACAACCACATGGTCGTCCTGAACCGCGCGGGCGAGGTCCTCAGCCACTTCTCCGCCGGCGAGGTCACGCTCGAGGGCATCGACACCGAGGAAGAGGGCGCGCTGGTCTTCGACCAGTCGCTGACCTGGCCGCGCGAACCCGACGCCGTGACCTGGATCGACGACACCCATTTCGCCACCGCGAACGAGGGCGACATGGACGGCGGCACCCGCGGCTGGACGATCTTCGCCCAGGACGGCACCGTCGTCTACGAGGCCGGAACCAGCTTCGAGGAGGCGATCATCCAGATCGGCCATTACCCGGAAGAGCGGTCCGGCAACAAGGGCGTGGAGCCCGAGAGCGTCACCTTCGACACCTTTGGCGGCACGCCGATGCTCTTCGTCGGCTCCGAGCGTGGCTCGATCGTGGGCGTCTACGACGTGACCGACCCCGCAGCACCCGTGCTGACGCAGCTTCTGCCCTCGGGCATCGGGCCCGAAGGCTATGTCACCATCCCCGAGCGCAACCTGCTGATCTCGGCCAACGAAACCGACGATGCAGGCCCGCGCGCGCACGTGATGATCTTCGAGTACCAGGATGCACCGGCCGTCTACCCGCACCTCACGAGCGCCGGTATGGACGAGTTGACCGGTTGGGGCGCGATCTCTGGCCAGGTCATGGCCGAGGATGGCACGATCTACGCCGTCTCCGACAGCTTCTACGGGATGCAGCCGACGATCTTCCACATCGACGTCAGCGAAACGCCCGCCCGCATCGTCCACGCGATCCGCGTGACGCGTGAGGGGCAGCCCGCCCAGTTGATGGACATGGAAGGCATCGCGCTCGACGGTGAGGGCGGATTCTGGATCGCCTCCGAAGGGCGCAGCGACCGTCTCGTGCCGCACGCGATCTACCATGTTGGCGCCGATGGCGCGATCGAGGATTACATCGCGCTTCCGAACGAGTTGCTCGCGGTCGAGCAGCGCTTCGGCTTCGAGGGGATAACACGCGTGGGTGACATGCTTTACGTCGCCGTTCAGCGCGAATGGCGCGACGACCCCGAGAACCACGCCAAGGTGCTGGGCTACAACCTCGAGTCCGAGGAGTGGTCGGTGATCCACTACCCGCTCACCCCTGCCGAGACCGGCTGGGTCGGCCTGAGCGAGATCGTGGCGCATGGCGATTTCGTCTACTTCATCGAACGCGACAACCAGTTCGAGAACAGCCAGACGAAACAGATCACCCGCGTTCCGCTCGCGGCGATGGACGGCATGGTCGCGCTTGGCGAAACCCCCGCCGTGCTGGAGCCCGAGGTTGTGGTCGATCTGCTGCCCTACCTGACCTCGACCGGTGGCTACATCCTCGACAAGGTCGAGGGGCTGGCAATCGCGGCCGACGGGACGATGTGGGTTTCGACCGACAACGACGGTGTCGATGACCACTCCGGCGAGACGATGTTCTTCGCGATCCCACCGATGTGATCTCACGTCCCGCCCTGCGATATGCAGGGCGGGACATACCGGTTTTCACCCCGCCATTTCAGCACCAAACAAGCCCCCGTGGTTCGCCACGGGGGTTTTTTCATGCCCGTGCGGCCAACCCCTGGGCCAGCGCGTCGAACACCAGCCGCACGCGCCGCGACAGGTGCAGGTCGCGATGTGCGGCGAGCCAGACCGGGAAAGTGACAAGCGGCGGCGCCCCCGGTTGTGCGCGGGTCAGGGCGCGGTCGGGGTCGCCGATCCAGACCGGCAGTGCGGCGACGCCAAGGCCCGCACGGGCCAGCGCCACCTGCATGTGGCTGTCCTCGGTCAGGAAGGGAAAGGCGCTGGCGGGCAGGTCGATCCGCCGCTCGGACAGCATGCCGCGATAGGTGTCGGCCAGGTCGTAGCCGATGAAGGGCAGGCTCTCGAGCGGCCCCTTTGCCAGCAGCGCGGGTGTCGCATAGAGCGCCGCGTCATCCTCGCGGATCAGTTTCGCGGTCAGTTCCGGCTGGTCGGGGCGCGCGTGGCGCACGGCGATATCCGCCTCGCGCCGCATCAGGTCGCGCAGGGCGTTGGTGACGACGACCTGCACCTGAAGCCCCGGCGCCTCGGCCCGGATGCGCGCCAGGATCGGCGGCAGAAGCTCGGTCGCATAAAGATGCGAGGCGGTGATGGTGACGGTCCCCGCGATGTCGCGGCTTTGCCCCGAGGCGGCCAGCGCCGCCGCATGGGCGGCCTCGGCCATGTGGCGCAGATGTTCGATCAGGCTCAGGCCCGCCTCGGTCAGCTCCATCCGCTTGCCCGCGCGGGTGAAAAGCGTGACGCCCAGTTCTTCCTCGAGCGCGGTGACCTGTCGGCCCAGCGTCGGCTGGGTCATCCCCAGCGCACGGGCCGCCGCCGAAAGAGAGCCGGTTTCAGCCGTGGCCACCACGGCCCGGGCGCGGTTCCAGTCGAAGGTGAGGCTTTTCCAATCCATGCAATACCGTATGGATTATCTGCAAATCCAGTCAATTTCTTTTGGAATGCTGCATGGCTATCTCCCGCCCATCGCAACCGAGGACCAAGGAGTTCCGCCATGAAAGCAGCCATCACGAAAACCTACGGCGGCCCCGAGGTCGTCCGCTTCGCCGAGATCGTCCGCCCGCAGCCGGGCCCGGGCGAGATCCTCGTCCGCGTCGGCGCGGCCGGGGTCACCACCGCCGACTGGCGCCTGCGCGCCGCGGCCTTTCCCGGCGTCATCAGCGCGGTCGCGGGGCGGCTGATGTTCGGCATCTTCCGCCCGCGCAAGCATGTGCTGGGCAGCGACTTTGCCGGAACGGTCGAGGCGCTGGGGCCGGGTGTGACGGGCTTTGCCTTGGGCGACCGCGTCTTCGGCTTCCAGTTCGGCGGTGCGCATGCGGAATTCATGACGGTGAAGGTGGACGGCGCGGTGACGAAGACGCCCGACAGCCTGACAGACACTCAGGCCGCGGCGCTGCCCTTCGGCGGGCTGGGCGCGCTGGAGTTCCTCGACCGCTTCGCCAAGGTGCAGCCGGGCGAGCGCGTGCTGGTCGTGGGTGCCTCGGGCGGGGTCGGGGCCTACGCGGTGCAGGTCGCGCGTGCGCTGGGGGCCATCGTCACCGGCGTCGCCTCGGGCGACAGCTTGCCATTCGTCGAGGGGCTGGGCGCGGATCATGTCGTGGATTACCGCCAGACTGACCCGGCCCGGCTGAGCGGCCCTTATGACGTGGTCTTCGACACGGTGGGTGCGCTCGACTACACACGCGCCGCGCCGATGCTGGCCAAGGGGGGGCGGTTCGTGCCGCTGAACTTCGGTCTCGGCGATGTCTGGAAGGGGCGAAAGGCGGCCCGTAACGGGCACGCCCAGATCCTGAAGGTCAACGGCGACACGAAAGCGGGGCTGGAGCGGCTTGTCGCCATGATCGCCTCGGGCCAGCTGCGGCCCGTGATCGACACGGTCTACCCGTTCGACGAGATCCGCGCGGCCTATGCCAAGGTCGAGACGCGCAGGCGCATGGGCGCCGTCGTGCTGGAGATCGGGGAGACCGCTACAGCCGGATGACGAAATCCTTCCGCGTCGTCTCCACCACCTGCCAGGTGCCGGTGAGGCCGGGGCGGATGACCCAGGCGTCCCCGGCCCGAAGCGTGACCGGATCGCCTTGGTCTGGCGTGATTACCGAGACGCCATCGGTCAGGCGGAAATACTCCCACTCGTCATAGACCACGCGCCATGTCCCCGGCGTCGACTCCCACACCCCGGCGTAAAGGCCGTCGGCCTCTTCGGTCAGCCATGTGCTGTGAACCGGGTCCCCCGCGATCATGCGGGACGGGTCGGGGCGGGTGACCTCGGGGGCGCCCTCGGGCCGGACGGGAAGCATCAGGGGCATGGGTGCGTGTCCATCACGAATGGATGCCGCCACCGGGTCGGCGGCGGCATCCGGGCTCCGTCACTCGGTCCAGCGGACCGCGGTCAGGTCGTTCGCCTGGGTCGGCGAATTCTCCCAAAGACCTTCGATATTGGCGTTGGCCACGCCCGTCTTGGCCAGCTGGAACAGGTAGCCGTTGACGTAGTCGTCCGCGATCATCTGCTGGGCTTGCCGGTTGAGAGCCGACCGTGCCTCGGGGTCCGAGGTGGTGGAAAGCTCGTCCATAAGGGCCACGAACTCGGGCCGACCATACTGGAAGTAATAGTCGGGCCGGGCGTAGATATTGATATCGGCGGGCTCCGTGTGGCTGACGATCGTCAGGTCGAAGTCATGACCGCGGAAGACCTGTTCCAGCCACTGCGCCCATTCGAGGTTGGTGATCTCGGTCTCGATCCCCACCTCGCGGAGTTGCGCCGCGATGATCTCGCCTCCGCGGCGGGCGTAGGACGGCGGCGGCAGCGCAAGGCGCAGCGTCAAACCGTCGGGTGCCGCCTCGGCCAGAAGCGCGCGGGCGGCTTCGGGGTCGTAGGCCGAGTTGGCGGTCAGGTCGACGTAGTCGGGATTGTGCGGCGCGAAATGCGTGCCGATGGGCGTGCCGTAGCCGAACATGGCGCCGTCGATGATGTCCTGCCGGTTGATCGCATGGCTGATCGCCCGCCGCACGCGGATGTCGTCGAGCGGGGCCTGCGCATTGTTCATGGCGAGGATCGTCTCGCCCTCGGTCGAGCCGACGATCACCGTGAAGCGCGGATCGGCCTCGAACTGGCCGAGCGTTTCGGGCGCGGGGAAGTTCGGGAAGGCATCCACGTCGCCTGCCATCAGCGCGGCGAAGGCCGCGTTGGGGTCGGAGATGAAGCGGAAGGTCGCGGCCTCGAGTGCTGCGGGCTCGCCCCAGTAGGCATCGTTGCGGGCAAGCTCCACCCGGTCGCCCTGCACCCATTCGACGAAGCGGAACGGACCGGTGCCGATGGGGTTGGTGGCATTCGTGTCGGCGCTGGCGGCATCAACGATCACCGCGTCGCCCCATGCCATGTCGAAGAGGAACGCGCCGTCCGGCCCGTCGAGCGTGACGGTGACGGTGGTGTCGTCCACCGCTTCGACGCTGACGATATTGGCGAAAAGCGCGGGCTGCGCGTTGGTCGAGCCCTCGGCGCGGGCACGGTCGAGGGTGAAGACCACGTCCTCGGCGGTCATCTCTTCGCCGTCATGGAAGGTGACACCCGAGCGCAGCGTGAAGGTGTAGACCGTACCGTCTTCGGAGATGTCCCAGCTTTCGGCGAGGCCGGGATTGACCGAGCCGTCGGGGCCGAAGCGCGTCAGCCCCTCGAAGACGTTGGCATAGACCACCTCGTCGATGGCGGCGGCTGCGCCGGCGGTCGGATCGAGGTTCGGCGGCTCGAGCACCATGCCGACCGAGATGTCGGCCTGCTGTGCCAGGGCCGCCCCGGCGCAGAGCGCGCAGATCGCCGCCCCGTTGCGAAGATGATGGACCATGTCTCTCTCCCTGAGGTTGGTTCGGGGCAATAATGTCCCGGCTTTGCGCAAAAATCCCGTCAAAAATCGTCGCGCGCCCTCGCGCCTTGTCGGTTCCGGCCGGATGCATTACCCAAATTCCCGTGTCGTACCCAGTGGAGGTCCCGGTTGCATGTCCTCATCCGAGCGGAGCAGCGCCATCGTGCCGGTGTTCAGCCGCGAGGACGGTCGGCTCCACCCGCGCCGGACCTACGTCTGCTTCGGGGTTGCGCGCGGCGGGACCAGCGCCGTGGCGGGCGCCATGCGGCGGCTGGGCATCTTCATGGGCGACGATCTGCCGAACAATTACGAGGATCCCCGCTTCGGGCCCGGTCAGTCCCCCGCCCGGATGCGCGAGGCGATCGCCGAGCGAAACGCGGCCCATGACGTCTGGGGCTGGAAATTTCCAGCGGCCTCCAACTACCTCGAAGGTCTCTCGAAGGACCTGAGGAACCCCTATCTTGTGGTCGTCTTCCGCGACATCGCCGCCACGATGAAGGGGCACATGCGCTGGCACAACCGCGAGGTCACGCTCGCCGCCCATGAAATCCTCGTCCAGCAGCAGAAGAACTGGTTTCTCGTCGAACGCTGGCGGGTACCCACGCTGCTCGTGTCCTACGAGAAGGCCATCCTCGACCCGCGGCTATTCGTGCAGGAACTGGCCCGGCACCTTGGCCGGCCGGTACCTGAAGGCGAGGCGATGGACGGTGTTGTCGCCTTTCTCGCGCCGGGGTCCTACAAGTAGTGCGGGCGGTCGGTGCGGTCACAGTCGCCGGGGCGACTGTCGCACCATCTTCACAAATGACTCCGCACCGCCGCCGAATCGCGCTACCCCGATCTCAACGCGCATTCGGAATTGAAGACATGGGGGCCGAATGACAGTGCCGAATACCAGCGATATCCTTTGTGTGGCACCGCAGCAGGTGCCGGAATTCATCCGCTCGCATGCCGATGCCCGCACGCTCAGCCGGCTGGTCAAGCGCCTGAACGCCGAACTTCTCGAAGGTGACGACAGTGTGCGCGACATGGCGGCCGCAGCGCTGAACCACCTCGGTTTCGGGGATCAGGTCCGGCCCTGAGCCGGCACCAGCAGTTCCGCCAGGGTCAGCGCCATGACCGTCGCGCTGTCCACCATGTCCTGCACGCCCACCCATTCGTCGGGCTGATGCGCCAGGTCGAGGATGCCCGGCCCGTAGGCGATGCAATTCTTCAACCGCCCGATCCGGTCGATGTGTTTCTGGTCATAGGTGCCGGGCGACACGACGAAATCCGCCTTGCGCGCAAGCACCCTCTCGATCGCAGCCGCCACGGTCGTGACGATCGGCGCGTCACGGTCTGTCATCGTCGGACGCACCTCGAAGAGCTCTCGGATCTCGTAGGAAAAGCCGGGGCGCGCGGCCTTGACCCGCTCCATCAGGGCGGTGACCTCGGCCTTCACCTCGGCGGGGTCCTCCTCGATCAGGTAGCGCCGGTCGATGGTGATGCGGCAGCGATCCGGCACGCAGGGCGCAGGCAGGCCGGTATAGCCCTCTTCCTGCTCGGGCTCGCCGCCGTGGATCGCGTTGATGTTGAGGGTGGATTGCCGCGCGCCCTCGGGAACGACAGGCATCTGGGTCCGCTTCGAGGCCAGCAGCGGAAACAGCGTTGCCTCCATCTCCGCCACCACGGCCCCCATGTGGCGCACCGCGCAATCGCCGAGGAACGGCATGGAGCCATGGGCGATGCGCCCATGCGTCTCGATCTCGGCCCACCAGACCCCGCGATGGCCAAGGCAGATCCGATCCTTGTTGAGCGGCTCGGGGATGATGACGTGCTGCACGCGGGCGGGGTCGAAATACCCCCGCTCTGCCAGGTAGGCGACGCCGCCATAGCCGCCCGATTCCTCGTCCGCAGTCGCGCTGATCTCGATGGCGCCTGCGAAATCGGGGCAGGTGTCGAGAAACGCCTCGGCCGCGATCACGCTCGCGGCAATGCCGCCCTTCATGTCGCAGGCCCCGCGCCCGTAGACGCGGCCGCCCTTCAGCTCTCCGCCGAAGGGGTCGACCGTCCAGCCGTGCCCCGTCTCGACCACGTCGTGATGCCCGTTGAAATGCACGCAGTCGCCCGGCCGCGCCCCGTCGCGCCGCGCCACCATGTTCCAGCGCGGATAGCGGTCGCTGTCGGCGGGCGCGCCATGGGCGCGGATCAGTTCCACCGCGAAACCGCGCGCCTCCAGCCGGGCGGCCAGCATCTCGCAGATCTCGCGGTAGTTCCGGCCGGGCGGGTTCAGCGTGGGAATGCGGATCAAATCCTGCGTCAGCGCCACGAGATCGCCCTCGCGCGCCGCCACCGCCCCTGTCAGTCGTTCGTCCCACTCCATGCCGCGCAGACTGCGCCCTGCCGCTTCCGGTCGCAAGCCCTGCCATTCCGCGACCAGTTGACCTATATCGGAAGAGATCGACCAAAAAGGGATGTCCTCATGATCCTCGGCCTTGGGCGCATGTTGCTGCTTTTCCTGGTGTTGCTGACCGTCGTCTACGTCAGCCTGTTCCTCTACCTGCGCGCCGGGGCCCGCATCCGGCTGGAAGAGGACTGGGTGATGGAGGGCCGCCCCGGCGACCGCGAGGCATGGATCGACGAACGCATCGCGCCCACGGCGCGGCGCATCCGCACATGGCTGGTCTTTCTGGTTTACGTCCTGCCCGTCGCGGGCTTGAGCATGTACGTCTACATCACGAATTGAGGTGCGCCATGCGCTGGCCACGGATCATCTTCATCTCGGCCCTCCTGCTGCTTCTTGCGGCCTTTCTCCACTACACGCTGCCGCAGCGTGACGTGGTGCGGATCGTCAGCGCCGAGTCGCGCCTGACCGAGGTGGGCGGCTTCAACGGCCTGTTCTTCGCACAGCGCGACAGCGGGTCGGCCCAGACGAACGCGGCGCGCGACCTTCGCCTGATCTCGACGATCCGCCCCGACGGGCGTCCGCTGGTCTATCGCAACGAGGATACGGGCGTGCTCTGGCCACCCTATTTCAAGTTCGACAGCGAGGACCTGCAGACCGAGGCGTCGAACCTGACGTCGACCGAGACAGATCCGCAATGGGTGGCCATAACCCATTACGGCTGGCGGTCGAACCTGATCTCGATCTATCCCAACGCCATCACGATCCGCCCCGTCGCGGGACCGGACGTGTCGCTCTTCCCATGGCTCAACATCGTGATCCTCGCCGCTCTGGCGCTGGTCCTGTTCATGGCCTGGCGCATATGGGAACGCTTCGAGGACCGGGTGATCGATCCCATCGTCGACCGGCTTTCGGTGCAATGGGCCAAGGTGAAGGACCGGCTCGCGGGCCGCGGTTAACCCCGCATCAAGGTTAACGCCCCCCATCTCTATCCCGAAAATATGGCCGCCGGAGGCTCCCGCAGTCAGCCGCCTGCGCCAAGGCCCGGGCTTATTCGCCGTAGGGCACCCAGATCGTCCTGACCTCGGTCGCCTGCTCGAGGAACACGCGCCCCTCCGCCTCGGGCGTGGTCCAGTCGGGCGCCTCGCGGTTGATCCAGGTCCGCTTCAGGTTGCCCGCGCTCGCCGCTTCCAACGCGCCTGCATCGACCCCGCCCGCGAAAGACCAGAGCGCATCGACATCGAGATGCCGCGCCAGCGTCATGCCGAGGTCGTGCGAAGGCCCGGTCACGATGTTCACTACGCCGCCCGGCACGTCCGACGTGTCGAGCACCTGGTAAAGGTCGGTGGCGGCCAGCGGGTAGGGCTGCGACGGAACCAGCACAACGCGATTGCCCATGGCGATGGCGGGCGCGATGAGCGAGACCGCGCCGAGCAACGGCGCCTCGTCAGGGGCGAGCGCGCCGATGACGCCCACGGGTTCGCGCATGGCCAGCGCCACGCCGCGGATCGGCACGTTGGCGACGCGACCGTCCATCTTGTCGGCCCAGGCGCCGTAGCTGAAAAGCCGGTCGATTGCGCCGTCCACCTCGGCCTCTGCCCTGGCCGCCGAACAGGCGGTCAGGTCGCGCAGGCGCTGGGTGAATTCCCCCGAGCGGGCCGAGATATTCTCGGCGATGTAGTAGAGCACCTGCGCACGATTGTGCGCGCTGGCCTTGGCCCATCCCCCCGCCCCTCGCGCGGCCTCGACCGCGTTGCGGATGTCCTTGCGGTTGCCGATCCCGGCATGGCCCAGGAGCTTGCCGCGCTTCGACCAGACGGGTTGCGAATAGCCGCCATCGGGCCGTGCCTGCTTGCCGCCGACATACATCTTCGCCGTCCGGTCGAGCCCGGGGGCGTCCGGCGCCTCGGGCGCCGGGTTGGCGTCGATCTGCTTG
>CBFIFZ010000034.1:0-18001 GCA_965661995.1 Roseicyclus sp.
GCACCTGACCGAATCGAACGCGATCTGCGAATATCTCGAGGAAACCCGGCCCGAACCTCCGCTGATGCCGTCGGACCCCAAGGCGCGGGCCGAGGTGCGCCGCATCGTCAACTGGTTCGACGACAAGTTCCACCACGAGGTGACGGCGAACCTGGTTTACGAGCGCGTGAACAAGAAGATCATGCGCGGCGGTTATCCCGATGGAAAAGCGGTCAAGACCGGCGCGCAGCAGATCAAGTACCACCTCGACTACATGGCCTGGCTGCTGGATCACCGGCGCTGGCTGGCGGGCGATGCGATGACCATGGCCGATTTCACCGCCGCGGCGCATCTGTCGTGCCTCGACTACATCTCGGACGTGGACTGGAACCGCTCGGACGTGGTCAAGGACTGGTATGCCAAGGTGAAATCGCGGCCCGCCTTCCGCTCGATCCTGGCCGACCAGATCCCCGGCTTCATCCAGCCGCCACATTACGCGAATCTCGACTTTTGACCGATCTGAAACACGCCCTCCTGACCGAGGCCCGCGCGGCGGGCTTCGCGAAGATGGGCATCTGCCGGCCCGACGCGATCCCGGGGGCGGCCGGGCGGTTGGCCGAGTTCGTGGCCGAGGGGCGGCATGGCCAGATGGGCTGGATGGCCGAGCGCATGGGCTGGCGCGGCGACCCCACGGCGCTCTGGCCCGAGGCACGCTCGGTCATCATGCTGGCCGAACCCTACACGCCAGACAGCGATCCGCTGGAGGCGATCACGCGGCGCGACCGCGCGACGATCAGTGTCTACGCGCAGAACAGGGACTATCACGACCTCGTGAAAAAGCGCCTCAAGCGCGTCGGTCGCTGGCTGCTCGAGCAGGCGCCGGGCCACGAGATCAAGGTTTTCGTCGACACCGCCCCGGTGATGGAGAAGCCGCTGGCGCAGGCCGCGGGCCTCGGCTGGCAGGGCAAGCATACGAACCTTCTGTCGCGCGACCTGGGCAACTGGTTCTTCCTCGGTGCGATCTTCACCACCATAGAGATCGACCCCGACGCACCCGAGCCGGAGCATTGCGGCTCCTGCACCGCCTGCCTCGACATCTGCCCGACCGCGGCCTTTCCCGCGCCCTTCCAGCTCGATGCGCGGCGTTGCATTTCCTACCTGACCATCGAGCACAAGGGCCCCGTGGACCTAGAGTTGCGCGAGAAGATGGGCAACCGCATCTATGGCTGCGACGACTGCCTTGCCGTCTGCCCCTGGAACAAGTTCGCGGCAGAGGCGATGGAACTGCGCTATGCTGCCCGGGCGGAGCTGGAAAGCCCGCGCCTTGAGGAACTGGCCAAGCTGGACGATACCGGGTTCCGCACGATGTTCGCAGGTTCTCCCATCAAGCGGATCGGGCGCGACCGCTTCGTGCGCAACGTGCTCTACGCGATCGGCAACTCGGGCGAAGAACGTCTCGAACCCGCCGCGCAGAGCCTGACGGATGACCCCGACCCCACGGTCGCGGAGGCCGCCCGCTGGGCGGTGGAAAGGTTGAGATGAGACTGCTGATCTTCGGCTATGGCTACACGGCCCGGCACCTTGTCGCGGCGATGTCCCCGGCGCCCGGCGATGTCCGCGTCACCACGCGCAGCGCCGACAAGGTCGCGCAGCTCGAGGCCGAGGGCCTGACCGCCCGCGTCTTTCCCGGCACCGACATGGCCGAGGACCTGCAATGGGCGAGCCATGTCCTGATCACCGCCGGGCCCGAGGACGGGCATGACCCGATCCTCGCCCATGCGCGCGAGGCCTTCGTCGCCGCCGCCGACGGGCTGGTCTGGGTCGGCTACCTCAGCACCACGGGCGTCTACGGCGACCACGGCGGCGGCTGGGTGGACGAGGAGACGCCGCTTGCCCCCTCGACCGCGCGGGGCCGCGCGCGCGTGGCGGCCGAAGGCGAATGGCAGGCGCTCTACCACGCCCACGGTCTGCCGCTGCACATCTTCCGGCTGGCGGGCATCTACGGGCCGGGGCGCGGCCCCTTCGCCAAGGTGCGCGAGGGCACGGCGCGGCGCATCGTGAAGCCGGGGCAGGTCTTCAGCCGCATCCATGTCGAGGATATCGCGCAGGTGCTTGTCGCCTCGATGGCGCATCCGCAGGCGGGCGCGGTCTACAACCTCTGCGACGACGATCCGGCCCCGCCGCAAGAGGTGATCGCCCATGCCGCCGAGTTGCTGGGCCTGCCCCTGCCGCCCGAGGTTCCCTTTGATCAGGCCGACCTGTCGCCCATGGCGCGCAGCTTCTACGCCGAATCGAAACGCGTCGATAACCGGCGCATGAAGGAGGAACTGGGCATTCGGCTGCGCTATCCCGACTACCGCGCCGGGCTGGCTGCGCTGCTCTCCGCCGATGGGGGTGAATGACCCCTACGCAGGACCCCCGAACTGCGGTATACACAGGCAAAACGAACCAGGCACGAGCAGTCACGATGACCCCGGTATTTACCCGCCGATCCACGCTTGGCCTTCTGGCCTCGACCGCTGCCGTCGCGGCCTGCGAACGGTCGCGCTTCATCGCCTATGACGGGCCCGAGGTGACGCGCATCGAGGTGCAGAAGTCTTCGCGCCAGATGCACCTGCTGCATCATTCGACGCTGCTGGAAAGCTACGACATCGCGCTGGGCTTCGCGCCCGACGGGCACAAGACGACCGAGGGCGACGGGCGCACGCCCGAGGGGCGCTACATCATCGACCGGCGCAATCCGAACAGCGAGTTCTACCTGTCGATCGGCATCAGCTACCCCAACGAGCTCGATGTCGCTCAGGCCGAGGAACGCGGCGTCAGCCCGGGGGGTGACATCTTCATCCACGGCACGCCCCGGACATTCCGCAAGAGCGGCGACTGGACCGCCGGCTGCATCGCCGTGACGAATCGCGAGATGCGGCACATCTATGCCGCGGTCCGGGACGGAACGGTCATCGACATCTACGCCTGAGCGCGCCGCTCAGCCGGTCGGCGCGTTCACAGGCCCGCTGCTGCCGCCGTCGCCGACCAGAAGCGTCCACCAGATCTTGCCGCTTTCCTCCTGGAAGAACGCGATCCCGAGGTCGCGGCCCCGGGGGTCGGTGATGACGTCGCGCGTGTCGGGCTGCGTCATCCAGGCGGCGACCGTTTCCAGCTCGGCCTCGTAGGTCTCCGAGATCGTCTCGCCCAGCACCGTGCCGCGGTAGCCCGCGCGTTGGGCCCGGTCGATCGGAGAAGACCCGTCCGAGCCGAAATGCCAGGGCCGGTTCTGCACCGCCATGTCGCGCGAATGGGTCGCGGCGGCGGCGTTCAGCTCGGCGTTCAGCGCCAGTTGCGGGGCACCCGCGGCCGCGCGCAGCGCGTTGACGCTGTCGAGCACGCGGAACTGGATCCGCGCGGTATCGGCGGGGTCGATCCGGTACAGAACCGGAAGGGGCTGCCCGTCCGGGCCAAGCTGCGGCGCGGTGCGCACGCATCCGGCGACCACGGAAAGCGCGGGAAGCGCGGCGGAGGCGGTGAGAAACTGTCTACGGGTCATCATGGCGTTCACGATCTTACGAAAAACCGTTGCGATTACGTTGACAACTGCGTCGGCGCAGGGCTGCGGCCATTGGATCACATCCGTTGCCAAATCGACTCAGCCACGCGCCTGGCCGGGCGACCCTGTGCTAAATTCGCCGCCAGAGGCAGACAACACAGCCCCCGACCACAAGGAGGCAGACATCATGAGCAGCTCCTACAACGCCCGGCTGAGCCGGCGCGGTCTTCTTGCGGGCGTGGCCGGCACGCTGGCCGCCCCGGCCCTGGCCCAGGCAACACAGGGCACCACCGAATTCGAAGGCTCGATCGACCAGGGCGCGCGACGCAACATCTCGAGCTTTCGCACCCTCGACTGGCGGCCCTATTTCGACGACACGCGGGGCGGCGCGATCCTGGTCGATATCACCTCGCGCAGCTTGCATTTCTGGAGCGAGGATCAGCGCACCTACCGGCTTTATCCGACGTCGGTCCCGATGTCCGAGGACCTGACCCGCCGCGGCCGGACCGAGGTCGTGCAGAAGGTCGAGGGTCCGTCCTGGCGCCCGACGCCCGCAATGCGCGAGCGCAATCCCGAATGGCCCGAATTCGTGCCGCCCGGCCCCGACAACCCGCTCGGAACGCATGCGCTCTACCTCAGCTGGACCTACTACCGCATCCACGGCACCCACGACACGCGCAAGATCGGGCGTCGCTCCTCGAACGGTTGCGTGGGGCTTTACAACGAGCATATCGCGGAATTGTTCGCCCTGACGCAGGTGGGCACTCAGGTGTTGCTTATTTGACGACATGCAGGCAAACCTGTCGTCGGGCCAATTTCCGACGCATTGCAATCGCATGGCATTGCTGCTTAAAGAAATGGTACGAGGTACAGTCTTGGGTGCCCTGACCTTGCGCATAGTGCGTGAAAATGGGCGTATCTTGGAGGATACAATGAAGAAACTCGCTCTCGCCGCTGCTCTGTCGGTCGCCGCCACTGGCGCGTTCGCAGGCGGCTACGTCGAACCGGTCATCGAGCCTGTCGTCATCGTGGAAGACACCTCTTCCTCGGCTGGCGGCATCCTCGTTCCGCTGCTGGCCCTGCTGCTGATCGCAGCTGCCGTCGCAGCCGACTGATTTCGTCGATCGTTACAGGAAAAGGCGGTCCGGTTTCGGGCCGCCTTTTTCATTTGCCGATCGGCCATGTGGTCAGTCGGCAAGACCCGCTTCGGCCGCAATCTCGGCCCGCGACTTGCGCGCGCGTTCCGTCGCCGATTTCAGCTGCCCGCAGGCGGCCATGATATCCTCGCCCCGAGGCGTGCGAATGGGCGAGGCATAGCCGGCCTTGTAGACGATATCGGCGAAGCGCTCGATCCGCTCCCAGTCCGACCGCTCGTAGGGGGCACCGGGCCATTCGTTGAAGGGGATCAGGTTGATCTTGGCCGGGATACCCCGGATCAGCTTCACAAGCCGCCGCGCATCCTCGTCCGAATCGTTCACGCCCTTCAGCATCACGTATTCAAAGGTGATCCGCTCGGAATTGCTGGCCTTGGGATAGGCGCGCAGCGCATCCAGCAGCGTCTCGATGTTCCACCGCTTGTTGATCGGCACCAGCCTGTCGCGCACCTCGTCGGTGGTGGCGTGGAAACTGACCGCCAGCATGCAGCCGATCTCTTCGGCGGTGCGCGCGATCTCGGGCACCACCCCCGAGGTCGACAGCGTGATCCGCCGACGGCTGAGGGAAATCCCCTCGCCATCCATCGCGATCTTCATCGCGTCGCGCACGTTCTCGAAATTATAAAGCGGCTCACCCATGCCCATCAGGACGATGTTGGAAATCAGCCGCGGCCGCTCGCCCATGCCTTCGCCGGGTTCGGGCCATTCGCCCAGGTCGTCGCGCGCCATCATCACCTGGCCGATGATCTCGCCCGCGCTCAGGTTGCGCACCAGCTTCTGCGTGCCGGTGTGGCAGAAGGAACAGGTCAGCGTACAGCCCACCTGGCTGGAAATGCAGAGCGTCCCGCGATCGGTTTCGGGGATATAGACCACCTCGACCTCGTGGCCGCCCGCGATCCGCACGAGATACTTGCGCGTCCCGTCGGCCGAGACCTCGCGCTTCACCATCTCGGGCACGGCGATCACGAATCGCTCGGCCAGCTCGGCGCGATAGGCCTTTGACAGGTTCGTCATCACGTCGAAGTCGCGGACACCCCAGTGGTAGATCCACTGCCAGATCTGTCCGACGCGCATCTTGGCCTGCTTTTCCGGCGTGCCGGCGGCGATCAGTGCCGCACGCATGCCGTCGCGCGTCAGCCCGACCAGGTTGACGGGCCCCTCGGGCATCTTGCGGGGAATGGTCAGGACATCCTGCGTGATCGGCGCAGAGGCGGACATGGGGCGCGTTCCTTTGAAGATTGGGGGCACATACAGGCATGTGCGCCCCCAAGCAAAGGGTTTTGCCGGGTCGAACCGCGCCCGGTCAGTTGCCGCAGCGCGCCTCGGCGTCCTCGACCGCGGCGGTGAAGCCCATGAGCGAGAAGGTATCCTGCGTCTGCGTCCCACGGGCGGAGCGCGCGGTCAGAACCGCATCGGCGCCGCGCTTCATCGCGGTGATGATCCGCTGGTCATCCTGCGGCGAGGCCGCCCAGGCCATCTCGCCCTCGGTGAACAGCTCGAAAGTCGAATCGCCGATTTCCATCGACACGGTCGATCCGTCCGCAAAGGGATAGCCGCCGGTGAACGACACTTCACCCAACCGCTCCTGACCGGGCCAGAAGCTGACGAACATCAGGATTTCGCCGCGCCGCACCGACACGACACGTCCGTCGCGGGTGTTCACGGTCTCGCGCGGGGTCGAGACGACCCAGCATTGCGTCGGATCATCCTCGACGAAGACCGACCAATCCGTCTCGGCGTTCACGCGGTTGGTGGATTCCTCCTGCGCCAGCGCCATGCCGCCCGCGGCAAACAGCACCGTCCCCGCCAGCGCGCCGACAAGCCAGTGTTTCATAGTGAGAGCCTCCGCCCCTTCTGCCTCTGGTCTATGCCCGGTTTTTCATTCAGGTAACGTCAGGGCAGCAGACCTTATCCACAATGAACCTAATGGAAAGCTGTCTGCAGAAAAAGCCCCGGCGGCGGAAAATCGCCGGGTCGTGAAGGGGATGGGAACATGGGCGAAACGGCGGAACGTCTGGTCGAGGTCTGGCGCGGTGATTTCTGCGAAAGCGTGCACCGCGGGCATGTCGCCGTCTGGCACGCGGATGCGGGCCTGATCTGGGGTCTTGGCGACGTCGACAGGGTGTTCCTGCCGCGCTCGTCGGCGAAGATGATCCAGGCGCTGCCCCTGATCGAGACGGGCGCCGCCGAGGCCCACGGGCTGACCCCCGCGCAACTGGCGCTGGCCTGCGCCTCGCATAGCGGCATGGCGGCGCACACCGACATGGTCACGGGATGGCTGAAGGACCTCGGCCTGACCGAGGATGCCCTGCGCTGCGGCGCGCATTACCCCTATCATGAGCCGACCCGCGACCGGATGGTCTGCGCCCACCACGCGCCGGGGCAGCGCCACAACAACTGCTCCGGCAAGCATTCGGGCTTTCTGACCCTGACACGGCACCTGAAGGCAGGGACGGAATACATCGACCCGGACCACCCCGTGCAGCGCATGGTGAAATCGGCCTGGGAAGAGCTGACCGACGAGACCTGCCCGGGCTACGGGATCGACGGCTGCTCGGCCCCCAACTTCGCTTCGAGCGTCAAGGGCTTCGCCCGCGCGCTGGCGCAATTCGCCGCCGCAAGCCATGGCGCGGATACGCGACAGACCGCCATGGTCCGCCTGCGCGAGGCGATGATGGCCCATCCCCTGATGGTCGCGGGCGAAGGCCGCTCCTGCACCCGCCTCATGGAGGCGATGGGCCCCCGCGCCGCGATCAAGACCGGGGCCGAGGCCGTTTTCGCCGCGATCGTCCCCGAGCATCGCATCGGCATCGCGGTCAAGATCGCCGACGGTGCGACCCGCGCCTCCGAGGCGGTGATCACGCAGATTCTGGTGTCCCTCGGCCTGCTCGAGGCCGGCCATCCGCTGGCGCGCGAGTATATCCACGGCCCGATCCTGAACCGTCGCGGCATCGAGACCGGCCATTACCGCCCGACCGCGGCGCTGGCGGGCTGGCGCCCCGCGCTCTGACCGCGCAGGCCGTCACCCCGCCGACAGGATACGCGGCAAAACGGGAACCGGGCACATCCCCTCGGGCGCGTGGTCGCGGATCATCTCCTGCACCTCGGTCTTCTTCAGGGGCTTGGTGAGATAGGCGTCGATCCCGGCGGCAAGGATACGCGCGCGGTCGCCCTCCATCGCGTGGGCGGTCATGGCGATGATGGGCATGGGCGGCAGCCCCTCCGCCGCCTCATCCGCGCGAATCGCGCGGGTGGCGTCCAGCCCGTCCATCTCGGGCATGGAAATATCGGTGAAGATCACGTCAGGCCGGTCCCGCCGTGCGGCTTCGACCAACTGCACACCGTTCTCGACCAGCTCGAGGTCGAGGTCGAGCCCCTTGAGCATCGCGCGAAACACCAGCTGGTTGGTCTTGTTGTCCTCGGCGGCCAGCAGCCGCAGGCGGGTGCGCGCAGGGGCGACGACGCGCGCCACCTCCTCCGGCGCGACGCCGAGGCACAGCTCGAAACCGAAACACGATCCCACCCCCGGTTCTGACCGCAGCCAGACCTCGCCACCCATCATCTCGACCAGCCGGCGCGTGATGGCCAACCCAAGGCCCGTGCCGTCGAAGCGGCGCGTCGTCTCGGCCTCGACCTGGTTGAACTCGCCAAAGACATGGGCCTGCATCTCGGGCGCGATGCCGATGCCCGTGTCCTCGACCGTGACACGCAGCACCACCTGCCCCGGCGCAGGGTCGTCCGGGGCACGTGCGATCCGCACGGTGACCTCGCCGGCCTCGGTGAACTTCACGGCATTGCCCACCAGGTTCGTCAGCACCTGCCGGATGCGACCCCGGTCGCCGACCATGCGCGCGGGCAGCCCGGCACTGTAATCCAGCCGCAGCTCGAGCGCCTTGCCCTCCAGCCCCGGGCGCATCAGCTGGAAGATCTCCCGGATCAGCTGTTCGAGGTCGAACACCTCGGGATGCAGCAGCAGCTTGCCCGCATCCATCTTGGAGTAGTCGAGGATGTCGTTGATGATGACCAGCAGCGCCTCGCCCGAGTTGCGGATCGTCTCGGCATACAGGCGCTGCTCCTCCGACAGCTCGGTGTCGCGCAAGAGCGCGGCCATCGAGACGACGCCGTTCATCGGCGTCCGGATTTCGTGGCTCATGTTGGCGAGGAAGGTGGATTTCGCCCGCGTCGCCGCCTTTGCCTTGTCCAGCGCGCGCTCCAGTGCCCGCTCGCGCCGGATGGTGTCGGTGATGTCCACCGCCAGCGTGACCATGTCTCCATCAGGCGTCCGTTTGTCGATCAGGCGGACATAGACCCCGTTGAAAAGGCGGATATCGACCTGCGGGATGCTGTCGCTTTCCCACCGGGCGATCATGCGACGGGTCCAGCCCTCCGGCGTCTCGCCCTGCAGGTCGACGAGCCCCTCGTCGCAGGCGACCCGCAGGATCGCCTCGTAACTTGCGCCGGGCGCGACATCGGCCGCGCCGTCGAAGGCGCCCATCCAGGCGGGGTTGGCGATGACAAGGCGCCAGTCCCGGTCGAACATGGCGAACCCGTCCTCGACCGCGGTCAACGCATCCCAAAGCCGCCGCTCGGCGACCACGGCCTTTTCGGTCGCCACCTGCAACGCGGCCTGCGCCTTGGTCGAGCGGCCGATCAGCGCCGCGTTCTCCTCGCGCTGTTCGATCACCTTGTCCGACAGCGCGCGGGCGTGCTCCGAAAGCTTCCTGTTGGCAGCGTAGAGGTCTTCCGAGCGTTGCGCGAGAAGGCGCTCGGCCTGAAGCCGCGCGCGGCGCTCCTGCGCCAGACGGTCGTCGAACCCCCGGATACTCATGCCTGTCCTTCCGCCCGCGCCCCTGCCGGTGCGGGCAGAGTGTCAGGACAGGCTGAACAACCGGTTAACGCGGCGTAGGGTGGGCAATCCTGCCCACCTTTCGGCGCGGTGGGCGGAATCGCCCACCCTACGCGTCACACCCGCTCGATCGCGAGCGCGATGCCCTGCCCGCCGCCGATGCACATGGTGATCAGCGCGCGCTTTCCACCGATCCGCTCCAGCTCGTACATCGCCTTGACGGTGATGATGGCACCCGTCGCCCCCACCGGATGGCCCAGCGCAATGGCGCCACCGTTCGGGTTCACCTTCGCCGGGTCGAGGCCAAGGCCCTTGTTCACCGCCAGCGCCTGCGCCGCGAAGGCCTCGTTCGATTCGATCACGTCGAAATCCGTGATCTCGAGGCCCGTCCGCGCCAGCAGGGTCTGCACCGCCGGAACCGGCCCGATCCCCATCACCTCGGGCCGAACACCCGCATGGGCGTAGCCGATCACCCGCGCCCGCGGTGTCAGCCCCGCGGCTTCCGCCGCCTCGGCGCGCGCCAGCACCAGCGCCGCCGCCCCGTCGTTGATGCCGCTGGCATTGCCCGCCGTGACGCTCCCGTCCTTCTGGAACGCGGGCCGCAGCCCGGCCAGCGCCTCGGCGGTGGTGGCCTTGGGGTGCTCATCGGTGTCGAAGGCGACCATGTCACGCTTCACCCGCACCTCGACCGGCACGATCTGATCGGCAAAGCGCCCCTCGTCGATCGCCCGCCGCGCTCGTTCCTGGCTTTCCAGCGCAAAGGCATCCTGCGCCTCGCGGCTGATCTGGTGCTCGGCGGCGACATTCTCGGCCGTCACCCCCATGTGCCCGGTGCCGAAGGGGCAGTGCAAAGCGCCGATCATCATGTCGATCGCGCGCACATCCCCCATCTTCTGGCCAAAGCGCGCCGCCGGCAGGATATGCGGCCCGTTCGACATGCTCTCGGCGCCACCGGCCAGCCCGAACTGCGCATCCCCCATCGCCAGCGACTGGATGACCGAAACGATGGCCTGCGCCCCCGACCCGCACAGCCGGTTCACGTTCATCGCGGGCACGGTGTCGGGAATGCCCGCCTCCATCGCGGCAACGCGGCTCAGGTACATGTCCTTCGGTTCGGTGTTGATCACGTGGCCATAGACCACGTGCCCGATCTGCCCGCCCTCGACCCCGGCGCGCTCCAGCGCGGCCTTCGCCGCCACGGCCCCCAGCGCGGTCGGCGGCGTCGCGGCAAGGCTGCCGCCGAAGGTGCCGATCGCGGTACGCGCGCCGGACAGGATGACGATATCGTCCATTGTAGGTCCCTCCCTTGGATTCCGCCTCTATTCGCCCGAAGGCAAGACCGCGGCGCCAGCGTGACGTTGCGTCTGTGCCTCGTCCGCCGACATCAGCGCGTCGATGCCGTCGAGGAACCCTTCGGCCCCCGGTCCCATGCGCGCCATCAGCTCGGCCTGGTAGTCCTGCGCGGCGCGGGCCAGCTCGGCCATCATCGCGCTGCCCTTGTCGGTCAGCGCCAGCACGATCAGGCGGCGGTCCCGCTCGCTGATGCGCTTGGTGACGATCCCCGCCTCCTCCAGCCGCGTGGCGGCCCGGGACACCTTGGATTTGTCCATGTCGACCCGCGCGTGGATTTCACGGACCGAGACCTCGGCCTCCTGGCTCAGATGCGCCATGACGCGCCATTCGGCGCGGCTCAGGCCGAAGCGCTCCTGGTAGACGCGGGAAAACTCGCGGCTCAGCCGCCCGGCAAGGACGGCGACGCGGTAGGGCAAGAACCCGTCGAGGACGAAAGGGTCGGACATCGGGCGGCCCTTCATTCGTTGCAGCTGCACCGAAGTGTGCGAGAAAGACAGGCCCGCCGCAAGCATATGCGGCGGGCCAATGGTCGCGTCTCAGGCGGCGGCGAACTGCAGCGGCCGCACCTGCTGGAACAGGCCCGTCGCCTTCAGCTTCTCCAGCACCTCGGCAGGCGGCTGCTCGTCGAGGTACAGGAGCGCGATGGCCTCTCCGTCGCGAACCGAGCGGCCCAGCGTGAAGTTGGCGATGTTCACCCCGTTCGTGCCCAGCGTCTGACCCAGCGTACCGATGATGCCCGGCACGTCCTTGTTGGTGGTGTAGAGCATGTGCTCCCCGATCTCGGCGTCGATGTTGATGCCCTTGATCTGGATGAACCGCGGCTTGCCGTCGGAAAAGACCGTGCCCGCGATCGACCGCGTCTTGGAGGGCGTCTTGACCACCAGGCGGATATAGCCGTCGAAGACGCCGGTCTTGTCCTGCGTCGTGGTCGACAGCTCGATCCCCCGCTCGCGCGCGATGATCGGGGCAGAGACCATGTTCACATCGGGGTTCGTCGCCTTCATCACACCGGCAATCGCCGCACAGTTCAGCGCCTTCAGGTTCATGTCCTTGACGACACCGTTGTAGACGACCTCGATCTCCTCGATCGCATCCTCGGTCAGCTGGCCCACGAAGGCGCCGAGGTGCTCGGCCAGCTTCAGCCACGGCCCCATTATCCGCGCCTCTTCGGCGGTGACAGACGGCATGTTCAGCGCGTTGGTCACGGCACCGGTCAGCAGGTAATCGGCCATCTGCTCGGCCACCTGCAGGGCGACGTTCTCCTGCGCCTCGGTCGTTGCCGCGCCGAGATGCGGGGTGACGACGACGTTATCCAACCCGAACAGCGGGTTCTCCGTCGCCGGTTCCTCCTTGAACACGTCAAAGGCCGCACCCGCGACATGGCCCGATTTGATCAGCTCGGCCAGCGCGGCCTCGTCGACCAGCCCGCCACGCGCGCAGTTGACGATACGCACGCCCTTCTTGGTCTTGGCGAGGTTCTCGGCCGACAGGATATTCGCGGTCTTCTCGGTGAACGGCACGTGCAGCGTGATGAAATCGGCCTTGGCCAGAAGCTCGTCCAGCTCCACCTTGGTCACGCCGATCTGCGTCGCGCGTTCTTCCGACAGGAAGGGGTCATAGGCCAGCACCTTCATCTTCAGCCCCAAGGCCCGGTTGCAGACGATGGACCCGATGTTGCCCGCGCCGATCACGCCCAGCGTCTTGCCGGTCAGCTCCACCCCCATGAAGCGGGATTTCTCCCACTTTCCGGCATGGGTCGAGGCGTTCGCCTCGGGGATCTGGCGGGCGACGGCGAACATCATCGCGATGGCGTGCTCGGCCGTCGTGATCGAGTTGCCGAAGGGCGTGTTCATCACGATGATGCCCTTCTTCGACGCCTCGGGGATGTCGACATTGTCGACCCCGATGCCCGCGCGGCCGATCACCTTGAGGTTCGTGGCGGCGGCGATGATCTTTTCGGTGACCTTGCTGGCCGAGCGGATCGCAAGCCCGTCATACTCGCCGATGACGGACAGGAGCTTGTCCTTGTCCTTGCCGATGGAGGGGTCGAAGGTGACGTCGATGCCGCGATCGCGGAAGATCTGAACGGCGGCGTCCGACAGCTTGTCGGAGATGAGAACCTTGGGGGCCATGTGTGTGGTCCTTTGATGGAATGCGGGGGAGAAGCCTGGCTGAAGCCCGGCCTACAGCGAATGTGTTGGGGGGTAGGCCGGGCGGTCTGCCCGGCACACCGTCAGGCCGCGTCGGCCTGCGCCGCGATCTCGGCGTGGAAGGCCCAGTCGAGCCAGGGCAGCATCGCCTCGATGTCGCTCGTCTCGACCGTCGCACCGCACCAGATCCGCAGACCGGCGGGCGCGTCCCGATAGGCGCCGATATCCAGCGCCACGCCCTCGGCCTCCAGCCGCTTGGCGACGGCCTTGGCGAAAGCCGCCCCGTCCACGATCCGCGGATCGGGGAACTTGAGGCAGACCGAGGTGTTCGACCGCGTCGCCGGGTCCTCGGCGAGGTTGTCGATCCAGTCGCGCGCGTCGCAGAAATCGAAGATCGCCTGCGCATTCGCATCGGCCCGTGCCATCAGCGCCGGCAAGCCACCGATCGACTTCGCCCAATCGAGCGCGACGAGGTAATCCTCGACCGCCAGCATCGACGGCGTGTTGATCGTCTCGCCGACGAAGATGCCTTCGATCAGTTTGCCACCCTTGGTCAGGCGGAAGATCTTGGGCATCGGCCATGCGGGCGTGTAGCTTTCCAGCCGCTCGACGGCGCGGGGGCTCAGGATCAGCATGCCATGTGCCGCTTCGCCGCCCATGACCTTCTGCCAAGAGAAGGTGGTCACATCCAGCTTGTCCCAGGGCAGGTCCTGCGCGAAAGCCGCGCTGGTCGCGTCGCAGATCGTCAGGCCGCCACGATCCGCGGGGATCGCGTCACCGTTGGGCACGCGCACGCCGCTGGTGGTGCCGTTCCAGGTGAAGACGACGTCGGTGTCGAAATCGACCTGCGCGAAATCGACGATCTGGCCATACTCGGCGGTCATCACCTTGGCGTCGAGTTTCAGCTGCTTGACCGCATCGGTCACCCAGCCCGCGCCAAAGCTTTCCCAGGCGATCATCGTGCAGGGCCGCGCGCCCAGCATCGACCACATCGCCATCTCGACGGCGCCGGTGTCGGAGGCCGGAACGATGCCGATCCGATACTCGGCCGGCACGCCGAGAATCGCCCGCGTCTCTTCGATCGCGGCCTTCAGCTTGGCCTTGCCGACAGCCGCGCGGTGCGAGCGCCCAAGCGCGGCATCAGCCAGTCTATCCAGCGAGAAAACGGGGGGTTTGGCGCAGGGGCCAGAGGAAAAACGCGGGTTCGCCGGAACGGCGACAGGTTTCTGGTCCGGCCGCGTTGCCGGGTGGTCAAGTGCCATGATCTGATACCCTCTCAGATATTCGCCCCTCGTTGGGGAGGGGTGTCCCACCGCCGCACATACGGGGGGCGCAGCAGCGCGGCAAGACGGAAAATGCGTGCGAAGCGTCGCATTCGACGCGCGCGGGCCGTCGCGGGTTCACCATCGGAAACTCCGGCGCCCGTTGTCGCCGACCTCACAGGATGCGGCTTTCCAGAAAAATCCTTACTCGCCTTTTAGGAGAGTAAAAACAACGCCATGCACCCTTAAGTGCGACATGTCAGCACCAGGACTGTCCAGCCCGATTGACAAATTGCTTGCGGTAACAGGCGACAAGGTCCTAAACTGGAAGGCGAACACAACAACACGGCCACAACTCGGAGGGACCGTGCGAGACCAAGCCCACACTCTTCCATTCGATCTGTCCGACTTCCTGCCTTTCCAGATGTCGGTGATCGCCGGACGTGCGTTTCAGCGGATCATGGAAGACACCGGTCTCCAGGTTCCCGAGTGGCGCATCATGATGGCCCTGCCGGCGCACCAGCCCTGCTCGAGCCATGATCTGTGCATCCTGACCGCGATGGACGCCGCCCGCGTCAGCCGCGCCCAGCGCAGGCTCGAGGATCTCGACATGATTTCGGTCGTGCGCGACACCGCCGACCGGCGACGCCTCGTCGTGCGCCTCAGCGACAAGGGCGACGAAGAGGTCACGCGCCTCAAGTTCGCCGCCCGCGAGGTCGAGAGCAAGATCCTCCAGCAGCTCGGCCCCGAGGATCGCGCCTCGCTCAAGACCGCCATCGGCGGGCTTTACGACAGGCTCTGATCCAGCAACATCCGCGTCAGCGCGCCCTGCGGCTCGGCCAGGCTGTCGATCACGTCGAAATGGTGCAGGCCGGTCATGTGCACGGCGCGTGTCTCGGCACCGAGGCCGGTCCAGACATTCGCCAGCAGATCGGTCTGCCGCACCAGTTCCGGCAATTCATCCGCCCCCACCGCGCAGATGATCTCCAGCCCCTCCCGCGGCACGAGCAGCGCGGGGCTTTCCGCCGCCGCCTCCTCCGCGTCGAGGCGCAGCGCCTCGTTCATCTTCACCCGCAGCATCGGGCGCAAATCGTGCAGCCCCGAGATCGACAGGATCCGCGCCACCCGCGCGGCCAGCTCCGGCTCAAGCACCCCCGCGCACCCCATCCGCGACACGAGATGCCCGCCCGCCGAATGCCCTGCAAGGTATACCGGCCCCTCCACCGCTCCAGCGACCAGGCGCAGCGCATCCCGCACATCCTCGGTGATCCGGGCGATCCGCACCTGCGGCGCCAGCCGGTAAGTGACGATCGCCACCGCAAACCCGCGCGCCAGCGCCCCGGCGCCCAGATACGAGAAATCGCGCCCGGCGCGCAGGTGCCAATAGCCCCCGTGCACGAAGACCATCAGCCCCTTCGCCCCCCCCTCTGGGCGGTAGAGATCGACGAACTGCCGCGGATCGGGTCCATAGCTCAGCGTCTCGCGGCGATGGGCGGCATGGAACGCCTCGGACCGGACCAGCCATTCCTCGGACAGCCGCCCCACCTCGGGCACGGCGGCGGAATTGGCATAGGCGGCATCCCAATCACTCACGGGCATCGCGGTCCCTCCTCGGGGTCTTGCTTCGTCAGACCCAGCAAAGGCCCGAGGCGCAGGGGATTGCAACGCCAAACCCGACACCCGGCGGCCTGCGGCATTTTCGGAAACGGACCACCAGAGGTCGCCTCCGGCCTTGCCGACTCCCCTCGCGCGGCGCTACCAAGGGTGTGCTTCGGTCCGGGCGGTTCAACCGTCCGGTGAAAAGGGAACGCGGTGCAATTCCGCGACTGCCCCCGCAACTGTAAGCGGCGAGCGAAACCGGCACATGCCACTGGGGCCCCATGCCCCGGGAAGGCCCGGTTCCCGCGACGACCCGCGAGTCAGGAGACCTGCCGAAGTGATCACCCTGTCCGGGCGCGGTGGGCGCCATGGGCAACGGACCCTTCCGTCGTGGTGACACCTTCACCGTTCGCGGGAGGGGTCCGTCGGTCCCCCCTCAAGAACATCGCAATCGACCATGCGGGCAAGATACGCCCGCGAGGGGGACATATGAAACATACACTCACGGCAGCCCTACCCTTGGCGCTGCTTTTCCCGGCCATGGCACCGGCGCAATCGGTCTTCGAACTGGACGAGATCGTGTTTTCCGCAGAGTTCGGCGAAACAACACTCGAAGAAACGGGAGCCACGGTCTCGGTCGTCACCCGAGAGGAACTGGAAGAGACGGGCGAAACCCGCGTCATCGACTATATCGCCCGGTTGCCGGGCGTGGATGTTCGGTCGCGTGGACCAGTTGGTGGATTGACATCGGTAACGATCAGGGGAGCCGGACAGAATTATGTGCGCGTTCTCGTGGACGGCATCGATGTTTCCGACCTCTCAGGTCCGCAAGCTGCCTTCGATTTCGGCAGCCTGACCACCTCCGATATCTCACGGATCGAGCTATTGCGCGGCGGACAATCGGCCATCTACGGGTCCGAAGCGATAGGCGGTGTCATCAACATCACCACCCTGCGCGCCGAGGAAGAGGGCGTGACCCAGTTCGCAAATATCGAAGGGGGCAGTTACAACACGCTGCGCGGCTCCTACGGCGTGGCCGCTCGGCAAGGACCGCTCGACTATGCCGTGACCGTAACCAGAACCCAGACAGACGGTTTTTCCGCCGCAGAGGAAAACGACGGGTTCAACGAGGCAGATGGCTTCGAGTCGACCCGACTAAGCTTCTCGCTCGGGCGTGAACTGGAGAATGGCGGCCGCGTCGGCGTGAACGGTTTTGTCGAAAGCGCGCGCGTGGAATTCGAGGAGAGTTTCCCGCTATCGGACGGAAGCCCTGATGAGGTTTCATTCAACGACAGTTATGGTCTGCGTGCATTCGTTGAATGGCCTACAGGTTCCGTGACGAACACCCTCACGGCCACCTACTACCAGATCGAACGCGATGTGCGTGGCTCCTATGTCCGCGATTTCGGCAGTGGCCCCACCCTGTATACGGCAAACAACGTCTATTCAGGGGAGCGGGTGAATCTCAGCTATCTCGGGGCCATGACCTTGAGTTCGTCCACCTCGATACGCTTCGGACTTGATGCAACGCGCGAAACTTTCAGTTTGATCGGCGATTTCGGACCAGATGCCGGTGAAAACGACTCGATTGGCGCCTTTGGTGAACTTGCGTGGTCTCCGTCTGATGATCTTGATGTCGTGACAACGCTTCGTCACGATAATCATGCGCGTTTTGGCGGTATGAGTTCCGGCAGACTTGCAGCGTCTTGGCGGCCGACATCGGAGTGGATATTCCGCGCTTCGGCCGCGCGCAGTTTTCGAGAACCATCGCTGTACGAAATGTTCTATCGTTTCGGTGGCAATCCGCTATTGCAGCCGGAAGAGAGCCGATCGGCCGATATCGGCGTGGAACGGCGACTTGGGCCGGACGCTTTTCTCCGCGGCACACTCTTCGTGAATGAGACCGAGAACGTGATAGACTATGTCTCCGGTGCCTACGTGCAGATTCCGGGCACAGTGGTTCGACGTGGTGCAGAACTGGAATTCGGAACGCCGATCACATCTGCATGGCGGATAGACGGCAGCTACACCTACACGACAGGCGAAAACCCGACCCTTTCGTCGGGCAACGCCTGGAACCTCGAATTTCCGGAACATGACCTGTCAGTGACCCTGAC
>CBFIFZ010000035.1:0-5369 GCA_965661995.1 Roseicyclus sp.
TGATGCCGCGGCCGAAGCCGCCGCCGCCCCGCGCATGCCGGTGGACGACACGCCCGGGCACAGCGCGGGCGACGACTCGCTGGCCGTGCTGGATGAAGGCGTCGCCGGCGACGATACGGCCGCGACCGCCGAGGCAGGGCAGGACGACGCCGAGGCCGCGCCGGAGGCTCCGGTCGCGGAGGCCGAGGACGCACCGGTCATGGAGGCCTACGCCGGTCAATCCGACGAGGACCTGGACGAGGTCGAAGAAGCTGCATCGGCCTACGACGACGGCGATGGCATGGACACGCTGGCCGCGGTTGCCGCGGCACTCGCGGAAGCGCCCGAGCCCGAAGCCGCGACCGAGCCGGCGGAGACCCCCGAGCCGGAAGCCGAGACCGCGCAGGCGGATGACCCCGTCGCCGACGCACGGGACGCCGACGAGGACGGTGTGGACGCCTTGCCCGCGGCGTTTTTCGCAGAAGCCGAAGAGCAGGGTCCGGACCTCGACGAAAGCACCTATTTCGGGTCCGATGCGCCGCTCGACGGGGCGTCGGTCGCCGAGCGCCTGGCAATGATCCGTCGGGGCGCGTCCGCCGCGCTCGAAGACGACGAGGACGAGGATGAGCGTGTCGAAGCGAGCGCCGCCGACCTGCCCCGGATCGAAGAAGACGCCGCGCCCACCGATGATGACGCCGCCATTTCGGCGGCCATCGCCGCCGCGACAGGCCCCCGGCCCGCCCGCGAAGACGACGCGACCGCGGAAGAGCGTCTCGGTTCCGATGAGCCCGTTGGGCGGGATACCGTCCGCTTCGAAGACGCCGACACCGCGGCACCCGGCACCGCCGAAGCGGTCGCCGCCCCGACCACGGCCGTGGGCGCAGTTGAGGGCGCACCGGCGCCCCTCGGCGCTCCGTCCCGCCTCGAACGGGTGGACGATGCCGACCGCCTCTTCAACGCGACCGAAGACCGGCTGTCGCACGCCGACACGTCGCGCCGCCGTGCGAATATCGAGCATCTTAAGGCCGCCGTCGCCGCGCGGACGGCAGACCGGAAGCTGTCGCCGATGGGCGAGGACGGGCTGGAGGACGCCACGGCCGATTACCGCGAGGATCTGGCCCATGTGATGCGCCCGCGCCGCGTGCGCGTCGATGTCACCCGCCGTCGTGGCGAGGCCCGCGCGACGCCGCTGGTGCTGGTGTCCGAGCAGCGCGTGGACGATGCCCCCGAAGCACCGCAGGCACCGGTGCGCCCGCGCCGCGTGAACACGCGGGAAGGGGCCGCTTCGCTGCAGCTTGCCTCGGACGACAGCGCGGACACCGCGGCACCCGCGCCGCGCAAGATGGGCAACAGCCTGGCCCAGCTCGCCCAGCGCGCCGGCATGATCATGAGCCTCGGGCGCGGCGGCAACGCCGCCGAACAGATGGCGCCCGAAATGCAGGCCGATGCCGTGGCCGAGGCTCCGCCGATGCCCGTCGCGCCGCAGGCGGCGCCCGCGCCCCGGCAAGAGTTGGACGCCGAGGACGATGGCGCGCCGATCGCCGCCCCGTCCGAGGACGCGGAGCGCGGCGACGCGCGCGAAGCCGAGGCCGCCGCCGGTGCGGACACCGTGAACTACGACGAGATCGCGCTGACCCATGGCGAGCGCTTCGCGCTGCGCCTTGAGGAAAGCGATGCGGTGGAGATCGACGAGGTGGTCGAACTGGCCGCACGATACGCCGAGGTCGAATTCGGCAGCGGTACCTTCGACCGCCCGCAACTGTTCCGCATGATCGCCGAGGCGACCGACAACTCGATCGGGCGTGAGGAGATGCTGCAGTCCTTCGGCACCCTGATGCGCCGTGGCCGGATCGAGCGCGTGGCACGCGGTGCCTTCCGCCTGGTCGAGCCGCGCGGCGAAGACTGAGGCCTGCCGCGGCCCGATGTGCCCCCATGCGCCCCCGCCGCGGGGCGCTTGGGGCGTTTCGCGGGATCAGTCCTCGCGCGGGGCGTCCGGGTCGGCCTGGCCGACGCCCTTGAACACGGCCTTGAGCGGAAACGCCCAGAGCACGCCGAGCAGCGTGTAGATGCCCAGCTCCACCCAGATCGAGGGGCGCTCGAACAGGCTCATGATCCACCACGCAAGCGCGATATAGGCCGGCAGGCCGAAGACGAGGATGACCAGCGACAGCCGCCGCCGGGTCTTGTAGCTGAGCGCCATGGCAGTCCCTTTCGGGGTTCGTCCGGTATCAGTCGGCGAACGGGTCGGTCACGAGGATCGTGTCGTCCCGCTCGGGCGAGGTGGAGAGTAGGGCCACCGGGCACTCGATCAACTCCTCGATGCGGCGGACGTATTTCACCGCCTCGCCGGGCAGGTCGGCCCAGCTGCGCGCGCCCTCGGTCGAGGCGGACCAGCCCGGCATTTCCTCGTAGATCGGCGTGCAGCGCGCCTGTTGATCCGCCGCGGTCGGCAGGTAGTCGAGGCGCTGCCCATCGAGGTCGTAGCCCACGCAGATCTTCAGCGTCTCGAACCCGTCGAGCACGTCGAGCTTGGTCAGCGCGATACCGTTCACGCCCGATGTGGCGCAGGTCTGCCGCACGAGGCAGGCGTCGAACCAGCCGCAGCGGCGCTTGCGACCCGTGGTCGTGCCGAACTCATGGCCCCGCTCGCCCAGCCGCTGGCCGTCGTCATCATGCAACTCGGTCGGGAAAGGCCCCTCGCCCACGCGGGTGGTGTAGGCCTTCACGATGCCCAGCACGTAGTCGATGGCGCCCGGCCCGATGCCCACGCCCGTCGCCGCCTGCCCCGCGATCACGTTGGAGGAGGTGACGAAAGGATAGGTGCCGAAATCGATATCCAGAAGCGCGCCCTGCGCGCCTTCGAAGAGGATCCGTTTGCCGGCCTTGCGCTTTTCGGTCATCACCTTCCAGACCGGGCCTGAGTATTGCAGGATCTGCGGCGCGATCTCTTTCAATTTCGCAATCAGGGCCGCGCGGTCGACCTCGGCGATGCCGAGGCCCTTGCGCAGCGCGTTGTGGTGGGTGAGCGCACGGTCCACCCGCGCCTCGAGCGTCGCGTCATCCGCAAGGTCGGCCACGCGGACGGAGCGGCGTCCGACCTTGTCCTCGTAGGCCGGACCGATGCCGCGCCCAGTGGTGCCGATCTTGGCGCCGGGGCTGGCGGCCTCTTCGCGGGCGCGGTCGAGCTCGCCGTGGATCGGCAGGATCAGCGGCGTGTTCTCGGCGATCATCAGCGTCTCGGGCGTGATCTCCACCCCCTGGCCGCGGATCGTCTCGATCTCGCCCAGCAGGTGCCAGGGGTCGAGCACGACGCCGTTGCCGATCACGGAGAGCTTGCCGCCACGCACCACGCCCGAGGGCAAGGCGTGAAGCTTGTAGACCGCCCCGTCGATCACCAGCGTGTGACCTGCGTTGTGGCCACCCTGGAAGCGCGCGATCACATCAGCGCGCTCGCTCAGCCAGTCGACGATCTTGCCTTTTCCTTCGTCGCCCCACTGGGCGCCGACGACGACGACATTGGCCATGGCGGATCCTCCGATTTGCAGCCCGCGGCGGCTATAGCGGGCGCAGGCTGCGGTTGAAAGCGGAGTCTCGCCGAGGAGCGATCATTGTGCGACATGCCGCCGCATGCCCGGACAAGAGGCGGACCCAAGCGAAGAACGGCATACATCGGTGTGCAGACCGGTAAATTACATCCAACTGCAACATCCCTCTTGCGCACCCTGCACATGCTCGCGTTATGGTTGTGCCAGTTGGTCTTGCGGCGGCATGCCGCATCTCATAAGTAGGCGCAAATCCGAGCCCGGCCTCGAAAAGGGACCCCGCCCAATGGAAAACGTCATTCTTGTCGTCCATCTGATCCTCGCCATCTGCCTGATCGGTGTGGTGCTGCTTCAGCGCTCCGAGGGCGGTGGCCTGGGCATGGGCGGCGGCGGCGGCGTGATGACCGGGCGGCAGGCCGCGACGGCACTGGGCAAACTGACTTGGGCTTTCGCCATCGCCTTTCTCGCCACCTCGATCACACTGACGATCATCGCGGCGCAGAACTCGGCTGGGTCCTCGGTGCTGGACCGGATCGGCACCGGCGCCGTCACCGACGAGGCACCTGCCGACGCGCCGGCCCTGCCGCCGGCATCGGATCTCTTGCCGCCGATCTCGGGCGATGCCCCGGCCCTGCCGCCGCGCGCGGACTGAGGCAAAACAGCCGTAGATATAGGGTTTTTCGCCCTTCTACCCAACATCATGTAGCGGATCGCCTTGCAGCGGCGGGGCGAATCCGGTTATTCTCAAATCCCGTGACAGAGGGATAGGGCGACAGCCGCGATCAGGGCGGCGCACCCGGCACGGGAGATCAGGCAGCCATGGCGCGTTTCATTTTCATCACCGGCGGTGTGGTCTCGTCGCTTGGCAAGGGTCTGGCCTCGGCCGCCCTCGGCGCGCTTCTGCAGGCGCGGGGTTTTACTGTCCGGCTGCGCAAGCTCGACCCCTACCTGAACGTAGACCCCGGAACGATGTCGCCTTTCGAGCATGGCGAGGTCTTCGTCACCGATGACGGGGCGGAAACCGACCTCGACCTCGGGCATTACGAGCGCTTCACGGGCGTGGCGGCGCGGATGACCGACTCGGTCTCGTCGGGCCGGATCTACTCCAACGTGCTCGAGAAGGAGCGGCGCGGCGACTACCTCGGCAAGACCATCCAGGTGATTCCCCACGTCACCAACGAGATCAAGGATTTCATCTCGATCGGCGAGGATGAGGTCGACTTCATGCTCTGCGAGATCGGCGGCACCGTCGGCGACATCGAGGGGCTGCCCTTCTTCGAGGCGATCCGCCAGTTCAGCCAGGACAAGCCGCGCGGCCAGTGCATCTTCATGCACTTGACGCTGTTGCCCTATATCAAGGCCAGCGGAGAGCTGAAGACGAAGCCCACGCAGCATTCGGTGAAGGAACTGCGCTCGATCGGCATCGCGCCCGATATCCTCGTCTGCCGCTCCGAGGGGCCGATCCCCGCGAAGGAGCGTGAGAAGCTGGCGCTTTTCTGCAACGTGCGGCCCGACGCCGTGATCGCGGCGCAGGATCTTGCGTCGATCTACGAGGCGCCCTTGGCCTATCACCGCGAGGGGCTGGACCAGGCCGTTCTCGACGCATTCCAGATCAGCCCGGCACCCAAGCCCGACCTGACCATCTGGGAAGACGTGGCCGACCGCATCAACAACCCCGAGGGCGAGGTGCGCGTTGCTATCGTGGGCAAGTACACGCAGCTGGAAGACGCCTACAAATCCATCGCCGAGGCGCTGACCCATGGCGGAATGGCCAACCGGGTGAAGGTCAAGGCCGAGTGGATCGACGCCGAGATCTTCGAACGCGAGGACCCGGCCCCATGGCTCGAA
>CBFIFZ010000035.1:5468-17926 GCA_965661995.1 Roseicyclus sp.
GGGTTCGACGCCATCCTCGTGCCCGGCGGCTTTGGCGAGCGCGGGACCGAGGGCAAGATCAAGGCCGCCGAGTTCGCGCGGACGCGGAACGTGCCCTACCTCGGCATATGCCTCGGCATGCAGATGGCGGTGATCGAGGCGGCGCGGAACCTGGCCGACCTGGGCGATGCCGGGTCAGAGGAGTTTGACCACGAGTCGGGGAAAAAGCGTTTCACGCCCGTGGTCTATCACCTGAAGGAATGGGTGCAGGGCAACGCCAAGGTCAAGCGCAAGGTCAGCGACGACAAGGGCGGCACCATGCGGCTTGGCGCCTATGACGCGGTGCTGAAGGACGGGTCGAGGGTGGCCGAGGTCTACGGCACGACCTCGATCGAGGAGCGGCATCGCCACCGCTACGAGGTGGACATCAAGTACCGCGAGGCGCTGGAGGCCAAGGGCCTGTGCTTCTCCGGCATGTCGCCCGACGGGCGCCTGCCCGAGATCGTCGAGGTCGAGGGGCATCCGTGGTTTATCGGTGTGCAGTTCCACCCCGAGCTGAAGTCGAAACCCTTTGCGCCGCACCCGCTGTTCCGCGACTTCGTGCGCGCCGCGAAGGAAAACTCGCGCCTGGTCTGAGGGGGGCGGAAAACTGCAGTTTTCCGGTTGGGAAAACTCGAGTTTTCCCGCGCGTTTTCCTCGGGGAAAACGCCGCCCTACTCCGCGGCCTGCGCCTGTGCGCCCATGACCTCGTCGCGGATGATGGTCGAGATCAGCCGCGCGTCGGCCTCCGAGAAGGTCAGCGGAAGGCGCATGTCGATCAACCCCGCGAGGATCGCGTCCGTCTTCGGCAGCCGCTGCGCCGGCGCGTAGCGCCAGCTGTCGTAGCGCGAGGTGAAGGCGACGGGTTCAGCCGCACCGAACCATTTCAGCTCCACCCCTCTCGCCGCGCAGGCGGCGAGCAGCGCGCGCACCGCCTCGGGCGACCAGCCCGGCAGAAGAAACTGGATCGACGAGCCGACGATGCTTTCCTGTGGCGGGCGTTCGATCACCTTGAGGCCGGGGGTGTTGCGCAGACCCTCCTCCACCGTCCGGTAAAGCGCGTTCCACCGCGCGATCTGCGCGGGAAGGTCCGCCAACTGCGGACGCAGGATCGCGGCCCTCAGATGGTCCATCCGGCCAGAGACATTGGGTGTCTCGTACTTTACATTTTCGAACCTATCCACAGAGGGACCCACAGAGTGACGGCCGAAAAGCATGTAGGAACCCGATAACATGACCGCTCGGGCCATGACGTCGGGATCATCGGACACGAGGAACCCGCCTTCGCCGGAATTCATGTGCTTGTAGGTCTGCGTCGAGTAGCAGCCGATCACCCCGTGCCGCCCCGAGGGCACGCCCTTCCAGGCCGCGCCCATCGTGTGGGCGCAATCTTCGACCACCTGCAGGCCGTGGGTCTCGGCCACCACCACCAGCCGCTCCATGTCGCAGATATGCCCGCGCATGTGGCTGAGAAGCAGAACCTTCGCGCCTGACGCCTCGGCCTTGGCGGCAAGATCGTCGATGTCGATGGTCAGCGCCTCGGTCGTCTCGACGAAGACGGGCTCGGCCCCGACGCTGGCGATGGCGCCGGGCACCGGCGCAAGCGTGAAGCCGTTCGACAGGACCTTGTCGCCGTGGCCCACGCCGAGCGCGCGCAGGGCGCAGCCCATGGCATAGCCGCCCGAGGCGACCGCCAGCGCGTAGCGCGCGCCGGTGAAGTCGGCGAATTCGCGTTCAAGCGCGGAAACCTCGCCCTCTTCGTCGCCGATCAGGTTGTAGCGATGCAGGCGGCCCGAGCGCATGACGGCGACCGCGGCCTCGATCGCTGCTTCGGGGATCGGTTCCTGCTGGGTGAACTTGCCGGTGAAAACGGGTTTTTCCATGCGCCGAGAATTGGCGGGCGCTGCCGCTTCGTCAATGCCCTGTCAGGGGATCAGCCGGTCGACGATGGCGTCCAGCCCGTCGTAATGGTCGATCAGCGCCTCGGGGGCGAGCTCGGCCACGGCCCGTCCCGTCGGCCCGAAGGTGACCAGCGCGCAGGGACGCCCGGCGGCGCGCGCCGTCTCGCGGTCGGTCACCGTGTCGCCGATCAGGATCGAGCGGTCCACGGACCCGCCCGCCTGTTCGACCGCGGCGATGAGCGGCGCGGGATCGGGCTTGCGCACGAGCAGCGTGTCGGCCCCGATCATCGAGGCGAACTCGCCCCGGATACCAAGCCGCGTCAGCAGCGTCTCGGCCAGCCCGGCGGGCTTGTTGGTGCAGATGCCCACGGCGATGCCATTGGCTTTAAGGCGATAAACCGCCTCCATCGCGCCGGGATAGAGCCGCGTGTGGGTGTCGATCGCCGCGCCATAGGCCTCGAGCAGCACGGGGTATCCCGCCTCGACCATCGCCTCCGCATCGGCCAGCGCAAGCCGCTCGGCGGCCAGCCGCAACATCGCGCGCCCGCCGCGAAAGGCGGTGGCGTCATCCGCGCCTATCACCAGTTGCGGGGCGTGGCCCAGCACCGCGAGCGTGGCATTGGCGGCACAGATCAGGTCGCCTGCCGTATCGGCGAGGGTCCCATCGAGGTCGAAAATCACGCAGCGCATCGTCGCCTCCGGGTGGCGGGCTTCCGCCGACCCCTGTAACAGGCCGTTGGGCAAAGTGAAGGCGCGCGCGCTTGCGCGGGCGGTCACCTGGGTTAAAACGGCCACAAAACGAGGGAAAGCAGGCGAAGATGGCAGACACAGGCACCCCCCGCCCCATCGCCCTGGTCGTGCTGGCCGCGGGACAAGGCACTCGGATGAATTCCGACCTGCCGAAACCCCTGCACAAGCTGGGCGGCGTGCCGCTGATCGCGCATGCGCTGGCCGCAGGCGCGGCACTCGGGCCCGCGCGTGTCGTGGTGGTCACCGGCCACGGGGCCGAGGCGGTCGAGGCGGCAGTCGCCGATCTTGCGCCCTGGGCCGTCTGCGTGCGGCAGACCGAGCAGCTGGGCACCGGCCATGCCGTCTTGCAGGCCGCCGAGGCGCTCGAGGGGTTCGAGGGCGATGCCCTCGTCCTCTATGCCGACACACCCTTCGTTTCGCCCGAGACACTGACCGCCATGCAGTCGGCGCGGGCCGCGCATGACATCGTCGTCCTCGGCTTCGAGGCTGCCGATCCGGGCCGCTACGGGCGGTTGATCCTGAAGGGCGACCGGCTGGAGCGGATCGTCGAGGCCAAGGATGCCACGCCCGGGGAGCTGGCGGTGAAAACCTGTAACTCCGGCCTTCTCGCGGCGGATGCCGCCACGATGTTGCGGCTGCTGCGCGCCGTTGGCAACGACAACGCGGCGGGGGAATATTACCTCACCGACCTGCCGGCGCTGGCGCAGGCCGAGGGGCTTACGGCCACGGCGATCCTGTGTGACGAGGCCGAGACGCTCGGCATCAACTCGCGCGCCGAACTGGGCGCGGCAGAGATCGCCTTTCAAACCATGAAACGCGCCGAAATGATCGAGACGGGCGTCGCCATGCAGGCCCCCGAAACGGTCTTCTTCGCGCTCGACACATGGGTCGGCCGCGACGCCGAGATCGAGCCGCATGTCGTCTTCGGCCCCGAGGTGACCGTCGAAAGCGGGGCGCGCATCCGCGCGTTCAGCCATCTCGAGGGCTGTCACGTCAGCGCGGGCGCCGTCATCGGCCCCTATGCGCGCCTGCGCCCCGGCGCCGAGATCGGCAATGACGCGCGCGTCGGCAATTTCGTCGAGGTGAAATCCTCCGAGATCGGCGAAGGTGCCAAGGTGAACCACCTCAGCTACATCGGCGACGCCGAGATCGGCGAGGGCACGAACGTGGGCGCGGGCACCGTCACCTGCAACTACGACGGCGTCATGAAGCACCGCACGGTCGTGGGCCGCGGGGCCTTCATCGGGTCGGACACGATGCTGGTCGCCCCGGTCACGGTGGGCGATCGGGCGATGACGGCCTCGGGCTCGGTCATAACCGAGGACGTACCCGAGGGCGCGCTGGCGCTCGGCCGCGCGAAACAGGTGAACAAGCCCGGTCTGGCGTTGCGGCTGATGGAGCGGCTGCGCGCGATCAAGGCAGGCAGGAAAGGGTAAGCCCATGTGCGGGATCGTCGGAATTCTGGGCAGTCACGAGGTCGCCCCCCTCATCCTCGAGGCGCTGAAGCGGCTGGAATACCGCGGCTATGACAGCGCGGGCATCGCCACGTTGCAGGATGGTCACCTCGACCGCCGCCGCGCGGTGGGCAAGCTCTACAACCTGTCCGACCGGCTGGTGCACGAGCCGCTGCCGGGCAAGGCCGGGATCGGGCATACCCGCTGGGCCACCCATGGCGGCCCGTCCGAGGCGAACGCCCACCCCCATCGCGCGGGCCGCGTGGCGGTCGTGCATAACGGGATCATCGAGAATTACCGCGAGCTGCGCTCCGAATTGTCCGACCGGCCTTTCGAGAGCGAGACGGACACCGAAACCATAGCGAAGCTTTGCGAGCATTTCCTCGACGAGGGGCTGACGCCGCAAGGTGCTGCGACCGAGACGGTGAAGCGCCTCGAGGGGGCTTTCGCGCTGGCTTTCCTATTCGACGGCGAGGAGGACCTGATCGTCGCCGCGCGTCGCGGCTCGCCGCTGGCCATCGGGCATGGCGAGGGCGAGATGTTCGTCGGCTCCGACGCCATCGCGCTGGCACCTCTCACCCACAAGATCACCTACCTGGACGAAGGCGATATCGCCTTCGTCACCCGCGCGGGTGTCGAGGTCCGCGATGCGGCGGGCAATCTCGCCAACCGCGAGGCGCGCATCATCAGCGCAGAGGCGACCGCCGTGGACAAGGCCGGGCACCGGCATTTCATGGCCAAGGAGATCTTCGAGCAGCCCACCGTTCTGGCCGATTGCCTGCGGCATTACTCGAACGGCAAGGCCGTCTCGATCCGCGAGGGCAACCTCGATTTCGCCGCCACCGACCGGCTGATCCTCGTGGCCTGCGGCACGGCGCATTACGCCTGCCATGTCGCGAAATACTGGTTCGAGCAGATCGCGGGCCTGCCCTGCGACGTCGATATCGCGAGCGAGTTCCGCTACCGCGAGCCGCCCGTTTCGGACCGGTCGACCGCCCTGTTCGTCAGCCAGTCGGGTGAAACCGCCGATACGCTTGCGGCGCTGCGCTACGCCCGCGACAAGGCCAAGCGGATCGTCTCGGTGGTGAATGTCGCCGAAAGTTCCATCGCGCGGGAAAGCGACCTCGCCCTGCCGATCCTCGCCGGTGTCGAGGTGGGCGTGGCCTCCACCAAGGCCTTCATGAACCAGCTGGGCGTTCTGGCCCATCTCGCGATCATGGCCGCCCGCCAGCGCGGGCGGATCGACGCCGCCCGCGAAGCAGAGCTTCTTTCCACGCTGGCCGCCCTGCCGGGGCTCATCAACCAGGCGCTCGCTCTGGAACCGAAGATCGAGAAGCGGACGCGGCGGCTCGCCGAGGCACGCTCGGTGCTGTTTCTCGGGCGCGGCGCGATGTTCCCGATGGCGCTTGAAGGCGCGCTGAAGCTCAAGGAAATCAGTTATATCCACGCCGAGGGCTATGCCTCGGGCGAGCTGAAGCACGGGCCCATCGCACTGGTGGACAAGACAGTGCCGGTCATCGTCCTCGCGCCCCGCGATGCGCTCTTCGACAAGACCGTGTCGAACATGCAGGAGGTCATGGCCCGCGAGGGACGGGTCTGGCTCGTGACCGATGCCGAGGGCGCCGAGGCCGCGGGCGACGGCGTCTGGCAGACGCTGGTGATGCCCACGGTCGATCCGGTCTTCGCGCCGCTTCTCTACGCGGTGCCCGCGCAGCTGATCGCCTACCACACGGCGCTCCACAAGGGGACCGACGTGGACCAGCCCCGCAACCTTGCGAAATCGGTGACGGTGGAATGAGCCGCCTCGGCCCGCCGGACCTGTCGCTGAAGGGTCGGCATGTCGCCCTCGTGCCCCTCTCCCACGACCATGCCGCGGCCCTGTCGGACGCGAGCGCCGAGGGCGATCTGCACAAGCTCTGGTACACCACCGTCCCCTCCCCCAAGGGCATGGTTGCCGAGATCGACCGCCGCCTTCGGCTGCGTGACGTCGGCGCGATGATCCCCTTCGCGACGCTGGATGCCGCGGGCCGCCCGGTCGGCATGACGACCTACATGAACATCGACCACGCCCAGCCGCGGGTCGAGATCGGTTCCACCTGGATCGCCCCCTCGGCCCAGCGCGGGCCGATCAACACCGAGGCCAAGCGCCTCATGCTGGGTCACGCCTTCGAGGCCTGGGGCTGTCTGGCGGTCGAATTCCGAACCCACCGCCTGAACCTCCAGTCGCGCCGCGCCATCGAACGGCTCGGCGCGCAGCTCGACGGCATCCTGCGCGCGCATATGCGCCAGCCCAACGGCACGATCCGCGACACGGCGGTCTATTCCGTGACGGCGGCCGACTGGCCGACGGTCAAGGCGCATCTCGACTGGCAGATCGCGCGGCCGCGATGACGCCGGACGAGGCCATCGCGGCGCTCCGCGCCCATGCCGATCCGGCCCGGGCCGAGGGCATGCGCGCCTATCACAAGCAGACGCGCGAGGTGCTGGGCCTGTCGAACGCGGTCACGGGCGAGCTTGCCGCGGAGTGGCGCAAGGCCCACGACCTGCATGATCTCGTGACTCTGGCCCGCGGACTTTGGGCGAGCGACATCTTCGAGGCGCGGCTTGCAGCCGGAAAACTCTTCCTGCAGGCCCGCATCAAGCCCAACGACACGGCGGCCTGGGACTGCATCGCGGGCTTCGTGCCCGAGTTCGACAGCTGGGCCATCGCCGACGCCGTGGCGCAGGGCGGGGCGAAACGCCTGCTTCAGGAGCCGACGCGCCTCGACCAGATCGAGGGCTGGATCACCAGCGATCAAATGTGGACCCGCCGCGCGGCGCTCGTCTTCGCTCTGCCCTTCACGAAGTCGCGCCATCCCTCGCCCACCGAGGCCGCGGCCCGCAGGCGCATTCTCGGCTGGTGCGAGACCCTCGCCCCCGACCGCGCATGGTTCATCCAGAAAGCCGTGGCCTGGTGGCTGCGCGAGCTGTCGAAACGCGACCCCGACACGGTCCGGGGCTGGCTTGCTGCCCATGGCGAGACCCTCAAACCCTTTGCCACGAAAGAGGCCGCACGCCACCTCTCCGGCTGATCCTTCATCTTGGCCGATACAACTCCGGGGGAGACGCGGAACGCGACGGGGGCAGAGCCCCCCCGAATTTTCGTACGAAAATTCGCAACCGCGCCGCGCAAGCGGCGCGCCCCCTTCCCCGCGATTTTTTCAAAAATCGCGCCCGGGGCTCAGACCTCGGGGACACCGCCCGACATCACCGTGAGAAACCAGTCGGTGTCAATGTTGCCGCCACAGAGGATCACCCCGACCTTCTTGCCGACCATCCTGTCCCGCTCCTGCATCAGGGCAGCAAGCGGCGCCGCGCCCGCCCCCTCGGCGAGATTGTGGATGTCGCGGTAGTAGATGCGGATCGCCTCGGCGACCTCCTCGTCCGAAACCGCCACGATCCGCTCCGCCCCCGGCCCGTAGATCGCGAGCGCCTCGGCCACGGGCACCCGCACCGCCATGCCGTCGGCAAAGGTGCGCGCGCTCTCGGTCTCGATCGGCCGCCCGGCCTCGGCCGAGAGCTTCGCGGTCTGCGCATTTTCGCTCACCACGCCCACGATCTTCGTCTTCAGCCCCAGCGCGTCGCGGGCGAGGATCGTGCCGCAGATGCCCGAGCCGCAGCCGATCGGCACGTAGACCGTGTCGAGATCGGGCACCGCCGTCAGCAGTTCCAGACCGTAGGTCGCGACACCGCGCACCAGCTCGGTGTGGAAGGGCGGGACGACGATCAACCCCTCGGCCTCGGCCACGCGATATGCCTCTTCGCGGGCAGTGTCGAAGTCATCACCGAACTCGATCAGCTCTGCCCCGAAGGCCCGCATCGCCGCGTTCTTCTCGACCGAGTTGCCCCGCGGCACGTAGACCTTGGCCGTCAGGCCCGCCGCCACCGCCTGCCGCGCCTGTCCTTGCCCGTGGTTGCCCCGCGTCGCCGTGCAGATGCCGCGCGCCTGCGGGTGCGCATGCGTCACCCAGTCGATGAAGGTGATCGCGCCGCGCAGCTTGAAGGCGCCCGTCGCGCTGTGGTTCTCGTGCTTGACCCAGACCTCGGCGCCCGTGCGCGCGGCGAGCTGTGGCCAGGCGTATTGCGGTGTCGGGGCCATGTGCCGCGTGACCAGCGCATGGGCTGCCCGAAGCTCGTCGAGGGTGAACTGCATCTGGGGTCTCCTTCCGGAATTGCAGCGTGGCCCGCGCCGCGCGCGCTTGCAATCCCTGCGGGGGCGGCTACCCCTCGGGGGACGAAAGACAGGGGGAAACGGCCATGCATGTTCTGATCACTGGCGCGAACCGCGGCATCGGCGCCGGGCTGGCGGCGGCCTATGTGGCGCAAGGTGCGGATGTGACCGCGACGGCGCGGGACGCGACCGGCACGGCGCGGCTCGACGTGACCGACCCGATGTCGATCCGGGTGCTGGCCGACAAGATGGGCGACCGGGCCGTCGACCTCCTGATCTGCAACGCCGGCGTCTATCTCGACAAGGGTGAGAGCCTCGAGGACGGCTATGCGCCGGAGCTTTGGGAAAAGACCTTTGCCGTCAACGTCACGGGCGTTTTCCTCACGGTGCAGGCGCTTCTGCCGAACCTCGCGCGCAGTGCCGCGCCGAAGGTCGCCATCGTGGCGAGCCAGATGGGGTCATCGACCCGGAACAGGGGCGGCAGCTACATCTACCGCGCGTCGAAGGCGGCGGCGGTGAACCTCGGCCGGAATCTCGCGACCGACCTGGCACCGCGGGGGATCGCGTTGGGCATCTATCACCCCGGCTGGGTCAGGACCGACATGGGCGGCGGTACGGCGGAGCTCGGCACGGAGGAGGCTGTCGCCGGGCTGGTCGCGCGCTTCGAGGCGCTCGACCTGGAGCGCACTGGATGTTTCGAGACCTGGGACGGCCGGCCGCACGCCTTCTGACCGGATTTCGCCGCGCCTTCGGCGCGCCGACCCGGCGGCGGGCGCGCGCCCGCCGGGGCGAAGGTGTCATGGCCAGTGTCCACGACGGACGTTGCACGCGTGGCGGGCAGGTCGATTGCATATTTGGAGAAAGGTGATGGCCTTTGAACCGGTGCGCCGCGGCAACCGGCCACTTGCGGGTCGTCCCCTGCCGCCGTAAGAGGCGCGGCGACTGGCAAGGGGACGGGCCATGCCCATTCTGGTGATGAAATTCGGCGGCACCTCCGTCGCCACGCTCGACCGTATCCGGCGCGCCGCCAAGCGCGTGGGGCGCGAAGTTGCGAACGGCTATGACGTGATCGTCATCGTCTCGGCCATGGCGGGCGAGACCAACAAGCTGGTGGGCTTCGTCGAGGAGACCTCGCCGCTCTACGACGCGCGCGAATACGACGCCGTCGTCAGCTCGGGCGAGAACGTGACCGCGGGCCTCATGGCGCTGACGCTGCAGGAAATGGACGTGCCCGCGCGCAGCTGGCAGGGCTGGCAGGTGCCGCTCATCACCAGCTCGGCCCATGCCGCGGCCCGGATCGAGGAAATCCCGCCCGCGAACATCCTGAAGAAATTCGGGGAAGGCATGAAGGTCGCCGTGGTCGCGGGCTTCCAGGGCATCAGCCCGGAGGGGCGGATCACCACGCTGGGCCGCGGCGGCTCGGACACCACCGCCGTGGCCTTTGCCGCGGCGTTCGACGCGGAGCGCTGCGACATCTACACCGACGTGGACGGGGTCTACACCACCGACCCGCGGATCACGTCGAAGGCGCGCAAGCTCGACCGGATCGCCTTCGAGGAGATGCTGGAGCTGGCCTCGCTTGGCGCCAAGGTGCTGCAGACCCGCTCCGTCGAGCTGGCGATGCGTTACAACGTGAAGCTGCGCGTGCTGTCGAGCTTCGAGGAAATGTCGGATGAGGCGGGGACGCTGGTCTGCGCCGAGGAGGATATCGTGGAAAGCAACGTGGTGGCCGGTGTGGCCTTCTCCCGCGACGAGGCCAAGATGACGCTGCAGGGCGTCGAGGACCGCCCCGGCATCGCCGCGGCCATCTTCGGGCCGCTCGCCGAGGCGGGCGTGAATGTCGACATGATCGTGCAGAACATCTCGGATGGCGGCACGACCGACATGACCTTCTCCTGCCCGGTGAACGAGGTGAAGCGCGCCGAGAAGGCGATGGCCGAGGCCAAGGCGGAGGGGCTGATCGATTTCGCGGGCCTGGTGGCCGACACCGATGTCTGCAAGGTCTCGATCGTGGGCATCGGGATGCGCAGCCATGCGGGCGTGGCGGCCAAGATGTTCCAGACGCTGCGAGACGAGGGCATCAACATCAAGGTCATCACCACGTCGGAGATCAAGGTCTCGGTCCTGGTCGACCGGAAATACCTCGAACTGGCCGTGCAGGCGCTGCACGACGCCTTCGGCCTCGACAGGGCCGCCTGACCCTTCCGGCGCTGCGCTCAATATATGCGCGCAGCGCAATGCTGCATTGCAGCATCACCTCTAACCCGGCGGTGCCGTTGGCCCTATTTTGACGGTCAACAGGAATACGAGCCGAGACAAGAGGTGTCCCATGGCAACCCAGACCCTTCACGCCCCCAGCCGCCCGCTTCGCCTTGCTGCGCCGGTGGCGCAGTTCTTCAGCGCGCTCGCCCAGGCGGTCGCGTTCAGCTCGAGCGCGCAGGCCCGCTATGACCGCGTCCGCCGCCTGCAGGCGCTGAGCGATGCGGAACTCGCCAAGCGCGGCATCGCGCGCGACGACATCGTACGCCACGTCTTCGCCGAGGTCTTCGCGGACTGACCGGGAGGGCGCGCCTGCATCACGCAAGGCCCGCTGCAATTCCCCAGGACATTGCTGCGGTGGCGGATGCCGCCACGCGGAGATGGTTCAGGACAGTCCAGCCGCGCAAGTAGCGTGGCCAGTAGGCGGCGACGTCCGCCGGGCTGTCGGCAAGCGCATCGAGCCGCCGGTTCATCGGCACGTTGCCGCGCCCCGTGACGGCCATGACGCCCACAAGATAGGCGAGCGCCCCCGCCAGCGTGAAGGCCTGGGCGGCCCCCTGCAATTGCCAGAGCGCCATGGCGCCCAGCGCCGCCGAGGTCGGCACGAAGCCCATCAGAAGCACCATGAAGACCGAGCGGTAGACGGTGCGGTTGAGCCCAACCATCCCCGCCGCACCCGCCGTTCCGGGGGCCATCGCCAGCCCCCGCATGACGAAATCCGAGAAGCTCAAGAAGACGCCCGCGACAAGCGCCATCAGGATCGCGGAGAAGAGCAGGATCCAGGTCATTTCGCACCCCCCTCTCAGCTCGACAGGCCGACGGCGCGGCGCAGGTAGGCGCCCTCGTCCACGATCCGTGCAAGGAACGCGGCCAGATCGGTGCGGTTGATCTTCAGGTCGAGACCGCGCGCGGAATTCGGCACGTCCTCCATCGGCGGGCGGGCAGTCGGCGCATCGGTGAAGGCCCCTGGCCGCACGATCGTCCAGTCGAGGCCAGAGGCCTCCACCAGCCGCTCTTGCAGCTCGTGATCACGGAAGACCGGCGCCAGGAGCGCACCGAACATCACCCGTTTCCACCAGAAGTTCAGGGTGCCCCAACTGTCGCGCGCCCCGAGTGTCGATTGCACGACGAGGCGGCGGATGCCGGTCTCCTGCATCGCGCGGATGACGTTCAGCGTACCCTCCGACCGGATGGTCGATCGGCGCGAGGCGCCCGCCCCAAGCACGACCACGGCGGCATCATGGCCGGGCATGGCAGCGGCCACGTCGGCGGCAGACAGGGCGTCGCCGGCGACGCGGGCGAGCGCGGGATGGTCGATCGCCAGCCGCTCGGGGTGGCGGGCGAAGGCGGTGACGGAGTGACCTGCGCCGAGCAGCTGCTCGACGGCGAGGCGGCCGACGGTTCCGGTAGCTCCGAAGACGATGACATTCATTTCGAGGTCCTTTCGATCTGATAATTTGACATGATGTCAAGTTGACGAGTCGGCATCTAGGCGTTACTTTACAGCATGTCAAGAAAAACCGATCAGACCCGCGCCCGCATCCTTCAGGCCACCCTCGACCAGCTGTCGTCGGCCAGCCCCGAAAGAACCCGCGTCTCGGATATCGCCAAGGCGGCCGGCATCTCGCGTCAGGCGCTCTACCTGCATTTCCCGACACGGGCGGAGTTGCTGATCGCGGCGACCAAGCACCTGGACGCGCAGGTGAATATCGACGCGGGCCTGGCCGAGAGCCGCACCGCCGCGACGGGCGAGGCACGGCTCGCGGCCTTCATCCGCGCCTGGGCCGGGCATATCCCGGTGATCTACCCCGTCGGCCGCGCCCTGATGGCGATGCAGGATACCGACCCCGAGGCGCGCGCGGCCTG
>CBFIFZ010000036.1:0-17822 GCA_965661995.1 Roseicyclus sp.
TGTTTCCAGCAACACCAGCTCGGCATCCGCGGCCATCTCGACGCGGACGCGCCGGTCAAGCGCCGCGCCCTCGAAGAGGATCATCTCCTGCGGCAGCCAATGCAGCCGCCCGCCGGGCCCGACCGACAGCCGCGTCTCGACCTGCGCAGCCCCGCCGCGGCTGAGATAGGCGCGCTCGGCAGTCTGGGTGGTACCAACCGCCGCCGACCCGCCCGCGACCTCCAGCTCGTAGACCAGCCGGTCGCCCGCCGTCAGCCCGCCCGCGGTGTTGAGGAACACGATTTCCGGCGCGCGGCCATGCATCCGGGGCAGCATCGCCTTGGCGGCACCGCGCTGGTGCAAACCCTTCAGCCGCCCGCCCGGCCCGATCACGGCCCCGGCGCGGCCGTCCACGCGCTGCATCTGCGCCGGGGGTGCCGTCTCGTCCAACATGTTGGGCAAAGCCTAGGCGTCGGCGCGACCGCAAGGCAAGCGCGGCGGCAACGGCGGCGGGCCAGCCGGCTGCAACTGCTCAAGAATCGGGCAGACCCAGCCCGGTGTGGAACTCGGCGAGCGGGCTTTCGGGCCGCGCCGCGCCGGGCAGGTTCGTCAGCGCGATCGCGCTGCAGGTCACCGCCGCCACCGCGCCGACAAAGCCCATGCCCACCCCCTCGCCCCAGTCGCCGCCGAGGCCCAGCGCGATGCCGATGCCGACCAGCCCGAGGCCCGCCAGTACCCCGGCCGCGCCGACCAGGAACATGCCCCATCGCGCGCCGCCCTTATGCCCGATGGTGATCGTCAGATCGGGCCGCGCCGCGGCCAAGGCCCCCGTGAACGCGCGCAGCATCTCGACGTAGCGCGCGACCTCCGGCCCCTCGCCGGTCACGGACAGGCGCAGGTCCTGCCCGCCCGCGCGCAGGTGCAGGGTCATCATGGTGACCCGCCGCGCCCGGTCGAGCGCGAAGCCGACCGACTCGACCTCGGCCCAGGGCAGAACCGCCTGCCCGTCGACGGCAAACCCCGCCCCGGTCAGGACCACCGCGCGCTCGGCCCGCCAGGCCGCTGGCCGCCAGTGAAAGCGCCTCTCCTCCTCCATGCCGCGCCCTCCAGCGCCGATTTGCCCTTTGCAGGGCAGGCCCGAACCCTGTACCGGGTTTGCCCATGACCCAGAGCCTCACGATCCGACGCCCCGACGACTGGCACCTCCACCTGCGCGACGGCGCCATGCTGGAGGGCGTCCTGCCCGAAACCGCGCGCCATTTCGCCCGCGCGATCATCATGCCCAATCTCGTGCCCCCTGTCGTCACCGGCGATGACGCGGCGGCCTATCGCGCGCGCATCATGGCCGCCCTGCCCGATGGGATGGCGTTCGAGCCGCTGATGACGCTCTACCTGACCGAGGCGACGGACGCAGGCGATGTCGCCGCTGCCCATGCCGCGGGGCTGATCCACGCGGTCAAGCTATACCCCGCGGGCGCCACCACCAATTCGGCATCCGGCGTGCGCGACCTGACCCGCGTCACCGGCGTTCTGGAAAAGATGGCCGAGATCGGCCTGCCGCTCTGCATCCACGGCGAGGTCACCACGCCCGAGGTCGACATCTTCGACCGCGAACAGGTGTTTCTCGAGACCGTGCTGGAGCCGCTGCGGAGCCGCATCCCCGGGCTGAAAGTGACGCTCGAGCACATCACCACCAGCCACGGCATCGACTACGTTGCGGGCGCTGAAGGCGACATCGCGGGCACGATCACCACGCATCACCTGATGATCAACCGCAACCACATCCTCGTGGGCGGCATCCGGCCGCATTACTACTGCCTTCCGGTCGCCAAGCGCTCCACCCATCAACAGGCGCTGCGCAAAGCCGCCACCTCCGGCAACCCGCGCTTCTTCCTTGGCACGGATTCGGCGCCGCACACCGACCCCAACAAGGAAAGCGCCTGCGGTTGCGCCGGGGTCTTCTCGGCGACGAACACCATGTCCTGCCTCGCCCATGTCTTCGAGGAGGAGGGCGCGCTGGACCAGCTCGAGGGCTTCGCCTCGCTCCACGGCCCCGCCCGCTACGGGCTCGCCCCCAATGACGCTACGATCACGCTCGAGAAACGCGACGCGCCCGTGCCCTACCCCGCCAGGATCGAGACCGGCGAAGGCCCCGTCACCCTCTTCGAACCGGGCCACCCGCTGCACTGGCACGTGGTCGCCTGAGCCTTCATCTTTCCCCAAATATGCACATCCGGACGCCAGCCCATGATCCCCACCGCCTACCCTGACCGCGCCACCATGGCCCGCCTTTCGGCCCGGATGCTGCTCGACATCGGCGCGGTGCATTTCAACACCGACCAGCTTTACACCCATGCCTCCGGCAAGCAGGCGCCGACCTATATCGACTGCCGCAAGATCATCTCCTATCCGCGCGTGCGCGCCACGCTGATGGATTTTCTGTGCTGCACCGTGATGGAGGCCGCGGGCCTCGAGGCCTTCGACAACATCGCCGGTGGCGAGACCGCGGGCATTCCCTTTGCCGCTTTCGTGGCCGAGCGGATGGGCCTGCCCATGTCCTACGTGCGCAAACAGCCCAAGGGCTACGGCCGCACAGCCCAGATCGAGGGCGAGATGCGCGAGGGTGACCGGGTGCTGCTGGTCGAAGACCTGACGACCGATGGCGGATCGAAGCTGAAATTCGTCGATGCGATCCGCGCCGCGGGGGCGGAATGCGGGCATACGGCGGTCGTCTTCTTCTACGGCGTCATGCCCGGCACCGAGGAGCGGCTGGCCGAGCACGGGCTGAAGCTGCATTACCTCACCACCTGGGCCGATGTCATCGCCGAGGCCCGGCGCGGCGGCGATTTCGACGAGGCGACGCTGGCCGAGGTGGAGCGATTCCTGTCCGACCCCGAGGCCTGGCGCAGGGATCGCGGCCTCGTCTGACGCCACAGGCCTCGCGCCCCCCGCTTGCGACGTGGCGAATCCGACACAACCCTGTTACACTCGCCCCAGATACGGCGGCGTCACGTAAAGAAAGCCCCATATCTTGGGGTCGAAACCGCTCACAGCTTACTCACAGCTTTCCGCGATTGACGCTGCTGCAGAGCGAAAGGCTATACCCGTCGGCACACCCTTCGCGGACGCGGACGAAGGGACCGACATGCGGGGGGCAAGAGATGAACGAGCACGTTCCGGTGCCGACGAACGGCGCACCATCCACGAACGAGACGCAACCGCTGCCCCATAACGTCGATGCCGAGCAACAGCTGCTCGGCGCGATCCTCTCCTCGAACGACGTGCTCGACCGGATCGACGACCTGGTGAAGCCCGACCATTTCCACGACCCCGTCCATCGCGAGATCTTCACGATGGCGCAAAGCCGGATCGTGAAGGGCCTCGCGACCGACGCCACCACGCTCAAGAATTTCGTCTCCGAGATTCCCGGCCTCAAGGACCTCGGCGGCGCCGAGTACCTCCTGCGCCTGCAACTCGCGGCCATCGCCACCTCGGCCGCACGCGATTACGCGCAGCTCATCCACGACCTCGCCGTGCGCCGCGAACTGATCGCGCTCGGCCAGCGCGTCACCGATCGCGCCCGCACCATGCGCGACGATGTGGCCCCCGACGAACAGATCGTGAAGGCCGAAACCGAGCTTTTCGACCTCGCCTCTACCGGCACCACCAATCGCGGCTTCGTCTCCTTCCTCTCGGCGCTCTATGACGCCGTGAACACGGCCAACGCCGCCTACAACCGCGGCGGCAAGCTCGCGGGGCTCTCCACCGGGCTGACCGACATGGACCGGATGCTCGGCGGCCTGCACCGGTCCGACCTCCTGATCCTGGCCGGCCGTCCCTCGATGGGAAAGACCTCGCTGGCGACCAACATCGCCTTCAACGTCGCCAAGACATGGAAGCGCGGCCAGAAAGAGGACGGAAGCGAAGGCACCATCGACGGCGGTGTCGTCGGCTTTTTCAGCCTCGAGATGTCGGCCGCCCAGCTTGCCCAGCGGATCCTGTCCGAGGCCGCGGAAATCCCCTCGGAACTGATCCGCAAGGGCGACCTGACCGAGGCGGAGTTCGAACGCTACCTCCACGCCGCCCGCGATCTGGAAAAATGCCCGCTCTACATCGACGACACGCCAGCCCTGCCCATCGGCCAGGTCGCGGCGCGCGCGCGGCGTCTGAAGCGCTCGAAACACGGTCTCGACCTGCTGATCGTGGACTACCTGCAGCTTCTGCGCGGCTCGGGCCGATCGGAGAACCGGGTGAACGAGATATCCGAGATCACGCAAGGCCTCAAGGCCATCGCCAAGGAACTGGACATTCCCGTCGTCGCCCTGTCGCAGCTCTCGCGCCAGGTCGAAAGCCGCGAGGACAAGCGCCCGCAGCTTTCCGACCTGCGCGAATCCGGCTCGATCGAACAGGACGCCGACGTGGTGATGTTCGTCTACCGCGGCGAGTACTACAAGGAACGCGAGAAACCGGGCGAGGAGAACCTCGAGGCGATGACCAAGTGGCAGCAGGACATGGAGCAGCTGCACGGCAAGGCCGAGGTGATCATCGGCAAGCAGCGTCACGGGCCCGTCGGCACGGTTGAACTCAGCTTCGAGGGCCGCTTCACCCGCTTCGGCAATCTCGTCAAACCCTGGCAGCAGGGCGCGGACCCGGGCTACTGATCTTCACACTCAATTAAGGTTAACGCGCCCCGCGCCCCGCTTCTCCGTTTCGGAAATATCCCGGGGGGAGTCGCGGAACGCGACATGGGGGGCAGAGCCCCCCTCTTGACCCCGGCGGCCACCGGCGCGACACAAGCTCATGGGCACCGGCATCCTCACCATCGACCTCGACGCAGTTGCCGCCAACTGGCGCGCGCTTGACCGCCTCTCGCAGGGCGAGACCGGCGCCGTGGTCAAGGCCAACGCCTATGGCTGCGGCGTGGAGCGCGTCGCGCCACGTCTCGCCCGCGAGGGCGCGCGGCGCTTCTTCGTCGCCACCGCCGAAGAGGGTGCCACGCTGCGCCGCGCCCTGGGCGAAGGCCCGGAGATCAACGTCTTCTCGGGCCACATGGCAAGCGACACTAGCCTCATCCGCGACCACGCGCTGACGCCCATGCTGAACAGCCCCGAGCAGGCCGCCCGCCACCGCGCGGCATTGCCCGATGCGCCCTATGGCGTGCAGCTCGACACGGGCATGAACCGGCTCGGCATGGAAGCCCCCGACTGGGCCGCCACGCGCGCCGAGCTGGAGGCAGGCCCCCTCACCCTCGTCATGTCGCATCTCGCCTGTGCGGACGAACCCGACCGCGCCGAAAACACGCGCCAGCTCCAGCAGTTCACCGAGATGACGGCAGGCGTCACAGTCCCGCGCAGCTTCGCCGCGACGGGGGGCATCCTCATGGGCCCCGACTATCAGTTCGACCTCACCCGCCCCGGCATCGGCCTTTATGGCGGGCTGCCCTATGCCGAGGCGCAGCCGGTGGTGCGGCTTTCGCTGCCGGTGATCCAGACCCGCGACGTCGCGGTGGGGGAGTTCGTCGGCTACGGCGGTGGATTCATCGCGGAGCGACCGGCACGAGTGGCAACAGTATCAGCAGGTTACGCGGACGGGCTCATCCGTCAGATGAGCGACATCGCGCAACTGCATGACAACGAACGCGTTTGTCGCCTTGCCGGCCGCGTCTCCATGGACCTGCTGACGGTCGACATCACCGACCTGCCGGGCACGCCCGAGCATCTCGACATCCTCGGCCCGCATCAGACCGTCGACATGCTGGCGGAGGCCGCCGGCACCATCGGCTACGAGATCCTGACCTCGCTCGGCAACCGCTACCAGCGCCGGTACATCGGCGGATGAGCCCCGTCCTCGCGCCACTCGCCATTCTCGGACGTTCCACCCTGTCGCTGCTCGCCTCGACCGGCAGTGTCGCCATCTACACCGGCCGCGCCGTCAGCCATGTCGTCCGCCCGCCCTTCTACCCGCGCGAACTGCTCTGGCAGCTTCTCCATATCGGCTGGCTTTCGCTGCCGGTCGTGGGCCTCACGGCGCTCTTCACGGGCGGAGCGCTGGCGCTGCAGATCTACGCCGGCGGCTCGCGGTTCAACGCCGAGGCCGTAGTGCCCCAGATCGTCGCCATCGGCATCGTGCGCGAGCTTGGCCCGGTCCTCGGCGGGCTCATGGTCGCCGGCCGCGTGGCCGCCGCCATCGCCGCGGAAATCGGCACGATGAAGGTCACCGAACAGATCGACGCGCTTGTCACGTTATCGACCAACCCTCTGAAATACCTCACGGTTCCCCGCATCCTCGCCGCCACGCTCAGCCTGCCCGTGCTGGTGGCCGTGGGCGATGCCATCGGGATTTTCGGCGGCTATCTCGTCTCGACCACGCGGCTGGGCTTCAACGAGGCCGCCTATCTGCAGAACACCGCCGATTTCCTGGAGGTCTGGGATGTCACCTCGGGCCTGATCAAGGGCGCGGTCTTCGGCTTTCTCGTGGCACTCATGGGCTGCTACCACGGCATGAATTCCGGTCGCGGCGCGCAAGGCGTGGGGCGCGCCACCACAAACGCCGTCGTCTCGGCCTCGATCCTGATTCTCGCCTCGAACTACCTGCTGACGGAGCTCTTCTTCACCGCATGATCGCGCTCACCGATGTCCACAAGGCCTTCGGGGCCAAGCAGGTCCTCCGCGGCCTGACGCTGCAGGTGGCGAAGGGCGAAAGCTGCGTGATCATCGGCGGCTCGGGCACCGGCAAATCGGTTTGCCTCAAGTGCATCCTCGGACTCGTGACGCCCGATAGCGGGACCATAACGGTGGACGGGCAAAGCGTGACGACCGGCGACCGCGACGCCTTCCTCGCCCGTTTCGGGATGCTCTTCCAGGGCGGCGCCCTCTTCGATTCGATGAGCGTCTGGCAAAACGTGGCCTTTCGCCTGATGCGAGGTGCGCAAAAGCGCCCCAAGGCGGAGGCGCGCGAGATCGCCGTCGAGAAGCTGCGCCGCGTGGGCCTCACGCCGGACGTGGCCGACCTCTACCCGTCCGAGCTGTCGGGCGGCATGCAGAAACGCGTGGGCCTTGCCCGCGCCATCGCCGCCGAGCCGGGGATCATCTTCTTCGACGAACCCACGACCGGCCTCGACCCGATCATGTCGGGCGTCATAAACGACCTGATCCGCGAGATCGTGACCGAGATGGGCGCGACTGCCGTGACCATCACCCATGACATGAGGTCCGTGCGCGCCATCGCCGACAAGGTCGCGATGCTGCACGCGGGCAAGATCCGCTGGCACGGCCCCGTCGGCGAGATCGACACCGCCCAGGACCCCTACCTCCGGCAATTCGTGACCGGATCGGCCGAGGGCCCGATCGAGGCGGTGCGCTGATGGAGCCCGACGCCGCCCCCGCCCCGGTCGATCCGCAGTTCGACAGCCTGATGGCCGATGTCATCGCCTTCGAGGCGAGCCCGGCCCAGCTGGCCGCGAACACGGTCCTCAACCTCGGCCTGATCCTGCTGCCGCTTCTGGTGCTGCTGACCGCGGTGCTTAAGCTTCGGCGCGGGGCCGAGCATCGCACGCTCCACGCGGGCCTTGCCCTTGCGGCGGGTCTTGCGGTGCTCCTCTCGGCGTTCACCACCTTCGCGCCGAGGGCGATCCCCGACACCCTGCGGGACACCGGCATCCTGTCGTTCACCTGGGTGTTTCTCTTCGCGTGGATGGCCCTCGATTTCATCCGAAGCGCCCGGCGCACCGGCCTGCGCCCGCGGGTGACGGATATCGCCGTGCTCCTGTGCGTCGGTGCGAGTCTTGCGGGTTTCGCAACCCTGCTCCTGCTCTGACCGGGGATGCGGATGACCGACTTCCTCCTGCCCTGGCTCCCGCTTCTCTTTACCGCCTCGGTCTTCTCGCTCATCGGCAGCATGACGCTGGCCGGGGTGGTCCGCACCGCCCTTCGCGCCCGCGGGCGCGCGTTGCATGTCCTTGCGGCGACCAGCGGCACCGTGGGGCTTGCGGTCCTCGCGCTCCTCGCCCTCGGCATCGAGGCGGGCCCGGCCCTCATCCCCGGCCTCGCGGGTGGGCTTGGTGCGGGGTGCTTCTGGCTTGTCGGCGCGCTTGCAGCGCGCGCGCGGCCGGTCTGGGTCGACGTGATTGTGATCCTCTCCACAATCGCCTTTTTCACCAGCTACGCCGCCATGTCCGACCACGCGGGCGAGGTCGCGCGGGTCTTTCCCGGCCTGACGATCCCCGGCCCCGGTGGCCCGCCATGACGCCCCTTGCCGTGATCGAGGGCGTTGCCACGCTGCTCTGGTGCTACTCCGGGGTGACCTTCCTCGCCTGGGCAGGCCACCTGCACCGGGCCGAGCACCGCGCCCGCGTGACCCATGTCTTCGACCTGGTGGCGAACCTCGTGCCCGCGATGATCGCGCTGCTGCTCGTCGTGCTGGCAGGCGCGATGATCGGCCTGCCCTCGGTCGTGGTGATCATCGCGGTGCTGTTCCCGGCGGGCCTCGCCTTTGGCCTGCACATGTCGCTGAACGAGATCCGAGAAGAAACCACCCTGCGCCGCGAGTTGACGCGGATCGCGTTGGCTTTCGCCATCGGCGCGGCGGTGATCTGGTGGCGGCAACTGTCCTGAGCCTTGCGCCCCGGCCTGGACGCACCCCAGATAGGCGCATGCTTCGCCTGCTCACCGCGCTGAACCTCGCGCTTCTGATCCTCTTTCCGCTGGCCTGGACCGCGCCCTTGATGCGCGCGGGGCTTCTGCCGCTTTTCGGGCTGGACGAGATTTCCGTCCTCTCGGGCCTCGCGGCGCTTTGGGACGGGGGCGAGGTCGCGCTGGCCCTTCTCGTCGCGCTCTTCGCGCTGGTGGCGCCCATGGTCAAGACCGTGGCGCTGGCGCTCGTGCACCTGTCGAAGGCGCCACTGACGCTGCTGCCCGCGGTGCAGGTGCTGGGTAAGCTTGCCATGGCCGACATCTTCCTGATCGCCGTCTACATCACGCTGGCCAAGGGCCTCTCCCTGGGGCGGGTCGAGACCGCATGGGGGTTGTGGCTCTTCACCGGATGCGTGCTGGCCTCGCTCGGAGTCGCGATTGCCACGGCGCAACTGGCGAAGCGCGGCGCGCTGCGGTAGGGCCGGGGCATGGAACAGATCATCCTTCCCGCCGCCATCGTTCTGGGCGTCTACGCGGCCCTGTCGGGCCTGACATGGGTGCAGCGGCTGGTGGGCGAGCGGCTCAAGGGCCGCAAGCGCGGCATGGCACTGAACCTTGCCCGCCGTGCAGGCCCGCCCGCGGCGGCGGGCGTCGTGCTGCTGATCGCGGGGCAGGTCACGCCCCTGCCCGGCCACGGCGCCTTGGCCGCGCTCATCATCGCGGGCGCGCTGGCCTACGGCTTCCACCGAGGGCTGGCCGAGATGCGGCAGGCCGATCGGCGCAGCATCGGCTTTCGCCTTGCCGTGACGCTGGGCCTCAGCCTCGCCATCCTGTGGCAGACCAGGCTGCTCTGAGCCCTCTGGCCCTTCGCCGCGCGCCGGGCTAAGCCAAGGCTCATGGCCAAGCCCGTCACCCAGTTCGTCTGTTCCGCCTGCGGCGCCGTTCACAAGAAGTGGTCGGGCCGCTGCGACGCCTGCGGCGAGTGGAACACCATCACCGAGGAGGCGCCGCTGTCGGCGGGCCCCGGCAAGGCCGCGCTCGGCGCCGCCAAGGGCCGCCGGATCGGCCTGACCGACCTGCGCACCGAGGAAACGCCGCCCCCACGCCAGACCTCGGGCATCGCGGAATTCGACCGGGTGCTGGGTGGCGGCCTCGTGCCCGCATCCGCCACGCTGGTGGGCGGCGATCCGGGGATCGGCAAATCCACGCTGCTTTTGCAAGCGGCCGCCAGTTTCGCCCGCGCGGGCGCCAAGGTGATCTATGTCTCGGGCGAAGAGGCGACGGCGCAGGTGCGCATGCGCGCCCAGCGCCTTGGCCTTGCCGACAGCGCGGTGATGCTCGCCGCCGAGACGAACCTGCGCGACATCCTGACGACGCTCGAGGCCGAAACCCCCGACCTCGCCATCATCGACTCGGTCCAGACCATGTGGCTCGACACCGTCGAGGCCGCGCCGGGGTCCGTCAGCCAGGTCCGCGCCAGTGCCCATGAGCTGACCAGTTTCGCCAAGCGCCGCGGCGTCTCGGTCATGCTGGTGGGCCATGTCACCAAGGAGGGCCAGATCGCGGGCCCCCGCGTGGTCGAGCACATGGTCGACACGGTCCTTTATTTCGAGGGCGAGCGCGGCCACCAGTTCCGCATCCTGCGCAGCGTGAAGAACCGCTTCGGCCCCGCCGACGAGATCGGCGTCTTCGAGATGACGGGCATGGGTCTGGCCGAGGTCTCCAACCCCTCCGCCCTGTTCCTGTCGGACCGCGAGACGCCCGCCCCCGGCGCGACGGTCTTCGCAGGCATCGAGGGCACGCGGCCCGTTCTGGTCGAAATCCAGGCGCTCGTCGCGCCCTCCTCCCTGAGCCAGCCCCGCCGGGCGGTGGTGGGCTGGGATGGCGGGCGGCTGTCCATGATCCTTGCCGTGCTGGAGGCCCGCGCGGGTATCTCCTTCGCGGGGCTCGACGTTTATCTCAACATCGCGGGCGGCATCCGCATCTCGGAACCCGCCGCGGACCTTGCCGTCGCCGCGGCCCTGCTGTCCGCGCGCGAGGACGTGGCGCTGCCACATGACTGTGTGGTCTTTGGGGAACTGTCGCTGTCAGGAGCGCTCCGCCCGGTGTCCCAGGCGGAAAACAGGTTGAAAGAGGCCGCGAAACTTGGTTTTTCCAGCGCCATCGCGCCAGCCGGCTGCAAGATCGGCTCGGGCGGTGGCGTAAAGGTGCAGGCGATGGCGGATCTTCCCGCTTTCGTGGGTGAGGTCTTCGGCGCGGGATAGCGCGCGCGGGCAGAAACGGGTAAGGGCAGGCGCATGGAAGGTTTCACCCTCGTCGACGGCATCGTGGCCGGCGTGATCGTCATCTCGGCGATCCTCGCCTATGCCCGCGGCTTCGTGCGCGAGGCGCTGTCGATCGGCGGCTGGATCCTGGCCGCGGTCGTCGCCTTCATCTTCGCGCCCAACGCCCTGCCGCTGATCCGGGAAATCCCCTACCTCGGCGATTTCATCGGCGAAAGCTGCGAGCTTGGCATCATGGCAAGCTTCGCGGGCGTCTTCGCCGTGGCGCTGGTGGTGATCTCGCTCTTCACACCGCTGTTTTCCACCGCCGTGCAGCGCTCTGCCATCGGCGGTGTCGATGCAGGGCTCGGCTTCCTCTTCGGTGTGGCGCGCGGCGTTCTTCTCGTGGTGGTGGCGCTCATCGCCTATGATCGCGTGGTGGGGTCCGAACCGGTGGCGATGGTCTCCGACAGCCGCTCGGCGCAAGTCTTCGCGCATCTGCAGGGGCAGATCGAGGAACAGATCCCCGACGACGCGCCGGGCTGGATCCTGCAGCGCTACGAGCAGCTGACCTCGACCTGCGCCGCACCCCAGTGATCAGCGCCGCGGGCCGAAGACCACCGACATCCCCGCGACCAGAAGCAGCACCGCACCGCCCGAATAGGCCCAGAAGCCGAGCCGGATGAAATCCTGCAACAGCTCCCAGCTTTGCGTGATGTCGCCGAAATCGACCGGGAAAGGCAGGCCCAGGTCGCGCCTCAGATCCTCCGCCCGGATCACAGCGTCGCCCAGCACGACGAGCGGCGACGCGCCCGCCAGCAGCGCAAGAAGGCCCGAGCCGCGCCCCATGACCGAAACGACCGCCGCAAGCCCCGCCGCGGCGAACCCGCCGACGAAGACCCAAGTCTGCCAGGGCGTATCGGCCCCGAGCGAGATCATCCCCTCCCGCAGCATCATGAAGGGCGAGGCCTCGGGCCCGGCGAAGGGCGCTTCGAGCCAGGTCAGGAAAAACCCCGCCGCCATCGCCAGGCCGCCAAGGAAGATGATCGCACGCATGGTACCCTCGCCTGTTTTTCCGACACAGCCGCAGGCTATCGGGGCACTGCGCGGCCGTCCACCGCGACCACACGCCCCCCTTCTGTGATCGTTTGATGACACCGCCTACGATACGCCTTATGTCAGCCCTGACGACGCTGTCCGGAGATTCGCCCAGCATGGATGCCCTCCCCCGTCACCCGTTCGACCCCCTCGATGACGACAAGCTGCGCGAGGAATGCGGCGTGTTCGGTGTCATCGGCGTGGCCGATGCGGCGAATTTCGTGGCCCTCGGCCTGCACGCGCTGCAACATCGCGGGCAGGAGGCCGGGGGGATCGTGACCCACGACCCCGAGCACGGCTTTTCCTCGGCGCGTCGCTTCGGCCTCGTGCGGGACAATTTCACGTCGCAGAAGATCATGGAGACGCTGCCGGGCGAGATCGGCATCGGCCATGTCCGCTATTCCACCGCCGGCTCCAAGGGCGCGACGCAGATCCGCGACGTGCAGCCCTTCTTCGGCGAGTTCGCCATGGGCGGGGCCGCCATCGCGCATAACGGCAACATCGTGAACGCCGACGAGCTGCGCCGCGAGCTGATCGAGCGCGGCTCGATCTTCCAGTCGTCCAGTGACAGCGAATGCATCATCCACCTCATGGCGCGCAGCCTGCAAAAGACCATCCCCGAGCGGATGAAGGACGCGCTGCGCCGGGTCGAGGGGGCGTTTTCCATCGTTGCCATGACGCGCACCAAGCTGATCGGCGTGCGTGACCCGCTGGGCGTGCGCCCGCTGGTGCTGGGCCGCGTGGGCGACGGCTTCGCGCTGAGCTCCGAGACCTGCGCGCTCGACATCATCGGCGCGGAATTCGTGCGCGAGATCGAGCCGGGCGAGATGGTCGTGATCTCGGGCGGAACGGTCGAAAGCCACAAGCCCTTCGAGCCGAAGCGTGCGCGCTTCTGCATCTTCGAGCATGTCTATTTCAGTCGCCCCGACAGCAGCATCGGCGGCCGCTCGGTCTACGAGACGCGCGAGGCGATCGGGCGCGAACTTGCCAAGGAAGCCCCGGTCGATGCCGATCTCGTCTGCCCCGTGCCCGATTCAGGGACACCCGCAGCGATCGGCTATTCGCTGGAATCGGGCATCCCCTACGCGATGGGGATCATCCGCAACCAGTACATGGGCCGCACCTTCATCGAGCCGACCGAGCAGATCCGCAACATGGGCGTGCGGCTGAAGCTGAACGTCAACCGCGCGCTCATCCGTGGCAAGCGGGTCATCCTGGTGGACGACAGCGTCGTGCGCGGCACCACCAGCCGCAAGATCAAGGAGATGATCATCGACGCAGGCGCGGCCGAGGTGCATTTCCGCATCGCAAGCCCGCCGACCGCCTGGCCCTGTTTCTACGGCGTCGACACGCCCGAGCGTGAAAAGCTGCTGGCCGCCACCATGACGGAAGAAGAGATGCGCGGGCATCTCGGCGTGCAGTCGCTGAGGTTCATCTCGCTTGACGGTCTCTACCGCGCCGTGGGCGTGGCGGGTGGGCGCGACGCATCGGCGCCCGCCTATTGCGATGCCTGCTTCTCGGGCGATTACCCGGTCCGGCCCACCGACCAGCTTGCCCGCGGATTCAAACTCGCTGAACCGGCCGAGTGATGCTGAAACTCTTTCGCCGCGTGAAACCGCCGAAGGTCGTGCCGGAAACGGAACTGGCGCGCCGCCTGACCTCGCCCGACTATCGCTGCGCCTGTTGCGGCGAATTGCTGAACGCGGCCGATGCGGTCGGGCTGCGCCCGGTCGGCTGGCCCCACCCGCCGGCCCCTCAGCCCGAGGAGGCGATGGACGGCACCGGCGACGTGATCACCGAGCGCTACGCGCGGCGGGGCCGCGACATGCTGGTGCGGGCCCATCTGCCGATCCCCGTGAAGGGGACCGAGGATCACGTTTTCCTGTCGGTCTGGGCCAATCTCTCGCCGGGTGACTTCGCCCGGCTCCGCTCGGGCCAGGAGCGCGGCGATGCCGACCGGCTGGGCGATCTCTTCGCCTGGCTCTACAGCCGGGTTCCCGCCTCCACCGGGCCGGTGCTGACCAAGGGGCTGCTCGTGCCCGTCGCGGGCGGCGGCATGCCGGTCTACTGGATCACCGAGCCCAAGCACCCGCTCTACGCGGCGCAGCAGGACGGCGGCATGACCGCGACCGAGATCGTCGCGCTCTACGAGGACCTGGGCGCGGGCGACCTCGTCGGCCACCTCAAGGCCTGAGACGCCTCTCACATCCCGGCGATATCGAAGATGACCCGGACGCTCTTGGGCGCCGTGACCTGCATGACCGCGTAGAACCGGGGCACCGACCCCAAAAGGTCGAAGCCCTCGGCAAGGGCATCCTCGCCACCGCAGTCCGGTCGGGGCGGGTTGTGCAGGATCGCGCCCACGGGAAAGCGGTTTCCATCCGCATGGACCGGACGCAGAAGGTTGAAGGGCGGGCCGAAATCGGGGCCGAGACAGGCGAGATCGGTGAAGAAGTGAACCGGATCGGGCCGCTCGTAGCGCGCCATGGCCGCGCCCGGTCCGAAGAAGCTCCAGTCCGTTGGACGATCAAGCAGGCCGAACAGCCCGTCGAGGCCGAAGGTCACCGCGAAGGCCTCGGGCGGGCCGTCCGGAAACTCGAAGGCGAATGGCCCGGCAGACAGCGTCACGCGCCACACCCCGTCGCTCTCCACGGTCATCGGCGCGAGCGTGCCGTTCTGGACCACCCGCATCCCGAGCTCGGGGATCAGGTCCGGCACCTCGGCATGGGCCGGCGGCGCGGCGATGGCGATTAGCAGGACGGCGCAGAGAAGCGGGGCGCGCAGCAGGATCATGGACAGACGAGGAAGATCTGCCCGAGGGGCGGAAAATGAAAAACCCGCGCGGCGAGGGGCACGCGCGGGTCTGACTTGTGTCGATCCGGGACGAGCGGGCATGGGGAACCCCACACCCACCGGCCCGGTATCCGGCCTCAGCGGCGCTTCAGCGCGGCCCATGCGCCGGTCACGACCAGCGCGGCCATGACGGCCTTCAGCGCGTCGCCCAGAAGGAAGGGCGCGATGAAATAGGTCCAGTAATAGGCCACGCCCTGGCCCATCCAACCGGCCTCGAGCCCGAAGGCACCGGCGACCGCCATCGGCCAGAGGATGCCGGGGATGTAGATCGCCGCACTCAGCACCAGCGCGACGGCGGCGGTCGACAGCCAGCCCTTCGCGATGCCGCGCTCGGCAGCAAGGCCCGCGGCCCAGGCCATCGCGACGAAGCCCAGAAGGAAGCCCGCGGTCGGGCCCGCGAAGGCGACGAAGTTCAGGCCATTTGCGAAGACCGGCAGGCCCGCGGCACCCTGCGCGAGATATGCCAGCATCGTCGCCAGCGCCATGCGGCTGCCGAAGCTGAAGCCCACCAGCAGGATCGCCAGCGTCTGCAGCGTGACCGGAACGGGCCACATCGGCACGGTGATCTGCGCGGCCAGCGCGATGAAGACCGAGCCCCCCAGCACCAGAAGCGCCTTCTTCAGAAGGGTGTCGCTGCCAAACGTGGCGGTCAGAAGAGTGTCGCGGCCCATGGGCGCCTCCGTATCGGGTCAGTATTCGTTGGGTATCGGTATCCCCGCGCGCCCCGCCCAAGTCAAGCGCGCCGCACCGCCGCAGCCCCTTGCCTTCGCCGCGCGAACGGGGCAACAGGCAGGCCATGGAAAAGCCCCTTGATGGACAGATCGCGCTGGTCACCGGCGCTTCCCGCGGCATCGGTTCGGCCAGCGCCGAGTGGCTCGCGGAACGTGGCGCGCATGTCGTGGCCGTGGCCCGCACCGTCGGCGCGCTGGAAGAGCTCGACGACCGGATCAAGGCCAAGGGCGGACAGGCCACGCTCGCGCCGATGGACTTGACCGACGAGGGCGCGATGGCGCATCTCTGCCGCTCGATCCACGACCGCTGGGGCAAGGCGGATATCTGGGTGCATTCCGCGATCCACGTCACCGCGCTGACGCCCGCGCCGCATCTGCAGGCCAAGGACCTCGACAAGCTGATCGCCACCAACATCCGTGCTTTCGCCCGGCTGGTGGCCTTCGTCGATCCGCTGATCGCACCCTCGGACAAGCCGCAAGCCGTCTTCTTCGACGACACTTGGGACGAGAAATTCGCCGGCCCCTACGGCATGTGCAAGGCCGCGCAGCGCGCGCTGGTCCAGTCCTGGCAGGCCGAGACGGCGAAGTTCCCGCTGCGCGTCCACCTGCTTCGGCCGCAGCCGATGCCCACCGCCGTACGCGCGCGCTTCTACCCCGGCGAGGACAAGAGCGCCCTCACCCACCCGCGTGACGAGGCCGCGCGGCTTCTGCCCGCCCTCCTCGACTAACGCGCGCCGCGCGATGGGCAAGGTACCCGCCCCGGTCCTGCGCCCCGGACGGCCCGCCGACGCGGATGACCTCGCCCGGCTCCATGTCGCCGTGTGGCGCGACACCTACCGCCATATCGCCCCGCCCGAGGCCCTCCGCCGCCTCGACGAGGCGCATCGCCTGCCCTACTGGCAACGGACGCTTGCGGGCGCGGACGAGGCGACCGGCGCGATCGTCGCACAGGGCGAGGCGGGCCTTCTCGGCGTGATCAGCTTCGGCCCCCCGGGGCCATCGATGCCCCCGAGCGCCCTCGAGATCCGGCATCTCTACGTCCTGCCCGCCGCGCGGGGCAACGGGCTTGGTGCGGCGCTGCTGCGCGCGGGGCTGGATCGGGGGCGCAGCCTCGGCCTGTCGGAGGTGGTGCTTTCGGTGGTCCGCGAAAACCGCGACGCGCGCCGGTTCTACGCCGCGATGGGCGGTACGGAGACGGGCGGCTTCACGGACCCCGGCCCGCTCTGGCGCTCGGAGAACATCGTCGTCAGCTGGCGCGGGTCGCCCGCAGCCACGACGCCAGAGACCTAGCCGCGCCGCGTCTCGATCTCTTCAGCGATGGCCTCGGCCCGCGCGGCCAGCTCGGCCAGACCGTCGGTAAAGCGATCCGGCAGTTCCGTGCGCGGCCCGGCATCCTGCAACTCGGCGATGCGCCGCGCGCGGTCGGCCAGCCGTTCCTCGGCCGAGGCGAGCGTCTTGTCCTGCGCCTTGATCTTCTCCTGCAGGGTCTTGATCTCGTCCTCCAGCGCCGCCGTCTTGTCGGCCAGCATCAGCCCGGCCATGAGCAGCATCCGGTCCGCGGGCATCCGCCCGATCTGGCCGAGGATCACCGCCGCCTCGGTGTCGAGCATCTTGGCCGCCGCTTGCAGGAAGGGCTCTTCGCCGTCCTGGCAGGCGACCATGAAGCCCCGGCCACCGATCTGGATTTCCACCTCAGGCATGTCCGCCCTCCCCCGTCGCGCCGCTTTCCAGATCCGACAGGATGCGCGACAGTTCCGCCGCCTCGGACGCGCGGATCGCCTTGAGCGCATCCAGCTCGACCACGAGCGCCTTGTTCAGCACCCTTGGATCCGTCGCATTCTCACCGCGCATCCGGTCGATGTTCTTGGCAAGCCGCTCGTTGATGACGCGCAACTCCTGCACCTCGGCGCGGAGCGCCATGGCCCGATCATCGGGCGCAACACCGCTGGCCGCCTGCAATTCCTCGGCGATGTCGCGTGCCTCGTCCCGCTCGGCGAAGGCCTCGGCGCGTTCCGCGCGCAGCCGCGCCACCTTGGCCTCGAGGTCGGCGATCTGCGCCCTCAGGCGCCCGGTCTCGTCATCCTGCACCGGGTCGGCGGCCGAGGCGAGGGCGCGGCGCAGCTCTTCGATCTCGGCATCGCGGGTCGCGAGCATGCGATGGGATTCGTCGCGATCCGCCTCGCGCGCGGCCTCGAGCGCGGCGGCACGGCCAAGTGCCGTGTCCCGCTCGGCGATCAACGCCGCCTCGGCGGCGGAGCCGCCCGCGGCCT
>CBFIFZ010000037.1:0-17729 GCA_965661995.1 Roseicyclus sp.
AGGCCCGCGCATTTCGCCTCGATCCATGCAATGCAGGCGCTGCCGCTTCTGGGGCTGTGGCTGGACCGGCGCGGAGGGGCTGCCGCGGTGCGTGGCGTGCGGATCGGGGCGATTGCCTATGCCGCGTTCACGCTGGCGTTGTTCGCGCAGGCGCTGATGGGGCTGCCGGTGATCCCGCTGGCGTGAACGAGCCCCAAGCAAGGAAAAGCCCCGGTCCTTCAGGCCGGGGCTTTTGCGCGTCACCGGCGGCGGTCGCGGCGGCTGCTCATGGGCTGGAAGGCGACGCCGACATGCGCCTCGCAATAGGGTTTGCCCTGCTGGACGGGCAGGCCGCAGAAGTAGAAATCATCCGTGGCCGGGTCGCCGATGGGCCATTTGCAGGTCCGCTCGGTCAGTTCCATCAGGCTGATGCGCTTGGCGGTTTTCTCGACCTCCTGCACCTTGGCGAGCGCCTCGGGGCTGATCTCGTTGGCAGAGGGCTGCGGCGGCAGGGGCTGGCCAGCGGGCACGATGGGCTTGCGCAGCGGCGTGACATTGGCCGGACGCGGCGCGGGCTCGGGCTCGGAGACGGCGGCGGGCTGCTCGGGTTCCGCAGGGGCGGCCTTGGCCTCTTCCTTGCGGGGCTTCTCGGCGGGCTTGGCCTCGGCCTCCTTCGCGGGGGCGGGCTTGGCCGCGCTGCTCGCGCCGCTGCCCGCACGGTTCGAGAGGCCAAGGCGATGCACCTTGCCGATCACGGCGTTGCGGGTGACGCCGCCAAGTTCCTTGGCGATCTGGCTGGCCGATTGGCCCTCGCCCCACATCTTCTTCAACAGCTCGACGCGTTCGTCGGTCCAGGACATGCCCGTCTCCCGAATTTGGGGCCGCGTGGCGCGCGGCCCGTCCCAAGGCCCACTCATATGGCGGATCGTGGCCGAAGATTGAAGCCCCATTCTAGGCGCGTGTGCCGCGCTGGCAAGTCGCCGCGCGGGACGGGGCCGTCGGGTTGCGTCCCGATCGGTGAGAGGCCACGCTGGTCCCATGAGGTGGCCCCCACTCATCCTGGCCCTACTAGCCGGATTTGCGCCGATCCCCGCCGCCGCGGACCTGGCCGGACTCGCGGCCCGGCTTGCGGCGCATCCGACCGTTCCCGGTGCCGCGGTCGGCTGGGGGACGGCGGATGACAGCGCGCTTGCGGTGGCCGGTCTGCGCCGGGCAGGTGAAGCGGCGGAGGTCGCCGAGGGCGACCTGTGGCACATCGGGTCGCTGACGAAGTCGATGACGGCGACGCTGGCCGCACGGATGGTCGAGGCGGGGCGGATCGGCTGGGACAGCCGGATCGGCGAGGTGCTGGGAGATGCGCATCCGGGGATGTCCGACGCGTGGCGCCAGGTGACGCTGGAGGACCTGTTGCGCCATGCCTCGGGCATGCGGGCGAACCCGGGGCTTCTGGCGCGGTTGCGGCAGGGGGATGTGCCGAGGGCGGACTACGTGGCCGCGATGCTGGCCGGGGGGCCTGTGGGGCCGCAGGGCGGGTTTCTCTATTCCAACGCCGGGTATGTCGTGGCAGGGGCGATGCTGGAGGCTGTGGGCGGTGCACCCTGGGAAGAGCTGGTGGCAGCCGAGGTGTTCGGGCCTTTGGGAATGACCTCGGCCGGCGTCGGGCCGCCCGAGGGGGACCAGCCGCAGGGGCATCGCGGGGGGGTGTTCGGCGGCTTGAGGCCGGTGCCGCCCGGTCCGCGGGCCGACAACATCCCGGCGCTGGGACCCGCGGGGCGGGTGCATCTGTCGGCGGGCGACATGCTGGCCTACCTGCGCGCGCACCTGGTGGGTGATCCGGGGTATCTGTCGGCGGAGAGCTGGGCGCGGCTGCACCGGGCCGAGGGGCCGGGGGATTATGCGCTGGGCTGGGTCGATCTGGATGGCGTCTTGCGCCATTCGGGGTCGAACACGATGTGGTTCGCGCAGATGCGGCTTTATCGCGCCGAGGGCGTCGCGGTCTTCGTCGCGGTGAACTCCGCCGTGCTGCAGGAGGTGCGCGGCCCGGTCGAGGCGGCGGCGGATGCCGCATTCGCCGAGGCTATGCGGGGCGGCGGTTGATGCGTTCACGCCATGCGAGGAGCGCCGCACCGGCGATGATGGTCGCGGCCCCGAGCAGGCTGAGGGGCGTCGGCAGCGTGCCGAAGAGCGCCGCGTCGTAGAGGGCGGCGAAGACCAGCGTGAGATAGGAGAAGGGGGTGACGAAGCTCGCGTCGGCCCGCGCCATGGCCGAGACGAAGCAGAATTGCGCCGCGGCCATGACGGTGCCGATGGCGGCCATGCCCGCCCATTGCTGTGGCGTGGGCGGTTGCCAGACCCAGATCACGGCGACGGTCGCGATGACGAGGCCGATGGAGTTGTTGACGAGCAGGATCTGGAGCGGGCGCTCGCGGCCCGAGAGGCGCTTGATGAAGATGAGCTCGAGCCCGAGGGCGAGGGCCGCGCCAAGGGCGAGGAGGGCTCCGGTCTCGATGCCGCCCTCGCCGGGGCGGATCAGGATGAGCGCGCCGGCAAAGGCGATGACGGCGGCAAGCCAGCGCCATTTGCCCACCCGTTCGCCGAGAAGCGGGATGGCGAGGATCATGCCGAAGATCGGGTTGAGGAAGGAGATGGCGGTCGCATCCGCCAGCGGGATCGCGGCGGCGGCGGCGAACATCAGCGTGACGCCCGACCAGCCGCAGAGCGTGCGGGCGGTGTGAGTCTTGAGGTCGGGGCGCGTGAGCGTTGGGCGGATGGCCGCCACGGTCGCGGCGATGACGAGCCATGCGAAGAGGAAGCGACCGAAGCTCACCTGAAGGGGGTGAAGCGGTGGGCCGAGCGTGTCGGTGCCGAGCGCCTTGGCCAGCAGCGTCGTGCCCGCGATGAGGGCCGTGGCAGCGATCATGAAGGCAATGGCCGCGCCGGGCGCGTCCCTCGGGCCTTCGGGCAGTGCCGCGGGCGGCAGCGCGCCTTGTGGCGTCACGGGGGCGGTCATGGGTGCGGCATCACACCCCGAGGCAGTGGCGCAGGATGGCCTTTTGCGCGTGCAGCCGGTTTTCCGCCTCGTCGAAGATGACCGAGTTCGGGCCGTCCATCACGGCGTCGGTCACTTCCTCGTTCCGATGCGCGGGCAGGCAATGCATGAAGAGCGCGTCGGGCCTGGCGTGTTTCATCAATGCTTCGTTCACTTGGTAGGGGCGCAGCTGGTTGTGGCGCCTCTCGCGGGTGGACTGGCTGTCATGCATGGAGACCCAGGTGTCGGTGACGACGAGGTCGGCGCCCGCGACCGCGCGGGCCGGGTCGCGTTCGATGGTGATGGTGGAGCCCTTGGCACGGGCCTCGTCGAGGAAGACGCGCTCGGGGTCGAGGGTTTCGGGGCCGGAGAAGGTGAGGTCGAAGCCGAACTGGCCAGCGGCATGGGCGAAGCTGGCGAAGACGTTGTTGCCGTCGCCGCACCATGTGACCTTCTTGCCCGCGATGGGGCCGCGGTGTTCCTCGAATGTCAGGATATCGGCCATGATCTGGCAGGGGTGCGTGCGGTTCGTCAGACCGTTGATCACGGGGACGGAGGCATGCTCGGCCATCTCGAGCAGCACGTCCTCCTCGAAGGTGCGCAGCATGATGAGGTCGACGTAGCGCGACAGAACGCGGGCGGTGTCGGCGATGGTCTCGCCGTGACCCAGCTGCATTTCGGAGCCTGACAGCACCATGGTCTGCCCGCCCATCTGGCGCACGCCCATATCGAAGCTGACGCGGGTGCGGGTGGAGGGTTTCTCGAAGATCAGCGCGACCATGTGGCCTGCGAGGGGCTGCTCGTCATCGGGGGTGCCCTTGGGGCGGCCTGCGCGGGCGGCCTTCATCGCGGCGGCCTGGTCGATCATGGCGCGGAGCGCTGTGGGGTCGGTCTTGTTGATGTCGAGGAAATGGGTCATGGCGTTTCGCCCTTGGCTGGCGTCGGAGCAGGGGGGGGGGGGCCCCCCCCCGCCAGCCCCCCGGACCCCCCGGCATATTTTCGGAAAGATGAAGGATCAGGCGGCGGCGATCTTGCGGCTGAGCGCCGTTGCGGCGGCGTCGAGACGCGACACGCCTTCGGCGATCTCCTCTTCGGTGATGGTGAGGGCGGGCAACACGCGGACCACGTTGTCGCCCGCGGGGACGGTCAGGATGTGGGCGTCGTAGCCCGCCGCAACCACGTCGGTGTTGGTGGGTTTGCACTTGAGGCCGAGCATAAGGCCCGCGCCGCGGACGCCTTCGAAGATGTCGGGGTGAGCGGCGACCAGCCCCTCGAGCCGCTGGCGCAGGTAGCCCGCCTTGGCGTTCACTTCCTCGAGGAAGCCGGGCCTGGTGATCTCGTCCATCACCGCCGCGCCGACGGCGCAGCCCAGCGGGTTGCCGCCGTAGGTGGAGCCGTGGGTTCCCGCGGTCATGCCGCGCGCGGCGCTTTCCGTGGCGAGCAGTGCGCCGATGGGATAGCCGCCGCCGATGCCCTTGGCGACCATCATGATGTCGGGCGCGATGCCTGCCCATTCATGCGCGAAGAGCCGGCCCGTGCGGCCCACGCCGCACTGGATCTCGTCGAGGATCAGCAGGAGCCCGTGCTCGTCGCACAGGTCGCGCAGGCCCTTGAGGCATTGGTCGGGCAGCGGGCGGATGCCCGACTCGCCCTGTATCGGTTCCACCATGATCGCGCCGACATCGGGGTCCGCCGCGGCGGCGCGAAGCGCGTCGTGATCGCCGAAGGGCAGCTGCCGGAAACCGGGCAGGAGGGGGCCGAAGCCCTTGGTCAGCTTTTCGGAGCCCGCCGCCGAGATGGCAGCGATGGAGCGGCCGTGAAAGGCCCCTTCGAACGTCAGGATCGTGGTGCGCTCGGGCGTGTCGCTGTCGGCCCAGTATTTGCGCGCCATCTTGACGGCCAGCTCGGTCGCCTCGGTCCCCGAATTGCAGAAGAACACGGTGTCGGCGAAAGTGTGTTCGACGAGCCGTTCGGCCAGCGCCTCTTGCTGGGGGACGGTGTAGAGGTTCGAGGTGTGCCAGAGCGCATTCGCCTGGTCGGTCAGGGCGCGGACGAGCGCGGGGTGGCCGTGGCCGAGCGACATCACGGCGATGCCGGAAGCGAAGTCGAGAAAGCGTCGCCCGTCGGCCTCGATCATCCACGCGCCTTCGCCTTTGACGAAGGACAGTTTCGACCGGTTGTAGCTTGGCAGGACAGGCGAGATCATCTCGGGCTCCCATGAAAAGAAGGAAGGCCCTGCATTGCGCAGGGCCATCCATAAGTCAATTCAAGGACGCTGATGGGGTCAAGTGCCTGATGTGATCAGGCGACCTCGGACAGTTCGACCTTGGGCGTCACGCCAAGCGCGGCGCAGACATCGCGGGTGAGGTCGGGGGAGTTCAGCGTGTAGAAGTGCAGGTCCTCCACGCCGCCCTCGATCAGGTCGGTGCAAAGCTCGGTCGCAAGTGCAGTCGACAGCAGCTTCTCGCGCCCGTCGCGGGTGGCCTTGTCATAGGCCTCGTCCAGCCAGGCGGGGATGATCGTGCCGCAGGCCTCGGCGAACTTGCGCACGCCCTTCCACGAGTTGATCGGCAGGATGCCGGGGATGATCGGCGCGCTGATGCCCGAGGCGGCGCAGGCGTCGCGGAAGCGGAAGAAGGTGTCCGCCTCGAAGAAGAACTGGGTGATGGCGGAATTGGCGCCCGCGTCGATCTTGCGCTTCAGGAAGTCGACGCAGTCCTGCATGGATTGCGCTTCGGGGTGCGGGTCGGGGTAGGCGCCGACGCGCAGGTGGAATTTGCCGGTGTGGGCCAGCGCCTCGATCAGCTCGATGGAATTGGCGAAGCCGTCTGCATGCGGCGTGAAGCGGCCCTGGCCCTTGGGCGGGTCGCCGCGCAGGGCGACGATCTGGGTGACGCCAGCGGCGGCGTAGCTTTCGGCGATCTCGAGCGTTTCGGCGCGGGTCGCGTCGACGCAGGTGAGGTGGGCCGCAACCTCGACGCCGTAATTGGCGTGGATCGTCTTGACCGCGTCATGGGTCAGCGCGCGCATGGTGCCGCCCGCGCCGTAGGTGACCGAGACGAACTCGGGCGCGAGGGGGGCGAGGACGCCCAGCGTTTCCCAGAGCTTGAAAGACGCCTCGAGCGACTTGGGCGGGAAGAACTCGAAGGAGATGCGCGGCGCGGTCATGGCGATTCTGATCCTTGATCTGTCGCATCAGGGTGTCGCATAGAGTGGTCCTTGCGACAAATTCATAATCCTCAAGATCAATATGAGGTTCATATGCATCTCGAGTTTCGGCACCTGCGCACGATCAAGGCCATCCACGAGGAGGGCGGGCTGGCGCGTGCGGCCGAGCGGCTGCATATCACGCAATCGGCCTTGTCCCACCAGATCAAGGGGTTGGAGGACCAGGCGGGGCTGGAGCTTTTCGTGCGACGCTCGAAGCCGATGAAGCTGTCGCCGGCCGGAATGAAGCTCTTGCGCCTCGCCGAGGAGGTCTTGCCGCGCATCGCGGCGTTGGAGGACGAGTTCGACTCGCTCAGGAAAGGGCGCACGGGACGGCTGCATATCGCCATCGAATGCCATGCCTGTTTCGACTGGCTTCTGCCGGTGCTCGAGGCGTTCCGCGTCTCATGGCCGGATATCGACGTGGACATCCGCCCGGGGTTGCAGTTCGAGGCGCTGCCCGCGCTTCTGCGCGAGGAGGTGGATTTCGTGGTGTCGTCCGACCCGGAAAACCTGTCGGGCGTCGATTTCACGCCGCTTTTCGACTACGAGCCGGTCTTCGTCTGCTCGGCGGACCATCCGCTGGCCGCGAAACCCTTCATCGAGGCCGAGGATTTCGCGGATCAGGCGCTGATCACCTACCCGGTGGAGCGGTCGCGGCTGGACGTGTTCTCACAACTCCTGTTCGCGGCGGGGGTGGAGCCCAAGTCGATCCGGCAGGTGGAATTGTCGGCGGTGATCTTGCTGCTTGTCGCGTCTGGGCGGGGGGTGTCGGTGCTGCCCGACTGGGTGGTGCGGGACACGGGCAAGCATCCGTCGCTGGTCACGCGGCGGCTGACGGAGGGGGGGATCACCCGGCGGCTTTACGGGGCGACGCGGGCCGATGACACGGCCAAGCCCTTCATGGCTCAGATGCTGCGGCTCTGCCGTACCGAGCCGCCGAAGCTGCAGCGCGCATGACGGTGGCAAGGCATCCGTTCCTCGACCATCCGACGCCCACGGCGGTCGCGCATCGCGGCGGGTCGCTCGAGGCGGAAGAGAACACGATGGAGGCCTTCGCGCGGGCGGTGGGCCTTGGCTACACGCATGTGGAAACGGATGTGCATGCGACGCGCGACGGGGTGGCGGTGATCCACCATGACACGACGCTCCAGCGGATGACGGGCGAGGGGGCGCGGATTGCCGAGCTGGACTGGGCCGATCTTCAGCGCATCCGAACGTTCGGCGGGGCGGCGATCCCGCGGGCGGAGGAGCTGTTGGCGGCCTTCCCGAGGCTCAACATCACCTTCGAGCTGAAATGCGACCGGGTGGCGGGGCCTTTGGCCGAGGTCATCACCCGCGCCGACGCGCTGGGGCGCGTCTGTGTCGGGTCCTTTGCAGCCGCGCGGACGGCGGCGATCCGGGCGCTCTTGGGGCCGGGCCTGTGCTGGTCGCCCGCGCAATCGGGGGTGGCGGCGTTGTGGCTTGCGGGGCATGGCCTGCCGACCCGGCGGCCCGGGTTCACGGTCGCGCAGGTGCCACCGGTGCACAGGGGCATCCCGGTCGTCACCCCGCGGTTCATCCGGGCGGCGGCGCGGCGTGGGATCGACGTGCAGGTCTGGACGGTGGACGACGCGGCCGAGATGGAGCGACTGCTCGACATGGGCGTGAGTGCCATCATGACGGACCGGCCCACGCTCCTCAGGCGGGTGCTGGAAGGGCGCGGGCAGTGGCACGGGGGCGCGTGAGCGGAGCCGATCAAGCCGCTTGGCATTCGCGGGCGTGGCCACTATACGCGCGGCCTGACCGGACGGAGTGACGACATGCAGGGCAGCGCGAACCTCAACATCATGCTCAAGGCCGCGCGCAAGGCGGGGCGGAGCCTCGTGAAGGATTTCCGCGAGGTCGAGAACCTGCAGGTCTCGTCCAAGGGGCCGGGCGATTTCGTCAGCAAGGCCGACCGTGCGGCCGAGGATATCCTGCGCGACGCGCTGATGGAGGCGCGGCCGAATTACGGGTTCCTCGGCGAGGAAGGCACCGTGATCGAGGGCAAGGACCCGACGCGGCGCTGGATCGTCGACCCGCTCGACGGGACCACCAATTTCCTGCACGGCATGCCGCATTGGGCGGTTTCCATCGCGCTGGAACACAAGGGCGAGATCGTCGCGGGCGTGGTCTATGACCCCGCCAAGGACGAGATGTTCTACGCCGAGAAGGGCTCGGGCTGCTGGCTGAACGACAGCAAGCGCCTGCGCGTGTCGGGGCGCACGAAAATGATCGAGAGCGTCTTTGCCACGGGCGTGCCCTTCGGCGGTCGGAAATACCTGCCCGCGACGCTGCAGGACCTGGCGCGGCTGATGCCCGCCTGTGCCGGCGTGCGGCGCTGGGGGTCGGCGGCGCTGGACCTCGCCTATGTCGCGGCGGGGCGTTACGAGGGGTATTGGGAGCGCGGGCTGAATTCCTGGGACATCGCGGCGGGTATCTTGCTGGTGCGCGAGGCGGGCGGGCTGGTGGCGCCGATCCGCGAGGGGCAGGACGTGCTTTACGACGGTAATGTCGTGGCCGCGGCCGAGCCGATCTTCGACCAGTTCGCCAAGGTGATCCGCGAGCGGGACTGAGGCGACCCGCGCCGCGTGAGCGGAGCGCCGGGGCTACCCGCGGGCGGGCACCAGCTGTTGCACGACGCCCGCGAGCATCAGGTAGAGCGAGGTCGCCGTCACCACCGCGGTCAGGGCCGGAAACTGGGCGAAGTCGATCCAGGCCGCCCATGCGATGGACCCCGTCCAGATCAGGGCGACCGGCAGGGTGACCCAACGCCAGCGCGCCGTGCGCACGGGATGGACGAATTTCAGGTTCAGGAACTGCGCGACGCAGAGCGCGATGACGAGGCCGAGGATCACCTCCCACGGCGGCACGATCACCAGGAGCGCAAGCACCACCATGTTCCAGCAGCCGGGAAAGCCGCGGAACGACTTGTCGGCGGTCTTCATCCGCGTATCGGCGAAATAGAGCGCCGAGGCGAAGGGGATGAGCAGCACCACGATCCAGCCCGACCAGCCGGGCAGAAGGCCCGAGCCATAGAGCGCGTAGGCCGGGATCATCACGTAGGTAAGAAAGTCGATGATCAGGTCGAGCAGCACGCCATCGATGTTCGGCGCGTTCTCGGTCACGGCATAGCGGCGGGCGAGCGGCCCGTCGATGCCATCGACAACGAAGGCCACGGTCAGCCAGATGGTCATCATCGCCCAATCCTGCTGCGCCGCTTCCAGCAGCGCCAGCATGGCGAGCGATGCGCCGATCGCGGTGAAGAGATGGACGGAATAGGCCCGTTTGGTCATCTGTCCCAGATGCCGGGTTGCGGGGTCGAACGCAACAGGGACGTGACGGTTTTGTGACGTCACGCCTTGGGGTGGGCGTTGGCATAGACCTCGAGCAGGCGGGCGGTATCGACCGCGGTATAGGCCTGCGTGGTCGAGAGCGAGGCGTGGCCGAGCAGTTCCTGGATCGCGCGCAGGTCGCCGCCGGCGTTCAGCAGGTGGGTGGCGAAGCTGTGGCGCAGCGCGTGCGGCGTGGCGGTGGCGGGCAGGCCAAGCTGCATGCGCGCCTGTTCCATCACCTTGGCGATGATCCGCCCGTTCAGCGGCCCGCCGCGGATGCCGCGAAAGAGCGGCGTGCCGGGGGCAAGGTCATGCGGGCAAAGGTCCGCGTAGCGCGCCACCGCGGCGCGGGCGGCGGGCAGGACGGGCACCTCGCGCTCCTTGCCGCCCTTGCCGCGGATGCGCAGCGTGTCGGTCAGTGGCAAGGCGCCCGCGTCGAGCGAGAGCGCCTCGGACCGCCTGAGCCCGCAGCCGTATAGTAGCGTCACTACCGCCACGTCGCGGGCCGAGACCCAGTCGCGCGCGTCCTGCTGGCCCACGGTCTCGAGCATGTCGGCGGCCCCCTCGACGCTGAGGGGGCGGGGCAGGCGGCGGGTGTGTCGGGGCGCGCGCATCGACAGGATGGCCGTGGCGTCGAAGCCTTCGCGCTCGGCCCACCAGCGGTAGAAGGCCTTGACCGCCGAGAGGCGGCGGGCCAGCGAGCGAGGGCCCACGCCGCGGCTGCGCTGGGCGGCCATCCAGGCGCGCATCTCGGGTGAGCCCAGGGATCTCAACGCGGCGACGCCCGGAACGTCGCCCATGTGCGCGGCCTGGAAGCCCAGAAAATCGGTGAGGTCGCGGCCGTAGGCCTCAAGCGTGGCATCCGAGGCGTCGCGCAGGCTTCCGAGGTCGGTCAGCCAGCGCTGCATGAGGTCGCGGGATGCGGGGCTGAGCGCGAGGCTCATGGCCTCAACCCAGCCAGCGCTTCATCTGTCGTTCGAAGACGCCCGCGAAGAAGGTCAGAAGGTCCGTGCCCTGGCTCGGGCGGAACTGGTGCGGGTCCTCTGCCCCCATGACCAGCATCGCGGGAAGGCGCCCCGGCCCGAGGTCGAGCAGCATCAGCGCCTCGGACTTGATCCAGGCGGCATCGGCGCCGAAGATCGCCTGGCTGCCGTCGCCCACCTGCCGGAGCGTCACCTGCCGCTGCGGCATGGCACGGCCGCCGGTCACGTAGTCCGAGACGAAGCCCGGTGCGACAACGGTCAGCACATCCTCGAGCTTCTGCACATGGGGGGCGCTGGTGTTGGTGGCGTCCGCGCTTTCCAGGACGAGGCGCACCCGGTCGACCCGCAGGGTCGCAGCGACATCGGTGGCCAGCGCCTTGAGAAACCCCGTGAACTCGGGCTGGTCGAGCAGCGCGAGGATCGCCCGGTGGATCTGGTTCGTGCCCGCGAGGTTCTCGTAGGCCGCGGCGATGACGGACCGGTGAGTGTCCTCCAGCCGGTCGAGGCGGCTTTCCAGCCGCTCCATGGCGATGCCGCGCATATCGACGATGTTGCCGCCCATCTGCCGGTCATTCGCGGCGATGAGCGCGCGCATCAGGTCGCGGTCGTCGAGGATCAGGTCGGGGTCGCTGAGGACGCGGTCGCGCCAGTCTTCAATGCCCGGTTCGGGTGTCTTGGCCTGCTCGGTGGTCACGGATCTGCCCAGTGTTCTTTTTTCCGATGCCCCGCTGTTACCACGGCTGACCGCCCTCTCGCCACCCTTTCCGCACGCCCGGCGGCGGTGACCGGGCTGCGCGGCGCCACTGCAACGCCCCAAAGACGTCAGGAATACAGCCGTTTTCGCCGAATTGTCGCCGTGCGCCACAGTTAACCAGAGCGAATTAACCAGTGCATTCGTGACGATCACCGCGTTTACCGCCCCTTTGGGGGCCCTTTGCTGGTGGTGCAAGATGCCGACCTACAACATGCAGGCCTGGAGCCTCGCGGATCTTGGAAGCCCGGCCTCGATGGGCGTCGGGACGGTCTTTACCGTGTCCGCCTCCGCGACACCCGACATCGTGACGGTCAACGACGGCGGGACCGACGACACGCCCGACGATTTCAACCCGGTGGACAGCGACCAGCTGGTCTCGGGCACCGTGGATGGCAGGACCTATTCGAATGCCCTGCACGAATACGAACTGGCCTACCTGGTCACCGACGGGACGAACACCTTCGTGCTCGTCTGGGTGAACACGGGGCCGTCGCAGGTCGGAAACAACCAGTCCGTGACTTCCGATGGCTACTTCGTGGTCATGGACGACCCCGCCAACCCCGGGCAGGGCGCGCTTGTGGCGGGCACGACCTACACGATCCTCGACGAGGATATCTCGGTCAATTTCGCCAACAACGGGAGCTTCGACGCCCAACCTGTCTATTCCGATTTCGTGGTCTGCTTCGTGACCGGGACGCGGATCGAGACGGCGACGGGTCGATGCCCGGTCGAGCGGCTTCGGCCGGGCGACCTTGTGCGCACGCGGGATCATGGCGTGCAGCCGGTGCGCTGGGTCGGCGGGCGCAGCGTGCAGGGCACGGGCAGGCTTGCGCCGGTGCAGATCGACGCGGGGGCGCTTGGCCCGCATGACACGGTCCTCGTGTCGCCGCAGCACAAGGTGCTGGTGACCGGTTGGCGGGCCGAGCTGTTCTTCGGAAAGCCCGAGGTTCTCGTGGCCGCTCACCATCTCGTGGATGGTCACAGGATCCGGCGCGCGCCGCAGCCAAGGATCGGGTACTGGCATGTGCTGCTCGACCGGCACGAGATCCTGTTGGCCAACGGCCTCGCGGCCGAAAGCCTGTTGCCCGCCCCCTACACGCTTGCCTCGGTGGATGACGAAACCCGCGCGGAACTGCTCGCGATCTTCCCCGATATGGCGAGCGCATGGGGTCTTGGCGCCTGGCAGGCCGCGCGGCCGGTTCTCAGCCGGAGGGAGGCACACCTTCTGGTTGGCGCCTCCTGAGCGGGGCTCAGAGGATCTTCTGCCCGGTCTTGGCCCAATCCTTGAGGAAGCCGTCCAGACCCTTGTCGGTCAGGACATGGGCCACCATCGCCTTGATGACGGCGGGCGGAGCTGTTGCCACGTCCGCGCCGATCAGGGCGGCCTGCTTCATGTGGTTCGCCGAGCGGATCGAGGCTGCGAGTATCTCTGTGGAGAAGTCGTAATTGTCGTAGATCTCGCGGATCTCGGCGATCAGTTCCATGCCGTCGAGGTTGAGATCGTCCAAGCGCCCGATGAAGGGCGAGATGAAGGTCGCGCCGGCCTTGGCGGCCAGCAGCGCCTGGTTGGCCGAGAAGCAGAGCGTCACGTTGACCATGCGCCCCTCGCCCGTCAGCACCTTGCAGGCCTTCAGCCCGTCCCAGGTGAGCGGCACCTTGATCGTGATGTTCTCGGCGATCTTGGCGAGTTCGCGGCCCTCGGCGATCATGCCCTCGGCATCGAGTGCCACGGTCTCGGCCGAGACCGGGCCTGCGACCATCTCGCAGATTTCCCTGGTGACTTCCTTGATGTCGCGGCCCGACTTGGCGATCAGCGAGGGGTTCGTGGTGACCCCGTCGACCATGCCCAGATCGTTCAGTTCGCGGATTGCATCGACATCGGCGGTATCCACAAAGAATTTCATCGCGTTCCCTTCCTTTCGCGGTCAGGTCATGGTGAGTTGCGGGTCTTCTAACGCAGCCACCCCCGGGCGGGAAGGGATGAGCGACAGCTATTTCGAAGAAGGCGCCCTTGTCGGCGTGCTGACACCGGAGCCCATCGACCGGCTGCTGGATTACCGCGCGCCCGAGGGCGGGTGCTGGCTGGGTGCCTTCGTCGAGGTGCCACTGGGACCGCGCAAGGTGCTCGGCGTGGTCTGGGGCGCGGGGCGCGGGGATTTCGACGCTTCGAAGATCCGCGCGGTGAACCGCGTGCTCGATGCCGCGGCGATGCGGGAAGAGCTGCGGGTGTTCCTGGAAAAGGCCGGGGCCTACACGCTGACGCCGATGTCACAGATGCTGCGGCTGGCGACGCGGGTGCCGGGCTTGAGCGATCCGCCCTCGATGCGAAAGATCTACCGGCTTGGGCAGGGAGAGCCCGACCGGATGACCGATGCCCGCAGGCGGGTGATCGAGACTCTGGTGGAGTATGGCGGCCTCGGCTTCACGCTGAAGGAATTGAGCGACCTGGCCGGGGTGACATCTTCGGTGGTGAAGGGGCTGGCCGCGCAGGGCGTGGTCGAGGAGGCGGACACGCCGCGTGATGCGCCCTATCTGCCGCTCGATCCGGACCGGGTCGGAAAGACGCTGACAGGGGATCAGGCGGTAGCGGCCGAGGCTTTGCGGGCTGGTATCCGAAGCGGTCGCTACGCAACGACGCTGCTCAAGGGCGTGACCGGGTCGGGCAAGACCGAGGTCTATCTCGAGGCGGTGGCCGAGACGCTGCGCGCCGGGCGGCAGGCGCTGGTGCTGCTGCCCGAGATCGCGCTTACGAGCGAGTTCCTGACCCGCGTCGAGGCACGCTTCGGCGCGAAGCCCGCGGAATGGCATTCGGGCGTGACGATGACCGAGCGGCGGCGGGCGTGGAAGATGATCGGGCAGGGCGAGGCGCAGCTTGTCGTCGGCGCGCGCTCGGCGCTGTTCCTGCCGTTCCGTGATCTGGGCCTGATCGTCGTGGATGAGGAACACGACAGCTCCGACAAGCAGGAGGAAGGCGCGCTTGACAACGCGCGCGACATGGCGGTGCTGCGGGCCAGCCTGAACGAGGCGCAGGTGGTGCTGGCCTCGGCCACGCCGTCGCTCGAGACATGGGCGAATGCCGCGGCGGGGAAATACGCGCGGCTGGACCTGACCGCGCGGTTCAGCGAGGCCGTGTTGCCGCAGATGCGCGCGATCGACATGCGGGTCGAGGACCTGCCGGGGCAGGCCTGGATTTCGCCGACACTGCACTCGGAGGTCGCGGCGCGCTTGCGCAAGGGCGAGCAGTCGCTGCTGTTCCTCAACCGCCGCGGCTACGCGCCGGTGACGCTCTGCCGGGCCTGCGGCGCGCAGGTGGGCTGCGACCATTGCGATGCGCGGATGGTGGAACACCGGTTCCAGAAGCGGCTCGTCTGCCACCAATGCGGCGAAACGAAACCCTTGCCCGAGGTCTGTCCCGCTTGTGGTGTCGAGGGAAAGATGGCCGCCGTGGGGCCGGGGGTGGAGCGGATCGCGGAAGAAGCCGCGCGGGTGTTCCCGGATGCGAAACTTGCCATTCTCAGTTCCGACCTTTTCGGCTCGGCGCGGGCCTTGAAGGCGCAGATCGAGGAGATCGCGGGCGGCGAGACCGACATCATCATCGGCACGCAGTTGGTGGCGAAGGGGCACAACTTTCCGCGCCTCACGCTGGTGGGCGTGATCGACGCGGACCTCGGGCTTCAGGGCTCCGACCTGCGCGCCGCCGAGCGCACCTTCCAGCTGATGCGGCAGGTGTCGGGGCGCGCGGGGCGGGCCGATGTCCCGGGCGTGGCGCTGATGCAGACGTTCCAGCCCGAACATCCGGTGATCCGGGCGATCCTGAGCGGGGACGAGGAAGGCTTCTGGCGCGCCGAGGCCGCCGAGCGCGAGGCGGCGGGGATGCCGCCCTATGGGCGTCTGGCGGGGATCATCATCTCGGCGGATGACGCGGCGGCGGCCTTCGACCTCGGCACGCGGCTGGCGCGCAATGACGGGCCGATCCGCGATGCGGGCGGGGTGGTCTACGGCCCCGCGCCCGCCCCCATCGCCCGCGTACGGGGGCGGCACCGGGTGCGGCTGTTGGTCAAGGCGCCCAAGGGCGCGGCGCTGCAAGGCGCCATCGCGCGCTGGGTGGCGCCGGTGAAGCAGTCGGCGAAACTGCGCCTGTCTGTGGATATCGACCCCCAAAGCTTCTACTGATAACGGTTTTCTTGGGGTGTGAACCCCGCTAGGTACACCGCCAACCCCGTGCCAGTCAGGTCCGTCGCCATGTCCGCCCCGATCCGTCCGCAACCCGGCATCCTCGACATCGCTCTTTACCAGGGCGGGCAATCGGCGCTGGAGGGCGTGGCCGAGCCGTTGAAGCTGAGTTCCAACGAAAACCCCTTTGGCCCTTCGCCTGCCGCCATGGCGGCGATGGGCCGCGCGCTGGGCGAAAGCCACCGCTACCCCTCGACCGATCACGCGGGCCTGCGCGCCGCGATCGCCGAGGTGCATGGCCTGGACCCCGACCGGATCGTCTGCGGCGTGGGGTCTGACGAGATCATCCATTTCCTCTGCCAGGCCTATGTCGGGCCGGGGCTGGAGGTGATGCACACCGAGCACGGCTTCGCCATGTATCGCATCAGTGCGCTGGCCGCCGGGGCCGTGCCCGTGGAGGTACCCGAGCGCGAGCGGGTGGTCGATGTCGATGCGATCCTCGGGCGGGCTGGGCCGCAGACGCGGCTGGTCTTTATCGCCAACCCCGCGAACCCGACGGCGACCTTCCTGCCGATGGAAGACTTGACGCGGCTGGCCGAGGGGCTGCCCGAGGAATGCCTCCTGGTGCTTGACGGGGCCTATGCGGAGTTCGTCGAGGGTTATGACGGTGGCCGCGCGCTGGTCGAGGCGCGGGACGACGTGGTGATGACGCGCACCTTCTCCAAGGCGTACGGGCTGGGCGGGCTGCGCGTGGGCTACGGCTACGCGCCGCGGCATGTCGTCGACACGCTGAACCGCATCCGCGGGCCGTTCAACCTGTCGGGCGTGGCGCTGGCCGGGGCCGAGGCGGCGATGCGGGACGTGGACTGGGTGGCCGAGTGCCTGCGCGTGAACGCCGAGGAACGGGCGCGGCTGGTCGGCGGGTTGCGCCAGCTCGGCATCGCCTGCGACGAGAGCTTCGCCAATTTCGTCCTCGCCCGCTTCGGCGACGAGGCCGAGGCCACGGCGGCGGACGCGCATCTGAAATCCGAAGGCATCATCGTGCGCCATCCCAAGGGCTACGGCTTTCCGCAGGCGTTGCGGATCACCGTGGGCCGACCCGAGGACAACTCCCGCGTTCTGGACGCGCTGACGACTTTCAAGGGGGCGGCATGAGCGTGATCTACGACCGCGTGGCGCTGATCGGCCTGGGCCTGATCGCGGGGTCGATGGCGCACGCGATGCGCCGCGCGGGGCTTGCGGGCGAGATCGTGGGCAGCGCGCGCTCGGCGGAAACGCGAGCGGTGGCTGCGGAAATCGGGCTGTGCGACCGGATCACCGAAACGGCGGCCGAGGCGGTCGCAGGGGCGGACCTCGTGGTCCTGTGCGTGCCGGTGGGCGCGATGGGCGCGGTCGCGGCCGAGATCGCGCCGCACCTGGCAGAGGGGGCGACGGTCACCGATGTCGGCTCGGTCAAGCGCGACGTGATCGAACAGGTCGGCCCGCATCTGCCCGCAGGGGTGCATTTCATCCCCGGCCACCCGCTGGCCGGGACCGAACACAGCGGCCCGCGCTCGGGCTTTGCCGAGTTGTTCGACAACCGCTACACGCTGCTGACCCCGGTCGAGGGAACGGACCCCGCGGCCACGGCGCGCCTGCGCGCGCTCTGGGAGGGCTGTGGCGCGAACGTCGAGGAGATGGACGCCGATCACCATGACCTCGTGCTGGCGGTGACCAGCCATACGCCGCACCTGATCGCCTACACAATGGTGGGTGTCGCCGATGACCTGCGCCGCGTGACCGACAGCGAGGTCATCAAGTATTCCGCCGCCGGTTTCCGCGATTTCACGCGGATCGCGGCCAGCGACCCAACCATGTGGCGCGACGTGTTCCTCACCAACAAGGACGCGACGCTGGAAATCCTCGGCCGCTTCACCGAGGAGCTCTTCGCGCTGCAACGCGCGATCCGGCGCGGCGACGGCGACCACCTGCACGCCTATTTCACGCGGACCCGCGCGATCCGGCGCGGGATCATCGAGGCGGGGCAGGATACCGATGCGCCCAACTTCGGACGCACGCCTTCGAAGCGCGAGGTGCCCGGCGCGTGAGGCGCGGCGCGGCATATCTGGCCGCGGTGCTTGGTGCGGTTCTTGGGGTCGTGTCGCTCACGCTCTCTGCGGCGGCGGAGGCGCCGGACCGTTCCCTCCGCCCCGACCCGCGGCCCGGTGGCACGCCGGTTGAGGCGGCTGACAGCGGCGCGCCGACGCGCG
>CBFIFZ010000038.1:0-17678 GCA_965661995.1 Roseicyclus sp.
CTGCTCGAGGATCTCAAGATCCGCGAGTTCATCGAGGAAGAGTGCAAGCAGGCCGGCGTCTCGAAGGTCATCATCGAGCGTCCGCACCGCAAGTGCCGCGTGACCATCCACACCGCGCGTCCGGGCGTGATCATCGGCAAGAAAGGCGCCGATATCGAAACCCTGCGCAAGAAGCTGGCGGCGATGACCGACAGCGAGCTGCACCTGAACATCGTCGAGGTCCGCAAGCCGGAGCTGGACGCTGCACTGGTGGCGGAGTCGATCGCACAGCAGCTCGAGCGCCGGGTGTCCTTCCGCCGCGCGATGAAGCGCGCGGTTCAGAACGCCATGCGCATGGGTGCGCTCGGCATCCGGGTCAACGTCGCGGGCCGCCTCGGCGGTGCCGAGATCGCCCGGACCGAATGGTACCGCGAGGGCCGCGTTCCGCTGCACACGCTGCGGGCCGACATCGATTACGCACATGCCGAGGCCACCACGCCTTACGGCATCATCGGCATCAAGGTCTGGATCTTCAAAGGCGAAATCATGGAGCACGATCCGTCGGCTCGTGACCGTCGCCATGCAGAGCTCCAGGAAGGCGGGGCCCCGCGCCCGCGCCGCGACCGCTGAGGAGTCTGAGAGATGCTGCAACCAAAGCGCACCAAGTTCCGCAAGATGCACAAGGGCCGCATCAGCGGCGAGTCGAAGGGCGGGTCTGACCTGAACTTCGGCACCTTCGGCCTCAAGGCGCTCCAGCCCGAACGCGTCACCGCGCGTCAGATCGAAGCCGCCCGCCGGGCCATGACGCGTCACATGAAGCGTCAGGGCCGGGTCTGGATCCGGATCTTCCCCGACACGCCGGTGACCTCCAAGCCCGTCGAAGTGCGTATGGGTAAGGGCAAGGGTTCGGTCGATTACTGGGCCTGCAAGGTCAAGCCGGGCCGGATCATGTTCGAGATCGACGGCGTCAGCGAACAGATCGCGCGTGAGGCCTTGCGCCTTGCGGCGATGAAGCTGCCGATCAAGACCCGCACCGTGATGCGCGAAGACTGGTAATCGCGCCCCGAGCGACGACGTTATCGAGGCCCCGCCAGTTTGGCGGGGCTTCTTTTTTCAGCCCCCAGAGCGGAGGCCGTCATGCGCATCGCCATCCTCGGCAACGCCGGCAGCGGCAAGTCCACCCTGGCCAGTCGCCTCGCCGAGGCGCACGGCCTGCCCCTGCACGAGGTGGATCGTCTGCAATGGAACCCCGACTGGTCGCTGGTCGATCCCGCCACCTACCGGGCAGCCCATGATGCGGTGATCGCCGGGGGGCGCTGGATCATGGATGGCCCCGGCCGCCTTGCCGGCCTCTCCGAGCGCCTCGACCGCGCGACCCATGTCATCCTGTGCGACATCCCGCTGTGGCAGACCTACTGGCTGTTGGCCGAACGGCAGGCGGCGTGGGGCAGGGGTGAGCTGGCGCTGCGCCCCGGCGGCCATGACACCCCACCCTCCACGCGCGACCTGTTCGAGTTCGTCTGGACGATCGACCGGGATTACATGCCGAAATGGCGCGCCCTGGTCGATGCCTGCGCCGAGGACACCACGGTGCTGCGCGTCACCGACGTGGCCGAGCTTGCCGACCTCCGCCTAGACTGAAAGGGCTCACCCCGCGGGCCAGATCCGCGCCATGCCCTCCTCGAACGCCTGCCAGCTCATCGTCGCCCGGTTGCCTGCATACCCCTCGTAGTAGGAGCGCCCGTTGGGCAGCGGCAGCCCCGCCCAGGTCCGTGCGAGCCGCCCCATGAAACCGCGCCGCTCCAGCGTGCCGTCCCGAAATGCGGCTAGGCCCGCCTCTTCGAGCAGGACCAGCGCCAGCGCGTCCTGCACCTCGGGCGAGAAACGCGTGCCCGGACCGTAGCCGCGCCGCACGGCCACCCGGCGCAGCGTGGTCGGGATGAACTGGTAGCGCCCGATGGCGTGCGGCTGGCCCGGCGTCGCCGTAATCCAGCCGTAGATCTCGCCCAGCGTCATCTCCGTGGGCGCCCGCAGCGGCGGGATGCGGGCGCCGTGCTGGACAGCGTCATACCCCGCCGCCCCGGCCTCGGCCCGCGCGATCAGGTCGAGCAGCATCGCTACATCGCCCCGTGCCGCGCGCCTCGGCCCGACGCCGGCCTGATCCGGAGCAAAGAAACCGCCCCGCTCAGGCCCCACGAAAAGCGAGGCCGAGGCAAGCCGCTCGCCCCTCGGCCCATCGCCGAGCAGCGGCGCCACCGCGGCAAGCTGCAGCGGCCGCGCTTCGGCCGCCGCCATGCCGACCAGGGCCAGCCATATCCCTATCGCCCAGATGATCCGTCGCACCGATCCGGCCCCGGTTCTTTTCCTCCGCACCCTCCTAGCGCCCGAAGATTACCAAACCATTGCCGTTGCAGCGGATCACGGCCCGCCCTAGAACCCCGCCATGGCCAACATTCGCTCCCTCTTCGTCACCCGTCTCTACCACGCAAAACTCGCCGAGCTCGGCCCCCCCGTGGATGCCGAGGAACTGCACGCCTCGTGCTTTTCAATCGCCGAGGATGACGAGGCCGGGCAGGACTGGTGCGAGGAACACGGCTATCCCGGTTACACGTCCTATGCCTCGCTCACCGACCTGCCCTGGCGCTTCCCGATCTTCGATGCGCTGGTCAAGGCGCTGGATGCCCATGTCGCGGCCTTTGCCGAGGACCTCGAGTTCGACCTCGAGGGACGCAAGCTGGTGCTGGAGGATATCTGGATCAACATCCTGCCCGAGGGCGGCATCCACACCAGCCACATCCACCCCCATTCGGTGATTTCCGGCACGACCTACGTTCAGGTCCCGCCCGGTGCGCGCTCGATCAAGCTGGAGGACCCGCGCCACGCGATGATGATGGCCGCCCCGAACCGCCGCAAGGATGCCCGCGAGGAGCTGCGCGCCTTCATCTACCCCGGCCCGCAGGAGGGCGACGTGCTGCTGTGGGAATCCTGGCTGCGCCACGAGGTGCCCATGAACATGGACGAGGACGACCGGGTGAGCGTGAGCTTCAACTACCGGTGGGAGTGACGGGCCCGGCCTTCACCGCGTGTTAACCACGTCAAGCGAAAGATGCCTCCATCCCGCTTGTTGCGATGGACCGGCATGCGCATTTATTGTAGTTACAGAAAGTGAAGGTCACGTTCGACCCCGAGAAGCGGGCGCGGACGCTGGCAAAGCGTGGTCTGGACATGGCCGATGTCGCCGGGGTTTTTGAAGGGCCGCATCTGACGTTCGAGGACCGGAGGCGAGACTACGGCGAAGGCCGATGGGTGACGTTCGGCCATCTCGCGGAACGCCTTGTTGTCTTTGCGTGGACGCCGCGTGGTGATGCGGTTCGGATCATCAGTTTGAGGAAAGCCAATGGGCGGGAAGAAAAACGATACGGAACGCGGCTTCGCCGAGCAGCAGGAGGTCTTCGACCCGGCGAGCGCGCCGGATGAGGATCTGCCGGATCTGTCGACGCCGTACTGGCAGGAGATCATCGCCAAGACCCCCGTCCAATACGGTCGCCCGAAGGCGCTGAACCCCAAGGTGCAGGTGACCATCCGGCTGGACGCGGAGGTGGTGGAGGCCTTCAAGGCCGAAGGCCCGGGCTGGCAGACGCGGATCAACGCGGCACTCAGGACGGCTGCGGGCCTCTGACCCAAGCCTTTTGTGCTTGCCATCCCGGTCAAAAGCGCCTATCCGCGCCCTCTATTCACCGACCTCCACGGGAATCGGCGTCACCTTGCGGTGCAAGGGCGTGCCCGTGATGTTGAAAGGACCAAGGCGATGAACGCCAGCGAACTTCGCGAGAAGACGCCGGATCAGCTGCGTGATCAGCTGACCCAGCTCAAGAAGGAGGCCTTCAACCTCCGCTTCCAGCAGGCCACCGGCCAGCTGGAGAACACCGCGCGCATGCGCACCGTCAAGCGCGACACCGCGCGCGTCATGACGATCCTCAACGAAAAGGCGACCGCCGCAGCAGGGGAGGCCAACTGATGCCCAAGCGTATCCTGCAAGGCACCGTCACGTCGGACGCCAACGCACAGACCGTGACCATCTCGGTCGAGCGTCGCTTCAAGCACCCGGTTCTGGCCAAGACCATCCGGAAGTCGAAGAAGTACCGCGCGCACGACGAGAACAATGAATACAAGGTCGGCGAGACCGTCCGTATTCAGGAATGCGCGCCGAAGTCGAAAACCAAGCGCTGGGAGGTGATCGAGCGCGTCTGACGCGATCCATCACACCCCGGTTTGATCGAAACCCCCGGGCCTATGTGCCACCGCGCCGGTCCGGGACGTCGGGAGAAACCAAATGATCCAGATGCAGACCAATCTGGATGTTGCTGACAATTCCGGAGCTCGGAAAGTTCAGTGCATCAAGGTCCTGGGTGGCTCCAAGCGGAAATACGCCTCGGTCGGCGACATCATCGTGGTGTCGGTGAAAGAGGCCATTCCGCGTGGCCGCGTGAAGAAGGGTGACGTCCGCAAGGCCGTCGTCGTGCGCACCGCCAAGGAAGTGCGCCGCGAGGATGGCACCGCCATCCGCTTCGACCGCAACGCCGCCGTCATCCTCAACAACAACAACGAGCCGGTCGGCACCCGTATCTTCGGGCCGGTGGTTCGTGAGCTGCGCGCGAAGAACTTCATGAAGATCATCTCGCTCGCGCCGGAGGTGCTGTAATGGCTGCCAAGCTCAAGAAGGGCGACAAGGTCGTCGTGCTGGCCGGCAAGGACAAGGGCAAGCAGGGTGAGATCACCCGTGTCATGCCCGCGGACGGCAAGGCCATCGTCGACGGCGTGAACATCGCCATCCGCCACACCAAGCAGAGCCAGTCGAGCCAGGGCGGCCGCATCCCCCAGGCGATGCCGATCGCGATCTCGAACCTCGCGCTGCTCGATGCCAACGGCAAACCCACCCGCGTCGGCTTCAAGGTCGAAGACGGCAAGAAGGTGCGTGTCGCCAAGACCACGGGGGACGCGATCGATGCTTGATACCGCCACCTACACCCCGCGCCTCAAGGCTCATTACCGCGAGACGATCAAGCCCGCTCTCAAGGAAGAGTTCGGCTACAAGAACGACATGCAGATCCCGCGTCTGGAAAAGATCGTTCTGAACATCGGCTGCGGCGCTGAATCGGTTCGCGACTCGAAGAAGGCCAAGTCGGCCGTCGAGGATCTGACCGCCATCGCCGGCCAGCAGGCCGTGGCCACCATGGCCAAGAAGTCGATCGCAGGCTTCCGTGTCCGCGAGGGCATGACGCTGGGCGCCAAGGTCACGCTCCGCGGCGACCGCATGTACGACTTCCTCGACCGCCTGATCACGGTCGCGATGCCCCGCATCCGCGACTTCCGCGGCGTGAAGCCGGCCTTCGACGGCCGGGGCAACTTCGCCATGGGCATCAAGGAACACATCGTGTTCCCCGAGATCAACTTCGACAAGGTCGACGAGGTCTGGGGCATCGACGTCATCATGGTGACCAACGCGGCCACCGACGCCGAGGCGAAGTCGCTGCTCAAGCACTTCAACATGCCCTTCAACGCCTGACGCGAGAGGAGAGAGACACATGGCTAAAGTTTCCATGGTTCAACGCGAACTCAAGCGTCAGAAGCTGGTGGCCCAATACGCCGCCAAGCGTGCCGCGCTGAAAGAGATCGCAACCGATGAATCGAAGCCGATGGAAGAGCGCTTCAAGGCCCGCCTGAAACTGGCGAAGCTGCCGCGCAATTCTTCCCCCACCCGGCTTCACAACCGCTGCCAGCTCACGGGGCGCCCCAAGGCGTATTACCGCAAGCTGAAGATGTCGCGGATCATGCTGCGTGACCTGGCCTCGAAGGGCCAGATCCCCGGCATGGTCAAGTCGAGCTGGTAAGGAGAGCGTCCGATGAATGATCCTATCGGCGATATGCTGACCCGCATCCGCAATGCGCAGATGCGTGGCAAGTCCACGGTCGAGACCCCCGCCTCCAAGCAGCGCGCCCGCGTTCTGGATGTGCTGGCCGACGAGGGCTACATCCGCGGCTACGAGTCCACCACCGGCAAGAACGGCCACCCGGCCTTCGAGATCAGCCTGAAGTACTACGAAGGCGTTCCGGTGATCCGTGAGCTCAAGCGCGTCTCCAAGCCCGGCCGCCGTGTCTATCTCGGCGTCGACAACATTCCGCAGGTCCGCCAGGGTCTGGGTGTTTCCATCGTCTCCACGTCCAAGGGCGTGATGACCGATGCGACCGCCCGGGCGCACAATGTCGGCGGCGAAGTGCTCTGCACCGTCTTCTGAGGAGTTTGGCAATGTCTCGTATTGGAAAGAAACCGGTCGAGCTGCCGTCGGGGGTCTCGGCCTCCGTCTCCGGGCAGACGATCGAGATCAAGGGGCCCAAGGGCGCCCGCAGCTTCACCGCAACCGACGACGTCTCGCTGGCCGTCGAGGACAACACCGTGTCGGTCACCCCGCGCGGCAAGTCCAAGCGCGCGCGCCAGCAGTGGGGCATGTCCCGCACCATGGTCCAGAACCTGGTGACCGGCGTAACCGACGGCTTCAAGAAAGAGCTCGAGATCCAGGGCGTCGGCTACCGTGCCAACGCGCAGGGCAACGTGCTGAAGCTGTCGCTTGGCTACAGCCACGACGTCGATTTCGCGATCCCGGCGGGTGTTACCGTCACCACGCCCAAGAACACCGAAGTGGTGGTCGAGGGCACCGATCAGCAGTTGGTCGGGCAGGTGGCTGCGAACATTCGCGAGTGGCGCGCGCCCGAGCCCTACAAGGGCAAGGGCATCCGCTACAAGGGTGAGTATATCTTCCGTAAGGAAGGCAAGAAGAAGTAAGGGCTGGCACAATGGCACTGAGCAAGAGAGAGCTGTTCCAGAAGCGCCGCCTGCGCAATCGGAACAAGATCAAGGCGATGGCAGACGGGCGTCCGCGCCTGTCCGTTCACCGCTCGAACAAGAACATCAGCGTCCAGCTGATCGACGACGCGAACGGGGTCACGCTGGCCTCTGCCTCGACGCTCGAGAAGGACCTGGGCGTCGTGGGTCGGAACAACGTGGAGGCCGCCGCAAAGGTGGGCGCCGCGATTGCCGAGCGCGCGAAGAAGGCAGGCGTCGAAGACGTCTACTTCGACCGTGGCGGCTTCCTGTTCCACGGCCGCGTCAAGGCACTGGCCGATGCGGCCCGCGAAGGCGGGCTGAAGTTCTGAGGCAAGTGGTGGGCAGGATTGCCCACCCTACGCCCTGCGTGATCCGGACCCCGGTCCGGGTCGCCGATGACCGGGGAACCATCGGTTCACCACGGTTGCTACCCACCGGCGCTTCGCGGCGCCACCAGATCGAAGGAAATGCCAGATGGCAGAACGTGAGCAAAGAGGTCGGGGCCGCCGCCGCGAAGAGCGCGAGGAAACCCCCGAATTCGCCGACCGCCTGGTCGCGATCAACCGGGTCTCCAAGACCGTGAAGGGCGGCAAGCGCTTCGGCTTCGCGGCCCTCGTGGTCGTCGGCGACCAGCGCGGCCGCGTCGGCTTCGGCAAGGGCAAGGCCAAAGAGGTGCCCGAGGCGATCCGCAAGGCGACCGAGGCCGCCAAGCGCAACATGATCCGCGTGCCGCTGCGCGAGGGCCGGACCCTGCACCACGACATGCAGGGCCGCTGGGGCGCCGGCAAGGTTGTCATGCGCACCGCGCCGGAAGGGACCGGGATCATCGCCGGTGGTCCGATGCGCGCCGTGTTCGAGATGCTGGGCATCAAGGACGTGGTCGCCAAGTCGACCGGCTCGCAGAACCCCTACAACATGATCCGCGCCACGCTCGACGGTCTCGTCAGCAGCACCTCGCCCCGCCAGGTTGCTGCCCGCCGCGGCAAGAAGGTGGCCGACATCCTGCCCAAGCGCGATGAAGCGCCGCAGGAATCGTCGCAGATCGCCGAGGAGGCCTGATCCATGGCAAAGACCATCGTCGTCAAGCAGGTGGGTTCGCCCATCCGTCGCCCCGAAGTTCAGCGTGCAACGCTGATCGGCCTCGGCCTCAACAAGATGCACAAGACCCGCGAGCTCGAGGATACCCCCTCGGTCCGCGGCATGATCGCCAAGATCCCGCATCTCGTGGAAATCGTCGAAGAGCGCGGCTAAGCCGCCGCGGGCCACGGCCCGCAATCGATGAGTGACATGCAAACGCGCCCCGGACCATCGTCCGGGGCGCGTCGCGTTCCGGGCACGGCCGACATCGCTCCCGCCGACATCGACCCCGCGGCACTTTTGGCCGGCCCCTGGGCGGGCCGAACGGCGCGAATCCGAGGCCGCATCAACAGGTATTGAAAAGGTGTGTGCCCCGTGGAAGTAATCTCCACCAAGCTCCGCGTGCATTGTCACTAGTCGGTGTGTCCCCAAGAGACAGGACGGTCCTCTGGACACAAACAGGGAAAAGAGATGCCGTTCTGGGAATACCTGGGCGCCGGGCCGGTGGCCGCCCTCATCTATCTGGCGTTCGCCTTCAAGCTCCTTGGCTTCACTGCTCGAGACGAGCTGAACTGGCGCGGCCTCATGCTGGTCGCCAGCCTGCTCTACCTCGCCTATTACTATCTCGTCGCCGACACCCCGCTCTGGGACGCGATCCTGACCAATGGCCTCCTGGCGGCGGTAAACTTCGTGATGATCGGCATCGTGCTCACGGAACGCTCCGCGCGCTTCCTGTCGGACGAGCACCAGCGCATCTACAACCATTTCGGCCGCTTCGCGCCGGGTCAGTTCCGGCGCCTGCTGCGCATGGCCACCGTGCATCGCGCCGACGCCGAGACCGTGCTGACCATCGAGGGCCGCCCGGTCGAACACCTTTACTTCGTGCATGACGGACAAACCATCATCCGCAAGGACGGGCAGGAGATCAAGCTCACGCGGCCCGGCTTCATCGGCGAGCTGGCCTTTCTCACCGGCGCGCATGCGACCGCCACCGTGACGCTCGCGCCGGGCGCGCATTACCTCTCCTGGGAAACGGACTCTCTGCAGCGGCTCATGGTGCGCCGACCGGGTCTGGGCAATGCGCTCATGGCGCAGCTCAACATGGACCTCGCCACCAAGGTCGCGACCTCCCGGCCCATGGGGGAGTAACCGCAGAGCGACCCTTGCGGTGCGCCGCCAAGGTCGCTATAGGCGCGCGGTGGCCCGCCATCCGTGCGGGCCCTTACCATTATCGAAAAGCCGCGTCTGCCCATCTCGCTTCGGGGGCAGTTCCGGCAGAGGAGAAGCGACATGAAACTGCATGAACTGCGCGACAACCCGGGCGCCACGAAGAAATCCAAGCGCGTGGGCCGCGGCCCCGGCTCGGGCAAGGGCAAGATGGGTGGCCGCGGCATCAAGGGCCAGAAATCCCGTTCGGGCGTTGCGATCAGCGCCTACGAGGGCGGCCAGATGCCGCTCTACCAGCGTCTTCCCAAGCGTGGCTTCAACAAGCCGAACCGCAAGGAATTCGCGGTGGTGAACCTGGGCCTGATCCAGAAATTCGTCGAGGCCGGCAAGCTCGATGGCAAAGCCGAGATCACCGAGGACGCGCTGGTCGCGTCCGGCCTCGTGCGCCGCAAGCTCGATGGCGTCCGCGTTCTGGCCAAGGGCGATGTCTCGGCAAAGCTGAACATCACCGTGACCGGCGCGTCGAAAGCGGCCGTCGAAGCGGTCGAAAAGGCTGGCGGTTCGCTCACGACGGCACAGGCCGCCGCGGCGGAGTGATCGGGGCAGGGGGGCTGCGGCCCCCCGTCGCTTGTGGGCGGTGACAGCACCGCCTACATACCACGTCAGGAATTGCGCGCCGCAGGATCGCTCGACCGGTCCCGCGGCGCATCGCGCATGAGAGAGGCGGCATGGCATCAGCAGCGGAGCAAATGGCCTCCAACATGAGCTGGAGCGCGTTCGGTAAAGCCACCGAACTGCGTCAGCGCATCTGGTTCACCCTCGGCCTTCTGATCATCTACCGCATCGGCACCTACATCCCGGTGCCCGGTATCGACGGCGTGGAACTGCGCGCCTTCTTCGACCAGGCGGCAGCGGGCCTCGGCGGCGTGCTGAACATGTTCACCGGCGGCGCGCTCAGCCGGATGGGCGTCTTCGCCCTCGGGATCATGCCCTACATCTCGGCCTCGATCATCGTGCAGCTCATGGCGGCCATGGTGCCCGCCCTCGAGCAGCTGAAGAAAGAGGGGGAGGCCGGGCGCAAGAAGCTCAACCAATACACCCGCTACGGCACGGTTCTTCTGGCGACAGCGCAGGCCTATGGCCTTGCCGTCAGCATGGAATCGGGCGGCCTCGCCTCCGATCCCGGCTGGTTCTTCCGCGCGGCCTGCGTCATCACGCTGGTCGGCGGCACCATGTTCCTGATGTGGCTGGGCGAGCAGATCACCCAGCGCGGCATCGGCAACGGCATCTCGCTCATCATCTTCGTCGGCATCATCGCCGAAATCCCCGCCGCGCTGGCGCAGTTCTTCGAATCGGGCCGCTCCGGCGCGCTGAGCACGCCTGCGATCCTCGGCGTGGTCGCGATGCTGATCGGCACGCTCTTCTTCGTGGTCTTCATGGAGCGCAGCCTGCGCAAGATCCACATCCAGTACCCGCGCCGCCAGGTGGGGATGAAGGTCTATGACGGCGGCTCCAGCCACCTGCCGGTCAAGGTGAACCCCGCGGGCGTGATCCCGGCGATCTTCGCCTCGTCGCTGCTCCTGCTGCCGACCACGCTCACCACCTTCTCCGGTGGCGAAAGCTCCGGCCCGGTCATGGGCTGGATCCTCGCCAATTTCGGCCCCGGCCAGCCCCTCTACCTTCTGTTCTTCGCCTCGATGATCGTCTTCTTCACGTATTTCTATACGCTGAACGTGTCCTTCAAGACCGATGACGTCGCCGACAACCTGAAGAACCAGAACGGCTTCATCCCCGGCATCCGGCCCGGCAAGAAGACCTCCGAGTATCTCGAATACGTGGTCAACCGCGTCCTCGTCCTCGGCTCGGCCTATCTCGCCTTCGTCTGCCTGATGCCCGAGATGGTCCGCACCCAGCTTGCGATCACGGCCTATTTCGGCGGCACCTCGATCCTGATCATCGTGTCGGTCGGCATGGATACCGTCCAGCAGATCCAGAGCCACCTGCTCGCCCACCAGTACGAGGGCCTGATCGAGAAATCGCAGCTGCGCGGCCGCGGCTCCAAGTCGGGCACCCGCAAACCCCGCAAGGCACCGTCCCGGAGATGAGCGTGAACATCATCCTTCTCGGCCCGCCCGGCGCGGGCAAGGGCACTCAGGCCGCCCGCCTCGTCGAGAGCCGCGGCATGGTCCAGCTCTCCACCGGCGACATGCTGCGTGAGGCGCAGGCCTCGGGCACCGAAATGGGCAAGGTCGTCGCCGAGGTCATGGCCAAGGGCCAGCTCGTCACCGACGAGATCGTCATCGGCCTGATCCGCGAGAAACTCGCGCAGGGCGGCTCCGGCTTCATCTTCGACGGCTTCCCCCGCACGCTGGCACAGGCCGACGCGCTGGCCGCCCTGATGGAGGAAACCGGCCAGTCGATCGACGCCGCCATCGAGCTGCAGGTCAACGACGAGATCCTCGTCGACCGCATCGTCGGCCGCGCCGAAGAGGCGCGCGCGGCGGGCAAACCGGTGCGTGCCGACGACAACGCCGAAAGCCTCAAGACCCGCCTCATGGCCTATTACAAGCAGACCTCGCCGCTGATCGGCTACTACCACGCCAAGGGGCTCTTGCGCGGCGTGGACGGGCTGGCGGAGATCGACGCGGTGGCTTCCGAGATCGGCGCGATCCTCGACTGAGCTGCGCGCACAGGATTTCACTTGACAGTCGCGCCGCCTGCCCTTGACGCCCCGGCCAAATGCGCCTACACGGCGGCTTCCCTCCGGGAATCATGACGGGCGTAGTGGGTTTTTCCACTGCCCTTCGACCTGAAAATCAGGGTCCTTCGGCCATGGCGGCCAGGGGCCCTCTGTTGTGAAAAAAGGGCCTGGGGTTACGGGCTCGCAACGATAAGGACAAGAATACCTTGGCACGTATCGCAGGGGTCAACATCCCCACCGCCAAGCGCGTACCCATCGCGCTGACCTACATCACCGGCATCGGCCATGCCTCCGCCCGCCAGATCTGCGACGCCGTCGGCATCGACCAGACGCGCCGCGTGAACGAGCTGTCGGATGCCGAAGTGCTTCAGATCCGCGAGCATATCGACGCCAACTACACCGTCGAGGGTGATCTGCGCCGCGAGACGCAGATGAACATCAAGCGCCTGATGGACCTCGGCTGCTACCGCGGCCTGCGTCATCGCCGCAACCTTCCCGTGCGCGGCCAGCGCACCCACACCAACGCACGCACGCGCAAGGGCCCCGCAAAGGCCATTGCCGGCAAGAAGAAGTAAGGGAGGGCTGGTTCAATGGCACGCGATCGTCGTCCCGCCAAGCGCAAGGTTTCCAAGAACATCGCCGCCGGCGTTGCTCATGTGAATTCCTCGTTCAACAACACCAAGATCCTGATCTCCGACGTGCAGGGCAACGCCATTTCGTGGTCGTCCGCCGGTACGATGGGCTTCAAGGGCAGCCGCAAGTCGACCCCTTTCGCCGCCCAGATGGCGGCCGAGGATGCCGGCAAGAAGGCGCAGGAACACGGCGTCAAGACCCTCGAGGTCGAGGTGCAGGGCCCCGGTTCGGGCCGCGAGTCCGCGCTGCGCGCGCTGGCCGCCTGCGGGTTCCAGATCACGTCGATCCGCGACGTGACGCCGATCGCCCACAACGGCTGCCGTCCGCCGAAGCGCCGCCGCGTCTGAGGCTTTACGGTTTTCTCCGGCGGGCCCGTGCCATGCGCGTGGCCCGCTGACGTCATTTTGATCCTCGAGCGTGGCCGGGACGGATCCCCCCGCCACAAGAATGGAGGCGACGCATGATCCACAAGAATTGGCAAGAGCTGATCAAACCGACCCAGCTGGTCGTTCAGCCCGGAACCGACCCCGCCAAGAAGGCGACCGTCGTGGCCGAACCGCTCGAGCGCGGCTTCGGCCTGACGCTCGGCAACGCGCTGCGCCGCGTGCTGATGTCCTCGCTCCAGGGCGCGGCCATCACGAGCGTCCAGATCGACGGCGTGCTGCACGAGTTCTCCAGCGTCGCCGGTGTGCGTGAAGACGTGACCGACATCGTCCTGAACCTCAAGGGCGTCGCCATCCGCATGGAGACCGACGGCCCCAAGCGCGTGTCGATCTCGGCCAAGGGCCCCAAGGTCGTCACCGCCGGTGACATCTCCGAAAGCGCGGGCATCGAGGTTCTGAACAAGGATCACGTGATCTGCCACCTCGACGACGGCGCAGACCTCTACATGGAGCTGACCGTCAACACCGGCAAGGGCTACGTCTCGGCCGACAAGAACCGCCCCGAGGATGCGCCCATCGGCCTGATGCCGATCGACGCCATCTACTCGCCGGTCAAGAAGGTCGCCTATGACGTGCAGCCGACCCGCGAGGGGCAGGTGCTCGACTATGACAAGCTGACGCTCAAGCTGGAAACCGACGGCTCGGTCACCCCCGATGACGCCGTGGCCTATGCCGCGCGCATCCTGCAGGACCAGCTGTCGATCTTCGTCAACTTCGACGAGCCCGAAAGCGCCAGCCGCCAGGACGACGACGACGATCTCGAGTTCAACCCGCTTCTGCTCAAGAAGGTGGACGAGCTGGAACTCAGCGTCCGTTCGGCGAACTGCCTGAAGAACGACAACATCGTCTACATCGGCGACCTGATCCAGAAGACCGAGGCGGAAATGCTCCGCACGCCGAACTTCGGACGCAAGTCGCTGAACGAGATCAAGGAAGTGCTCTCGGGCATGGGCCTGCATCTCGGCATGGACATCGTGGATTGGCCGCCGGACAACATCGAGGACCTGGCCAAGAAGTACGAAGACAACTTCTGAGCGGTGGGCAGAATTGCCCACCCTACTCGGCGTAGGGTGGGTGAAACCCACTGATCAGCCCGGGCAATTCCGCCCCAACAAGGAGGGTTCCGCAACGCACGGAGCCCGGACAAAGCATCAAACGGAGATTGACCAATGCGTCACGCAAGCGGCTACCGCAAGCTCAACCGGACCCACGAGCATCGCAAGGCGATGTTCTCCAACATGGCCGGTTCGCTCATCGAACATGAACAGATCAAGACGACCCTGCCCAAGGCGAAAGACCTGCGCCGGATCGTCGAAAAGCTCGTCACGCTCGCCAAGCGCGGCGACCTGCACGCCCGCCGCCAGGCCGCGGCGCAGCTCAAGCAGGACATGCATGTCGCCAAGCTGTTCGAGGTTCTCGGCCCCCGCTACGCCGAGCGTCAGGGCGGCTATGTCCGCGTCCTGAAGGCCGGCTTCCGCTACGGTGACATGGCGCCCATGGCGATCATCGAATTCGTCGACCGCGACGTCGATGCCAAGGGTGCCGCAGACCGCGCCCGCCTCGAGGCCGAGGACGACGCCGAAGAGTGACAGCGCCCCGGCCCATCCTGTGGCCGACGCTCGCGAGGATCGAACGCCCCTGCCATCGGCAGGGGCGTTTTCGTTCACGGGGTCTCGGGCTTGTCCCCGCTCTCGCGGGCGGCCTTCGGCCAATCCCGCCGCGGCACGAGCGGGGGCAAGGCCACGGGCCCTTGGCCCATGTACTCCAGCAGATCCTTGCGCGCCGATGCATGGAAAGTCATGAGACGCGCAAAAAGATCCAGGTCGATCTTTTCGTCCATTCATCTCACCGTTCTTTGTGCATGCAAAGAATACGGTTGACCGGTTTTCCGGCAACCTGTCTAAAAAGACATGAACTTTTGGACAGGGTGAGATGACCAAGGCGCCGGTGCTCGACCTTCTCATGCACGAGCTTTCGCTCGCGGCGCCGGGCGGCTACGCGGTCGGTCTGCACATCCGCTACGTCTCGCCCCTGATCATGGTGAACACCTATCCCGACAGCTGGCAGGAGGTTTACACCGCCAAGCTCTACGGCCTGCGCGACCCGACGCTGGCCTGGGGGCTCAGCCATACCGGGACCCGCCGCTGGTCCGAGATCGGACTGCCTGATCCTTTCGGTATCCTGCCCGAGGCGGCGGGATACGGCCTTGTGTACGGGATGATCTCTTCGATCGGCCCGATGTCCTCGCGTACGATTGCCGGCGCCACGCGCTCGGACCGTGAATTCACGGATGACGAGATGGAGCATGTCCACAGGATCGTGCAGCGCATGCACGACCTGTCGGAACCTCCCGCGCGCCTCAGTTCGGCCCAGGCCGACGCCCTGAAATGCATCGCGGAAGGGGACCGCCATGCAGCTGCCGCCGCCCGATTGGGTATATCCGAAAGCGCCTTCAAGGCCCGCCTGACCTCGGCGCGCCAGAAGCTGATGGCGCGCACCACCGCCGAGGCCGTCCAGAGGGCCAAGGAGTACGGATTTATCTGAACCGGACCTGACAGCTGAGCGACCGGGACGAGCCCCGCGGTGCCGCGTTTGAAACGACCGGCCAACCAAAGGGGATTCGACCATGGAAATGACAACGCTGTCCTTCACCAACATGCACCAGCACGGCACGCTCTTCGCCAACATGCTGAAAGCACGCCACCGCACTTTCATCGAGGAGATGCACTGGGAACTGCCCGAAGCCGACGGGATGGAGTTCGACCAGTACGACACCGCCCAAAGCCGTTGGGTCTGCGTCCATGACGGTGATCGCGTGCTGGCGGGGGTGCGGCTCACGCCCACCACCGCCCGCTGCGGGGTCTATTCCTACATGGTGCGCGACGCGCAGCGCGGGCTGCTCGACTCGATCCCGGCGAACCTGCTGGATGAGCCCGCCCCCGTCGCCGATTACATCTGGGACGCCAACCGCCTTTTCGTCGCCGAAGGCGTCGAGACCGAGATCCGCCACCGCGTCCAGCTCTCGCTGATGGGCCACATGGTCCGTTCGGCCCGCGCGCTCGGGGCCGACATCCTGATCGGCCTCCTGCCCATCGCCATCCCGCGTCTCGGCCGCCGCCTTGGCATCGACATGCGGCCCGCGGGCCCCGTGATGAAGATCGGCGGGGTGGCGCATCGCTGCTTCTTCGTCTCGATGGCCTCCGAGATGCACTGAGCCTCATTGTCGCCGCGGGGCCGGGCGCATAGCTTGGCCCCATGGCCGATCTCTTCGATACCGCGCCCACGGGCGATCCGCCGACCGGCAAGGGCCCCCGCCCGCTGGCAGACCGGCTGCGCCCCGCGCGGCTCGAGGATGTCATCGGGCAGGACCATATCCTCGGCCCCGAGGGCAGCCTGCGCATCATGCTGGATGCGGGCGCGATGTCGTCCCTCGTCCTTTGGGGGCCGCCCGGCGTGGGCAAGACGACCATCGCCCGCCTGCTCGCGCAGGAAACCGACCTGCATTTCGTCCAGATCAGCGCGATCTTCACCGGCGTCCCCGACCTCAGAAAGGTGTTCGAGGCCGCGAAACTGCGCCACGCGAACGGGCAGGGGACGCTTCTGTTCGTCGACGAGATCCACCGCTTCAACAAGGCGCAGCAGGACGGCTTCCTGCCGCATATGGAGGACGGCACGATCCTTCTGGTCGGTGCCACCACCGAGAACCCCAGTTTCGAGCTGAACGCCGCCCTTCTCAGCCGCGCGCAGGTGCTGGTCCTGAACCGGCTCGACGAGGCGGCGCTCGAAAAACTCGTCGCCCACGCGGAACTCGAACTTCATCACCCGCTACCCCTCCGCCCCGAGGCGCGCACGGCCCTGATCGAGATGGCCGACGGCGACGGCCGCGCGCTTCTCAACCTCGTGGAACAGGTCGCCGCGTGGAAGGTCGAGGGCCAGCTGACCCGCGACCAGCTGGCCACCCGCCTGCAACGCCGCGCCGCGCAATACGACAAGTCGGGCGAAGCGCATTACAACCTCATCTCCGCGCTGCACAAATCCGTCCGTGGCTCCGACCCCGACGCGGCCCTCTACTGGTTCGCCCGGATGCTGGAGGGCGGCGAAGACCCCCGCTACCTCGCCCGCCGCATCACCCGCATGGCGGTCGAGGACATCGGGCTGGCCGACCCGGCGGCCCAACGCCAGTGCCTCGACGCCTGGGCCACCTATGAACGCCTCGGCTCACCCGAGGGCGAACTGGCCCTTGCGCAAGCGGTTCTCTACCTCGCCCTCGCACCCAAATCGAACGCGGCCTATGTCGCCTACAAGGCCGCGCGGGCCTCGGCGAAATCCACCGGCTCCACACCGCCGCCCAAGCACATCCTGAACGCGCCGACCAGGATGATGAAGGACCAGGGCTACGGCGCGGGCTACGCCTATGACCACGACGCCGAGGACGGGTTTTCGGGCCAGAACTATTTCCCCGACACCATGTCGCGCGCGGCCTTCTACGCCCCCGTCGAACGCGGCTACGAGCGCGAGTTGAAAAAGCGCCTCGAGTGGCTCAACGGCCTGCGCGCCAAGCGCAAGGGCTAGGGCGTTTTCCTGCAGGAAAACGAAGGGAAAACTGCAGTTTTCCCAAACCGAAAAACTCCAGTTTTTCGCCCCCCGTCCCCGTTCCCATTGACATGGGAACCCGCCCGACCCATGCACCGCCCATGACAGCCGTCCTGCAAGTCGCCTTTGGCGGCGCCCTCGGCGCCGTGCTCCGATACCTCGCCGGGAGCGGCCTGATCCGGCTGTGCGGGCCCACCCCCAT
>CBFIFZ010000039.1:0-17194 GCA_965661995.1 Roseicyclus sp.
CTCCGGTCGCGGCTGGATGAAAGTTCAGTGGCAGGTCACGGTCGATCAAATGCACCGAGAGGCTGAGCGAGGCCGACCTTGAACATTCCTTCGGCAGCGTCGGCGATAGCTACGACAACGCCCTCGCGGAGACGATCAACGGCCCGTTCAAGGCCGAGATCATCCACCGTTGCGGACCGTGGCGCAACTTCGAGGCCGTCGAACATGCCACCCTCGCATGGGTCGACTGGTTCAACACCCGCCGCCCGCTCGAGCCGATCGGGACCATCGGGCCGGCAGAAGCAGAGGCAAACTTCTACGCCTTTCTGGAGCCTGCGGACATGGCCGCGCAACTGACCAAGAGCAGCCTTGGGCAAACTAAGCGCGGGTCAATCGATCGATGGCTCCGAGCCCGCAGCGGACCTTGGCATCCGGTGCAGAATTAGTCGCGATGGGCGGGACACGGACACGAGCCGCGATCGACACAATCGGCCGGGTTTCGGAAAAACGGGCATCGGCCTGCCGGTCTATGCAATCCCGGCCAGACCGCCCGCGTCATTCTCGACCCTTACGTCCACATCCAACCTTGGCCGTAGGATGTCTCGACCCTTGAAGGATCCACTGACTGGCGAGACCTGCTGCATGTTCCGCGCAACCGCGACAGGGATGAGATTGGCGGCCCCGACCGATCTGTTGGTTGGATCGAACGATATCCATCCTGCCCCGGGAATGAACACCTCGACCCAGGCGTGGGTCGAGCCGGTGCCGGCGGATCCGATCCGATCGCCTGACGGATCGTAAAGGTAGCCGGAGGCAAGCCGTGCACCGAAGCCGAGCGTTCGCGCGGACTCGGCGAAGAGGACCGCGAAATCGCGGCAGGAGCCCCACCCCCTGTCGAGGGTCTCGAGCGGGCCTTGGGTGCCCTCCGTCTCCCGGGTCTCGTAGGAGATCCGCGCGGTGATGCCGTTGCTGATGTCCTTCAACAGCGACAGCGTGTCGGTCGGCCGCGCCATGACGAAGCCTTCGACCCAGCGCTGCAGGCGTCCCGCATTGTCGACATATTGCGGCATGACCAGTGCGCCGAGATCCGTCCGGTCATCAGCGCTGTAGTGAAACGGGTAGGAGGCCGCATCGGCGGCGATCGGGAAGACCGGCCAGACCGGGGCGTGCAGTTCAACCCGTGTCTGCGACCGGATCGAGAGCACCTCGACCATCGTGTCGAAGCGTGCCGTCGCGATGGTGTTTCCGGCCACGTCATGTGACCAGTCGATGCTGGCATCGGGGCTGATCTCGAGGTCGAAGGATATCAGGCTGAGGTCCCGGGTTTCGCGCGGGCGCAGCATCAGCCTGTGAGGTCCGAGAAAGACCGCGCTCAAATACCGGTAGCTGGTGGTGTGCGTGATGGTGACGGTGGGCATCGGAAACTCCTACCCGGCCTGCCCGCCGTAGCGGCGACGCCCCTGGTTGCTTCGCGCCGGCGAGGCCGCGCGCCAGACGGCCGACCCCTTGCAGCGCGCACAGATCCGTTCGCCGAACCCGTCGCTCCAGAACGGTTTCGTGCATCTGAGGCAGGTCCGCTCGGCGGCGATGTCCGTCGTCGCCCTCGTGGTCGCCGTTTCCGTGTCCATCTGGTCGGTCGTCATTGTCGGCCCTCGCTTGTTGTCACCCGGTCGAGCGCGCCAATGGCGCTTTGGGTGAGGGGTGAATGCGGCTTTCAGTGGCGGGCGAATGCCCGCGCGCGCCGCGCGGTCCGTGGTCGGGTCATGTCTGCAGCGGGGCTGTCATTCCCCGATCCCGGGTCGCGCGCCTTCGCTTCGGGCCCTGGCACTGGCGGCGCCCTGTCCGTCGAGCGCGCCGCCCGCCAGGTGCCTGTCCCGCGGATCTTCGCGCCAACCCTCGGGGCGCATCGAATAGAGGGCGCGAAGCTCGCACTCGGCGACGCCATCGGCCTGCATGACGAGACGGATCATGGGGTCCGACAGCATCTCCTCGAGGAAGTAGTCGGCCAGAGCCTTGCCGGTAAGCTTGTCCCGCGCGGCGGCATGTTCGAGATCGGAGAGCGGCACCGTGAGGGTCCGGTCAAGTCCGGGATGCGTGGCGCGCGGATGCAGGCGCACGAGAACGGACGAGGTCCACGCGCCCGGATTGGTCCAGTCCGCGGGCTCCAACAGGTCGGTTTCGATCAGGTATTCACCCGGCGGCAGAGTTTCGTTGAAGCTGGGAAGCTGGAACGGTTGGAGAAACATGGCGGTCGTCTTGATCGAGGCGGTCATGCTGCAACTCCTGGATGGTTTTTGCCTTGAAGGGACGCCTGGTGACCGGATGAAACGGACCGCTGTCGCGCCTAGCCGGACGATCCGGGTGCGGTCCTGGTCGGGTCTTCTTCGGCGTCGCAGGTCCAGACTTCGAACCGGGTCAAGGTGCTCGGCCCGAACGTCTGTGTCAGTGGAACGTCGGCGGCGTCTCGACCGCGGCCGATCAGGATCCTTCCGATGCGGTGGCTGTTGTTGCGTGGATCGAAGACCCACCAGCTGCCATCCAGAAAGACCTCCATCCAGGCCGCGAAATCATCGGGGGGATGGGGCACGGGTTGGCCCAGTTCACTCAGGTAGCCGGTGCAGTAGCGGGCGGGAATGTTCATGCAGCGACACAAGGTGATGGCGAGATGGGCGAAATCCCGGCAGACCCCTTGGCGCCCGGCCAGCGTTTGGGAGGCCGTGCGGGTTGCGCTTGCCTGCATGTAGTCGAATGCCACGGAGGCATGCACGAAATCGCAGATCGCCTGAACGCGCGCCCAGCCGGGCGGGGTATTCTCGAACAGGCGCCAGGCCTCGTCCGACAGAAGATCGGTGTCGCAGTAGCGACTGCCCAGAAGGTAGGGCAGCGTGTCGAAGGGCAGATCCTGCACCGCGTTCTGCGCGGCATCGGGGGCTGTCGGATCCGGGCGTCCCGTGTCGCGGAATATCCCGTCGGTCGACAACGCGAAGTCGCCGGCCGGCGCCACCATCCGCGTGCACCAGTTTCCGTAGCCGTCGCGATAGCTTTCCAGCGGCACGCTCGGCGTCGTCACGAGATAGTCGGCGCGGTCCAGATCGCCAAAGCGCGAGTAATGCACGTTGAGCATGGCAATGAGCGGCGTCGCCTGTGTCAGCCGGTAACTCAGGCGGCAGCCGATCCGCATCCGCATGCCGGGTCTGCCGTCAGGTGCCGAATGTTGGGCCCTATCGTCCAAGAACGCAGTCCCCGTCAGATTTCTGAAAGTTCCGGTCGCAGCGCCAGAGGTTGCCGGACCGGTCGAGATGGGCGTTCTCGGGCAGGTCGATCGCGATGCAGGACTGTTCTACCTGCTCGTACCCGCGTTCGCAGCGCCATCCGTTGCCGTAGGAGCCCGGATAGAGATAGGCGTTCGCGGGAACGGCGACCGGGTCGCAGCGGTCATCCCGCATGTAGAAGCCCCTCTCGCAGGCCCATGCAGGGCCGTGGCCCGCATTGGTGAGATAGCCGTTTTCGGGCACCGGGATCGGCGCACAGTCGCCACCGGATGCCATGAAGCCCCGGTCGCACGCCCAGCCTGACCCCGAAGGGTCACCGGTGAGATATGCGTTTTCGGGAAGGGCAATCCGGATGCAGGAGTCGCGATCCTGACGATATCCCCGCTCGCACTCCCAGTCGAAGCCTGATGACTTCAGGAAGGCATTCTGCGGCACGGGGATCTCGGTGCAGGACGTGCCCGCCTCGTCTACGTATCCGCGTCGGCATGCCCAGCCCGGGCCGTATGACCGCCCGTCCGCATAGGCGTTGTCGGGGATGTCGATCGCGATGCAGGCCGCACCCTCGGCCCGGTAGCCGATCCGGCAGTCCCAGCCGCCGCCAGAGGCGCGCGCCTCGGCGTTCGCGGGTGCGGGCCCTCTGCCGTCCTGCGCGACGGCCGGAAACACCAGCAGCGCCATCACGCCGACCGCGGTCATCAGCACCCCGGCCAGGTGCGACCGGAGCGACTGCACGCGGGCTGCGTTGCGGCGCGTGCTCATCCCTCGTCCACCGGGGTGTTCACCTGTTCGGGCAGCGCATCGACGTCGATCATCGCAAGACAGGCCTGCGCGATATCGCGATCCGGTTCCGTTGCGCCGGGCATGGTCGCCCATCCGGCTTCCATCAGGGCATTCCGCCGTTGGTAAGTCGCTGCGGCGCTGAGCGTGGCAAGAACCACCATCCGGTCCGGGTCGCGGTCCGCTATGTCGAGGCACACCGGCACCATCGCAGCGACGACGTCGTCGTGGGACATGGCCATGGCTCGGTCATGGGCCGTTTGGCCGGTTACCCATCCGCCCCAGGTGAAGCCGACAAGGCCGAGGATGGCGGCGCCTGTCGCGGCCGCGTAGATGGCAGGCTTGAGCCAGTCGGGCATGTTCATTGAAAAACCTCCTGCGGAGAAAGCGCCGCTTCGCTGTTTTGGGATCTCCGGGTCGCAGTGAGCTGCCGGTACAGCGCTGTCTGTCAGGTCTGGAACACGGAGCCCCGGATCTCGCAGCCAAGTGGCGCTGGGATGCGTTGGCGCAGAAGAGATGCCGGGGCGGTCGGTTCGCGCGGGGCGAGCAGACCCGCCGCGCCGCTGGGTCATCACCCTGCTGCGGCGGATCGCGTCAGGTGCCGAGGAAGGACAGTCGACTGAGGCAAAGGGTGGGGCGCTGCGCGGCAGAGGAGAGCTTCAGCCGTTGCGTCAAATCATATTCATACGGATTACATGGGCACTGGATAATTTTTTTCAATTGCAACGGATCGGCGTGAAATGAAATTTCGCAAAGGCGGGGTGGCGGTTGTGTTCCGCACCGCCAGACCCCATGTGAGTCTAGCCAACGTTATTCTCTGCGACCCTCTGCTCCCGTTCATCCGGCTTCAGTAGATCTCTCAGTCTGACCTTGCCGGGCTGCCACGTCCCGTGGGCAGCACACAGAACAGGAGACCACGGATATGGCCAATGGCACCGTGAAATGGTTCAATACTTCCAAAGGCTTCGGCTTCATCGAGCCGGCGACCGGCGATAAGGACGTCTTCGTCCACATCTCGTCCGTCGAGCGTGCGGGCCTGACCGGCCTCGCCGATGCGCAGAAGGTGACCTACGACGTCGAAGCCGGACGTGACGGCCGCGAAAGCGCGATCAATCTCGCGCTCGCCTGACCGGACCCATCGGGCGCCCCGAACCGGGCGCCCGGCTACCATGACAGGTCATCATCACAGCCCCGAGGTTTCGTCCGATGCGCGTCAATGGTCGCGCGTCCTGACGCAATACCGCGCACCTGATCCTGCGCGCAGCCTGCTGGAACTGGCAGTCACGCTCGCGCCCTTCGCCGCGACCTGGGCGGTCGCCTGGTGGATGCTGTCGCACAGCATTGCGCTCGCGGTCGTGCTTGCCCTGGGCAACGCGGCCTTCGTCGTGCGCCTGTTCATGATCCAGCATGATTGCGGCCACGGATCATTCTTCCGCAGCAAGCACTTGTGCAACTGGCTCGGCCGTTTGATCGGCGTGATCACCCTTACGCCTTATGACGTGTGGCGCCAGACCCACGCGATCCACCACGCAACCACGGGGAACCTCGACCGGCGCGGCATCGGCGATCTTCCAACCCTGACGGTCGCCGAGTATCGGGCGAAGGGCCGGGTCGGGCGCGGTCTTTACCGCCTTGTCCGTCATCCGCTGTTCCTGTTCGGTGTTGTCCCTTTCTACAGCTTCTTCCTGCAGAACCGGCTTCCGGTCGGCCTCATGCGCGCGGGGTGGAGGTACTGGCTCAGCGCGATGTCGACGAACGCCGCGATCGCGGCGATCCTGACCGCTCTCGTCTGGTTCGGCGGCTGGGAGGTGGTGGTCTTCGTGTTCCTGCCGACGATGCTTCTCGCTGCGATCACCGGCATGTGGTTCTTCTACGTCCAGCACCAGTTCGAGCATACCAGCTGGAACCGCGAAGCGGAGTGGGACATTCAGGACGCGGCCCTCGGGGGTAGTTCGCACTACGACCTTCCGCCGCTCCTGCGATGGATCACCGGAAACATCGGCGTGCACCACGTTCACCACCTCGCCAGCCGGATCCCGTTCTACCGCCTCCCCGAAGTGCTTCGCGACCATGAAGCGCTTGCCAATTCAAACCGCGTGACCTTGCGGGAGAGCTTGAGCTGCGCGCGCCTTGCCCTCTGGGACGAAACCGCAGGGCGGCTCGTGACATTCGCCGAGGCGGGGCGCTTGCCGGTTTGATCCGGACGCGCACCCGCCTTGTCCATTCCAATGTTCGGAGTAAATCACCATGACGCGTTTCAGCACGCAAGGCCTGACGGCCACCGGCCGCGCCCTGTTCAAGGACAAGGAGAAAAAGAAGGACGCCGACCGCTCGTCGGACATGCCCGCGGCGATCCAGCTTGGCGAGCACGGCAGGTACCAGATCAAGTCCGGGCGCCTGTCCGGGGAATATGTCGCCCGGGCCTTTCCGAAACCGCCGACGAACGCACGCGGGATGATCGCGGAAGCAAAGGGCGCGACCGAGGAGGCCGCGATCGCCGCCTTGCATGACGTCATCGACGCCCGAGAGCTTCAGAGAAACGAACGTCGCAGGATCGACGAGGCAACCGGCTTCACGGTGCCGAGCATCGAGGAGTACCAGGAAGCGCTCGACCACGTCGCCCTGTCGGGCCCGCAACGCGCCATGCTGAAAGCGTTGGCCCTTTCCGGCAACATGGGTTTGACGGAATCGAAGATGGCGCGCGCGGCCGGCTACAAATCCAAACTGTCCGCAAACCGGGCGTTCGCTGCAGCAGGCCTTTTGATCGCCACGTACCTGGCGCTCGACGCGACTTCGGAGGCGCAGGAAGAGGAGCCCACGGGGGCGACCATCCTTGGTTTTCGCGGTCTGCGTTCAAAGGACGAAATGCCTGGAAACCGGATACTCTATCCGGAGTTGCGCGAGGTCCTCGGGTCAGGACCCATGGATCGGCTTCAGGCTGCCCGGCCTGCATGATGCCAGCCCCCCGAACTCACGGGGGTGAGGATGAGCACGCCTTTCTGGCTGATCGACGCGTTGAAGGAGCGGCTGCAGCCCTTCTTTCCGAAGTCTCACGGCAAACCGCGGGTCGATGGCCGCCGGGTGTTGGGCGGAACACTAGTCATTGACCTGCTCCCCGCAATGTCCGCGTTCAGAAGTTGAGTCTGTTCCGGGTTTGGTCCTTCTCTGAGCTGCTTAAGCAGTCCCGCGGGGTTAGCCCGTTGAAGCGCGTGTGCGGGCGGGGATGGTTGGAGTCGCGGCGGAGCGCCGCGCAAGCCCGCACACTGGACCGGCTTCCTTTGAATGCTCGGGAATTGGCCTATTCTCATCGGGCAAGACCGCGAAGGAACATGAACATCCGGATGGAGGCGCCGACATGGGCACTGGCACACCAGCCCTTCGCAAGATGGCCGATGTCTCGCGATGCTGTACGGTCGCGTTTCTCCTGGCCGCGGCGGCACCTGCTGCCGCACAAACCGAGCCGCCCGCCGTCGCTCTGGCAATCGAGATCGATGTGGCGACCGGTGCGTTCTCAGCGGATGCGGTCCTCGGGGATCCATCCGGAGACGTCGTGCTTCCCGGCGCCGAATGGCTGACCGTCCAGTCCGTCGCATTGGCGGGCGACGCCCCCGCGACCGTTCATGATGGCGACACGATATCCGAGGCGGAGCATGGTGGTCGCGATCTGCGGCTCGTCCTGTCAGGCAGCCTTCCGCCCCCGTCGCAGGTCCTTGATGCCGTCGCATGGAGCCCCGAGGCGCTCTACGCGGTCGGGTCCTCCTGGTTTCCGCGCGATGATGTCGACATTCGCGCCCATGACCTAACCGTGACGATTGATGCCGGTCGGCGGGTCGCGGCGACGGGTACCATGCTCGGCGACGAGGTTTTCGGCGAAGAAAGACGCGTCCGCTTCGCCTTCACGGGGCGGAGCGAAGATCTCGCGTTTTTCGCCGGTCCTTACGTTCTAGACGAGACCGACCACCGCGGGCTGGTCTTACGCACCGATTTCGAAACCGGGAACGCCGATCTGTCCCGACGCTATTCGGAGGCAGTAGCGCGCTATCTCGATCGCTACGAGGCGGAGGTGGGCGACTACCCGTATGACGGGTTCTCGGTCGTCTCGGCGCCCATTCCGGTCGGTATCGGCTTCGCCGGGCTCACTTATGTCAGCCGTGACATCCTTGCCCATCCCTACATGACCGGCCGATCCCTGGCGCATGAAGTGCTGCACAGTTGGTGGGGCAATGCCGTTGGTGTGGAGTACCGGACCGGAAACTGGGCGGAGGGGCTGACGACCTTCCAAGCCGACTACGCCCTTGCCGAAGATCAGGGACCGGAGGCGGCGCGTGACATGCGGATCGGCTGGGTCCGGGACCTGGCGCTGCTGCCGGAGGAGCGGATCCGTCCGCTGACGGCGTTTCGTTCGTTCTCGCACGCCGGGGATCAGGCAGAGGGGTACGGGAAAGCGGCCATGGTCTTCCACATGCTGCGCGACGAGATCGGCGCGGAGGTGTTCCAAGACGGCATCCGGCACTTCTACCACAGCCAGCTCAACGCGGTTGCCGGTTGGCGGGATCTGGAGGCGTCCTTCGAAGCGGTCTCCGGACGGGAGCTTGGCTGGTTCTTCGAGCAATGGGTGGAGCGCCCCGGCCTGCCGCGGATCGCGCTTGCGACTGCCGACATCACCGAGACGGAGGGCGAGGTTCGCGTGCGGCTGGTGATCGATCAGGATGCGCCCTCCTACAGGCTGCGGGTTCCGCTTGCCTTCGAGCTGCGCTCGGGCGCGATCGAGACGCGGTTCGTGGACATCGAGGGCCCGACAAGCACGGTCGAGACGATGTTGCCGGAGCGGCCCCGTGCGGTGGTCCTCGACCCTGAATTCGACCTCGCGCGGCGTCCGCTGGACGGCGAACTCGCACCCATCCTCCGCTCTCTCGACGGGTCCGATGCGGTCGGCATCGTGGATGCGTCGCGCATGGCCGAGGGTCGTGCAGATCTGATCGAGGCCCTGGCGCCGCTGCTGCGGGGGGCCGATCTCACGTGGTGGGACGAGGGTCTGCCGACAGAGCGCGGTGATGCGGCCGTGCTGGTGATGGGACGGCACGCCGACGTGTCGGCCTTCCGCCCGGACGGGCGCGGCCCGATGCCCGAGACCGCCTTGTCGGCGGCGACACGGCTCTGGGTGGAGCGGGACAGGGAGGGTCGGCTCTGGGCCTTTCTCTCTTTCGACGATCCCGACGCGGTGGCGGACGACCTTCGGGCGCTTCGCTACTATGCGGGTCAGAGCTACGTGGCGTTCGAGGATGGCCGCGCCGTCGCCGGCGGCGTCTGGCCCCGTCACTCCAATCCGGGTGAACTGCGATTTGATGCCATGCACACTGGCGGGGACATGAGATGACGCCGCGATCCGGCCGGATTGCCAATGCGATATGCGTCGCGGCTGCGAGCGCTGTGATTTGGGCGATGTCGTTCCCTGCGCCTGTTTCGGGGCAGACCATCGCCGCGCTGCTGGACGAGGCGGCCAGCGCCGATTTCGCGCCGTTGTCGGGCGACTGGACGCTTGTCTTGCCGCAAGACCACGGGGCTCATCCCGAGGCCCGGGCTGAAACCTGGAACATCACGATCCATCTCGAGACAGCCGAGGGCCACAACTTCGATGTGTCGTTCGCGCTTGCCCGTTATGGTCTCGCTCCGTTGCACGACCGCGTCGAGCCGGACCCCTGGGCGATGAACGCGCTTTTCGCGGGGCAGCTCCTGCTGTTTGACGGGAGCGACGGGACGCGCCACGCCGAACAGAGGGTCAGCCGGGGCGGTGGAACCGCCGGACACGACGCGGACACGCGGGAGGTCTGGATCGACGATTGGACCCTCGCCTACGGGCAGGGCGACACCGAGGACGGCCTGCGGGTGACGGGCGTCGGACAGCAGGTTTCGGTGGATCTGTCGCTCCGGCCCGTCAAGCCGCCGCTCGTGGCCGATGGTGAGACATCCGCCCCGACGCGTGGCTTCACCCTGTCACGGCTGTCGGCGGCGGGTACCATCAGAACCCCTGCAGGCGACGTCGACGTTACCGGAACGGCATGGCTCGACAGGCTCTGGGGCGATGTTCCGCCGCCGGGCGGGCCGATCGCCTATAACCGCCTGGCGCTCCACCTGACGGATGGCACCGACCTGTCCATCGTCGAGACCCGCCGTGCAGGCCGGGAGGGCGCGGGGACCTACGATGGCGTCTTGGTGGACGAGACCGGACGCGCCAGCTATCTGGGCGACGACGCGCTGATCGTCGAGGTTGTCGAGCAGCGACAAACCGGTACGGGCGTCAGCTATCCCGTGTCATGGCGAGTGCGGGGGAACGGCTTCGACGTGGTTGCGCGCGCCGCGACCGACAACGGGATCCAGGATTTCCTGGCGCCGGTCTGGCAGGGTCCCGTGACCGTGGAAGGGGAAAGCCGCGGCGAGGTGGTGCGTGGGTCCGGCCTGCTTCTCCTGAGCGGTTACGAAGGCGAACGGCCATGAGTGTTTCCTCGCGTCTCCTCCTCCTTCCGCTTGCCATCGCGGCGCTGACCCTCTCCGCTTGTCGTGACGAGGCGGGCACGGCCTATCGCTCCGAGGTCGGGCCGGTGCCCGAGGCCGAGCAGCGGCCGGGCGACCCCGAGGCGGGGTATCGTGCCCTTCTGAACGCGCCCTACGTCTCCTGCGGTATCCCCTACGATGCGTTCCGGAGGCTCTTTCCCGAGACCGATCCGGCCGACCGCATAGCGGGGCGGGACGGGCTGAACGCCGATCTTCCCTATGCGTTCACGGCGCACGAGACCCGGGATGGCATCACCGTTGTGGCTAGTAATTGCCTCACCTGTCACGCGACCCGCATCGGGGAGGAGATCATCATCGGCCTCGGCAACGAGTTCGCCGATTTCACGCAGGACCCGAGGCGGCTTGCGCTTCAGGCCGGGACTTATGTCCGGGGAGAGGCGGCGACGGCCGCTTGGGAGCATTGGGCCGACCGGATCGAGGGGATCGCGCCCTACATCCAGACGCGGAGTGTCGGCGTCAATCCCGCGCCGAACCTGACCTGGGCCCTCATGGCGCATCGCGACCCCCGGACGCTGGAATGGTCCGAGACGCCGTTGATCGACCCGCCGCCGACCGATCCGCTGCCGATCAGCGTGCCGCCCTGGTGGAACATGCGCCAGAAGACGGCGATGTTCTACACCACGGTGGGCCGGGGCGATCATGCCACCTTCATGCTGCTCGCCTCGATGCTCTGCGTGGAAAACGTCGAGGAATTCGAAGCGATCGACACCTATGCCGACGATATCCGCGCCTACCTCGCATCGCTCGAGGCGCCCGACTATCCCTTCGGGATCGACGCGGAGCTCGCACGCGTCGGCTCGGGCATCTACGACCGCCACTGCGCGGACTGCCATGGCGGCGGCGCAACCGGCGACTACCCGAACCGCGTCTATCCGCTTGCGGAGATCGGCACCGACCCGGCCTATGCCCTGGCCGCCACGGATGGATCGCGCGACCGCTTCTATGACTGGATCGCAAGATCGCCCTACGGCGACAGCGACAGCGCCGCGCCCGCGGAAGGCTATATCGCGGCACCGCTCGACGGGGTCTGGGCCACGGCGCCATACCTTCACAACGGGTCGGTCCCGAGCCTTCGCGCCCTTCTTCAACCGGACCTCAGGCCGACCTACTGGCAGCACCTGCAACCGCGCGCCTATGATGAGGCGGCTGTCGGCTGGCAGCACGAGCCGGTCGCCCGCGGTCATGCGGAGATCGAGGCACCCGATCTGCGCCGGTCGGTCTACGACACGACTTTGCCAGGTTACGGCAACGAGGGGCATCGGTTCGGAGAAGACCTGTCGGATGCCGAGGTCGACGCCCTGCTCGAATTTCTCAAGACGCTCTAGCGCCAACGTCGGCCCGGTGACGTTCGGGCGAGTGGAATGGTGTCTCTGCGACCTGTCGGCCGTGACTGCCGGGGCCGGTCAGAGCTCGGTTGCGAAGGATCGGCTCGGGCGGCCCTCGGCCTTGCGCCTTGCGTCAGCCGCCGCGATGGCAGCGTCGATGCCGGTCCGGTCGGTGGTGCCTGAGAAATTCGCGCGTGTCGGCATGGCCTCTGCGACATGGACGAAGCGCTCATGCGCGACATCGTGGAGGCGGCGCAATTCGGCGAGCGGATCGGGGTGGTCGTCCGCCCGGAGCGAGAGCCACGGATAATCCTCGCTGCGGTGAATGACGAGGGCGGCCGACTGCGTGCCGCGCTTGTCCCCGCCCGCCGCCTGCCCGGCTTCCATCGCGGTCATCAGGCGTTCGGCAAGGGGAAGGGTCATGTGCGCCTCGTAGGCCGCGAGGGTCCGGGCGATGACCTCGGGGCCGGCCAGCATGTTGCCCGCGACCGACACGGCGTCACCCGCAACATGGCCGCACCAGTCGACGCAGTTCACGCCGGTGTGGGCCGCAATCCGGCCCTCGGCGTCGATCATGTGGATCTGTCGGATCGCCTGACCGCCGTCGCGCGCGACGAGGTCGGCCAGCACCGAGGTCGCGGCTTCGCCTCCCGCCATGCGGTCCGCGGCCTCGATCCCCCAGATCGGGCTGACGAAGGCTTGCGTGGCGACGGCGCATTTGCCGCCGCGCAGATGCGGGACGACCGCACCGACGGCAAAGAAGCGGCTGGCGACGGCGACGCCGTAATGACCGGTCTCGGGGTCGCGGGCGACGATGGAATAGGTCATGGATCTTCCCCCTGTCTCAGCGCCCGGCCGCGTAGGCCTGCATCAGGCGCGGTGTTGCGGCTGCCCGCAAGAGCCCGCCGGTATCGCGCGACGCCGCTGTCAGGCGGCCGACGGTCCAAGGCTCGGCCACCTCGACCTCGTGGCCCTTGTCGCGCAGCGCCTGCAGCACCGTCTCGCCGAAAGCCGGCTCCGCCATCAGGTGACCGGGGCGCGTGCCGCGCGGGTAGAAGGACGACTGGAAATGCCCGGTGTGAAAGAGCGGCGCGTCGATACCTTCCTGCAGGTTCATCCCGCCATGCACGAGGCGGAGGAAGTAGATCAGCTGCCACTGGTCCTGCTGGTCGCCACCGGGTGTGCCGAAGGCGAGGTGAGAGCCATCCGGGGCTTGCGCCATCGACGGCGAAAGCGTCGTGCGCGGGCGGCGGCCCGGTGCCAGAGACGTGGGCAGACCCTCGTCGAGCCAGAACATCTGCGCGCGGGAATTGAGCGGCATGCCCAGCCCCGGAACCACGGGCGAGGATTGCAGCCACCCGCCCGAGGGCGTGGCCGAGACGCTGTTGCCCCAGCGATCGATCACGTCGATATGCACGGTGTCGCCGCGCCGTTCGGTGAGGTGGGCCATGGTCGGCTCACCCGCCCCGACCCCCGGCCCGGTGGCGAAATCACGCCCGGCCCGCGCGACGGCGGCGCTGGCCCAATCCTCGAAACCGGGGATGACGCCGGGGCGCTGCTCGCGCGAGGCCTGGCCGCCGATCAGCGCACGGCGCGTCGCGGCATAGGCCTCGGACAGGAGCGTGTCGGTGGGCAGCTCGGTGTGCGCCGGGTCGCCGTAATAGGCTTCGCGGTCGGCGAAGCTGAGTTTCATCGTCTCCGTGACAGTGTGCACGAAATCGGCGCCGACAAGGTCCATCCGGTCGAGGTCGAGGCCCGACAGGGTCATCAGAGATTGCAGCAGCGTCGGGCCCTGGGACCACATGCCGACCTTCCAGACCGTCCAGCCGTGATAATCGACGGAAAGCGGCTCCTCGTAGGTGGCGCTCCAGTCTGCCATGTCCTGCCCGGTCAGCACGCCCTTGCGGCGCCCGCCGGCGGCGTCCATCACCTCTGCGTCGCGCAGGTAAGTGTCGATCGCCTCGGCGATGAAGCCCTCGTAGAAGGCGGTGCGCGCCGCCTCGATCTGCTCGGCACGGTCCGGGACGAGCTCGGCCTCGGCCAGGATGCGCTCCCACGTGTCGGCGAGGTCGGGGTTGGCGAAAAGCGCGCCGGGCTCGGGCGCCGCGCCGCCGGGCAGCCAGGTCGCATAGGAGGTCGGCCATTCCGTGCGGAAGAACTCGGCCAGGCCCGCGATGGTGTTGGCCACGCGCGGCAGCACGGGGTGCCCGTGACGCGCGTAGTGGATCGCGGGCTCGAGGATGGCGCGCAAGGGCAGTTGGCCATGGTCGCGCAGCATCAGCATCCACGCCCCGAAGGCACCGGGCACGACGGTCGCCAGAAGGCCCGAGCCAGGCACCAGCGTCAGCCCCTCGGCCCGGTAATGCGCGATGGTGGCCGCAGCGGGCGCCGTGCCCTGGCCGCAGATCACGCGCGGCGCGGCATCGCCCGCGCACCGCATCAGAAGCGGCATGTCCCCCAGCGGTCCGTTCAGATGCGGCTCGACCACCTGCAGGGTGAAGCCCATGGCGGCCGCCGCATCAAAGGCGTTGCCGCCCTGCTCGAGAATGCGCATCCCCACGGCTGATGCGATCCAGTGGGTCGAGGTCGCGACGCCGAAGGTGCCGGTGATCTCGGGGCGGGTTGTGAAGGTCATGGCAATCTCGTTCGTGGTGTCAGGTGTCGCGGGGGTCGAGCGCATCGCGCAGCCCGTCGCCCAGCAGGTTGAAGCCGAGCACAACGAGGAAGATCGCGGCGCCGGGATAGAGCGCCATCCAGGGCGCTTGTTCTAGAAAGTTTTTGGCGATGTTCAGCATCGAGCCCCAGGACGGCGCGGGCGCCTGTTGTCCAAGGCCGAGGAAGCTGAGCGAGGCCTCGGCGATGATCGCGGTGGCGATGGTCAGCGTCGCTTGCACCAGGATGGGCGGAAAGATGTTGGGCAGGATGTAGCGGGTGACGAGCGCGCCGTGGCGCAACCCGACGGCGCGGGCGCTTTCGACGTAATCCTCCGTCATCACGGTCATGGTCTGCGCACGGGCCAGCCGGATGAAGATCGGCATCGCCGAGAGGCCGATGGCGATCATGGCGTTGGTCAGCGACGGGCCGAGGAAGGCGGCAAGCGCGATGGCGAGGATCAGGAAGGGCGCGGCCAGCAGCGCCTCGGTCACGCGGCTGATGGCGGCATCGGTCCAGCCGCCGAGGTAGCCCGCCATGACGCCGAGCGGCACGCCGAGGCACACGGCGATCACGACCGAGACGACGCCCGCCAGAAGCGAGGCCTGCGCCCCCCAGATCATGCGCGAGAGCACATCGCGCCCGATCTCGTCGGTTCCGAACAGGTACTGGTCCGAGGGCGCCTGCCGCACCGCCAGCCAGTCCGTGGCGGTCGGATCGTTGATCGGCAGCAGCGGTGCGAGCAGCGCTACGGTGACGAAGAACAGGACCACCGCCCCACCCAGAAGCGCGGCGGGATTGCGGCGCAGCTTCTTCCAGATGCGGCTCTGCCGCTTCGGCAGGTCGGGTGCGGGCGCCGTGGCGCGGGGATCGACGACGCTGGTCATTGGTCCCTCATGCGCGGGTTGAGGACGCGATAGGCCACGTCGGCCAGGAGGTTCATGAAGATGAAGGCCACGCCGGTGCACAGCACGATCCCCTGCACCACAGCGTAATCGCGGTTGAAGACGGCATCGACCACCAGCTTGCCGAAGCCCGGGATGGTGAAGATCTGTTCGGTCAGCACGGCGCCTGCCAGAAGCTCGCCGAACAGCAGCGTGGTGACCGTCACGATGGGCACCAGCGCGTTGCGCAGCGCGTGCTTGATCAGGACAATTCGTTCGCTCAGGCCCTTGGCGCGGGCCGTCCGGATGTAGTCGGATTTCAGGACGCTCAGCATCGCCGAGCGCGTGTGGCGCATCAGCGTCGCCGCGATGGCCGTGCCGAGGACGAAGGCCGGCATCAGCATGGTCTTGATGGATTGCAGCGGGTCGTCGGAAAATGGCTGATAGCCCGAAGCCGGAAGCCAGCCGAGCTGCACCGAGACGAGCAGGATCATCATGATCCCGAGCCAGAAATTCGGGACCGACAGGCCCGACAGGGCCACGACATTGGCGACCCAGTCGATCCAGGTGCCCTTCTTGTAGGCCGAGAGGACACCGGCGGGTATGCCGATCACCATCGCGATCACCAGCGCCATGGTTGCAAGCTGGATCGTCACGGGCAGCTTCTCGGCGATCAGCTCGAGGACCGGCTGGTTGGTGCGCAGCGAGATGCCGAGGTCGCCCTGCAGCGCCGCGCCGACCCAGGCGAAATACTGCACGATCACGGGATCGTTCAGGCGGTATTTCTCGCGCAGGAAGGCGATCACCTCGGGATCACGCTCCTCGCCCGCCATGACGAGGATGGGATCGCCCGGCAGCAGCTTCTGCAGCGTGAAGACGAAGATCGAGATCAGGATGATCGTCGGGATCGCGATCAGCAGTCGGCGTCCGATGAAGGCGAGCATGGGCGCAGGCTCCGGCAGGGAGGGGTGGAGGGGCGCGCGGGGATCGGTCCGCGCGCGCCCCGGTTGCAGTTACTCCGCGACAGACACGCCTTCGAGGCGGATCATCCCGTCGGGATAGGGCACGAAGCCCTGCACGCTGTCATCGAGCGCCCAGATCCAGGTGACGTGGTAGAGGTAGATGATCGGCAGATCATCGATGAGGATATCGCGGGCCGCGTTGTAGGACGCGCGCCGCACCTCCAGGTCGGTCGAGGTGCGGGCCTCGTTCAGCAGCCGGTCGACCTCCTCGTTGGAGTAGCCCGAGTCGTTGATGCCGCCACCGGTGGTCATAAACTGGTGGATGTTGCCATCGGGATCGACCCGGCCGGACCACCCGACCTGGCTGGCCTGGTAGTCACCGGCGGACTGGTCGGCGAGCAGCGTGGCGAATTCCTTGGCCTCGAGCTCGATGTTGATGCCGGCCTCGGATGCCATCGCCTGCACGACCTGCATGGTGATCGTGATGCCGTCGGCAAAGCCCGCCTCGGCCAGCAGCGCGCGGGCCGCCTCCACGTCGCGCTCGGGCACGGGGTAGGCGTCGTTGTACCAGGGCGAGGTCGGCGGGAAGGGCTGGTTGCCGGGGGCGAAGGCGCCTTCGAAGACGACCTGGTTGATCACGTTGCGGTCGATCGACAGCGACAGGGCCCGGCGGATGCGCGCATCCTGACCCAGCGGGTTGTCGGCGCCCGCGCCGTTGGCAACGTTGATCGTGATGCCCTGGTAGCCCAGCGAAACCGCCTGTTCCATGG
>CBFIFZ010000040.1:0-17081 GCA_965661995.1 Roseicyclus sp.
ACCTGGGCAGGCAGCAGCAAAGACTGTCACGCGCGCGTACCTTTTTTTCTTCGCGGGATGGAAGGCGGCTTCGGGCCGTTCCCCCCTCACAACATGCTCGGCACCACCAGGTCCGGCGGCCGGTGCCCGTCGGCGAAGGTCTTGATGTTGATCAACACCTTCTCCCCCATCTCGATCCGCCCCTCCCGCGTGGCCGAGCCCATATGCGGCAGCAAGACAACGTTGGGCAGCTCGCGCAGCCGCGGGTTCACCTCGCGGCCGCGCTCGAACACGTCCAGCCCCGCCCCCGCGATCTCGCCCGCGCGCAGCATGCGCGTCAGCGCGTTCTCGTCGATCACCTCGCCGCGCGAGGTGTTCACGATCACCGCGCCCGGTTTCATCAGCTTCAGCCGCCGCGCGTTCATCAGGTGGAAGGTCGAGGGCGTGTGCGGACAGTTGACCGAGATCACGTCCATCCGCGCGATCATCTGGTCGAGGCTCTCCCAATACGTCGCCTCCAGCGCCGCCTCGGTGTCGGCATGCACCCGGCGGCGGTTGTGGTAATGCACCTGCATCCCGAAGGCCGCCGCGCGCCGCGCGACCGCCTGCCCGATGCGCCCCATCCCCAGGATGCCCAGACGCCGCCCGGCCACGCGCCCGCCCATGAAGGCGGTGGGCGCCCAGCCCTCCCAGCGCCCCTCCTGCATCACCGCCATCCCCTCGGGCAGGCGGCGCAGCACGGCGAGGATCAGCGCCATCGCCATGTCGGCGGTGTCATCCGTCATCACGCCCGGCGTGTTCGACACCAGAACGCCACGCTGCCGCGCGGTCGCCACGTCGATGTGATCCACCCCCGCGCCGTAATTGGCGATCAGCTTCAGCCGGTCGCCCGCCTGCGCCAGCATCGCGCCGTCGATCCGGTCGGTGATGCAGGGCACGATCACGTCGGCCCGGCTCATCGCGCCGACCAGCTCGGCCTTGGTCATCGGGCGGTCCTCGTCACGCAGTTCCACGTCGAACAGCTCCGACATCCGCGTCTCGACCACCTCGGGCAACCGTCGCGTCACGACAACACTCAACCGCTCAGTTGGCATGGCTGGTTCCCTTTGCTGGCCTTCCGTCCTCGGACCTGACACTCTCGCATCGGGCACTGGGGTGCAAGCGGCCGGGCCGCCGCACCCGGCACGGGCCCCAAGACACCAACGGCGACCCGGTGCAGCCGAACGACACCGGGCGCAGCAAGGCAAAGACGAGCGGGATGCACATGACAGGTTTCCGGCGCGGCCCCTTGGCCGCCCTCTCGGCGCTGATCCTCGCCATGGGTGCGGCAGCCTGGGCCGAGGCACCCACCATCACGCCGCAGCCGCGCCCGGTCGAGCTGACCGCCGCCGCCACGCCGACCACCCCCGCGCCTGCCCTGCCCGCGCTCACCCGGCTTGCCTCCGCCACGGCGACCGCGCCCGAAGCCACGCCGCGCACGGGCCCGGTCACCGGCTTTCCCCTGCCCCGCTACGTCTCGATCAAGGCCTCCGAGGCGAACGCCCGCCGCGGCCCCTCGCGCAGCCACCGCATCGACTGGGTCTTCCAGCGCCGCAACATGCCGGTGATGATCGTCGCCGAACACGGCCACTGGCGCCGCGTCGTCGACCGCGACGGGGCGGGCGGCTGGATCCATTACACGCTTCTCTCCGGCGTCCGCACGGCCATCGTCGAGGCCGAGCGCGTGACCCTGTACGCCCGGCCCGACCGCGCCGCGATGGTCCGCGCCGAGGCCGAGCGCGGCGTCATCGGCGAGTTGCGCGAATGCCGCAACGACTGGTGCGAGATGGAGGTCGGCGGCTACCGCGGCTGGGTCGAGGCACGCACCCTCTGGGGCGTGGACCCCGGCGAAAGCTTCGACTGAGCGCGTCGGCTCAATCCTTCAGCAGAAGCACCAGCGCCGCGATGGTCAGCGTCACGCCCCCGAGCACCAACAGGGGCGGCAGCGGCTGGCCCAATCCCAACTCCCAGATCAGCACCCAGCTGGGTGTCAGGTAGGTGTAGGCCATCACCTTCGAGGACGGCAGCCGCATCGTGGCGAACTGCACCAGGAAGACCGTCATCGAAGAGGCCGCCACCGCCGTGTAGACCATGGTGACCCAGACCAGAGGGCGCAGCGCGCCCCAGTCGGTCGCCACGATGTCGGACCAGCCGTAGATCCCGATGATCACCGAGGTGGTCAGAAGCGTCCAGAAGGTGAAGACGAGGATCGGCTCGCCCCGGTTCAGCACCCGCACCAGCGGCGTGTAGAAGGCATGCGCCACGCAGCCCCAGAAGAAGATCGCCTCGCCCCGCCCGATCTCGAAGGCCACAAGCGCCGACAGGTCCGCGCGGAAGATCACCCAAAGCGCGCCCGCGGCCCCCAGCGACAGGGCCAGCAGGATGCGACGGCCCATCACCTGCCTCAGCAACACATAACCGAAGATGCCGCTCATGATCGGGGTCAGGGTGAAGACGGCGGCGGCCGAGACCGGCGGCGCGGTCTTCAGCCCTTCGAACATGGTCACGAAATACACCCCGAAAAGCCCGCCCAGAAGGACGTAGCGCCAGGGCGCGCGCAGCGCGCGGCCCGCGTCGCCCCAGCCGCCCCTCGCCGCGATAACCGCGCCGACGACGGCGGCGGCGATGACGAAGCGCAGCGCGTTCAGCGCCGCGGGCGCGATGTCGTTGGCGATCTGCCCGCCCAGCGAGAAGGACCCGGCGATCAGCGCCGAGAAGGCGAGCATCGCAAGGTGCCCGCGCCGCGCCTCGGCGCTCGGCCCGGCCCCCGTCTTGGCCTCCGTCTCGGCCCCCGTCTCGGTCCTTGCAATCACGGCGGGCTGACCGCCCAGCCCCGCACCTGGTCCTTCAGGAAGCGCACGAAGGTCTGCACCTTGGCGGTGCGATGCAGGTCCATGTGGGTCACCAGCCAGATCTTCGCCGACCAATCCTCCAACGACGGCAGCATCTCGACCAGGTCCCCGGTTCCGTCGGCGTCCCAGTCCGAGACGAAGCCGATCCCGATCCCCGATTGCACCGCCGCCTTCACCGCTTTCATCGAGGTGACGCGCAGGTAGATCGACGAGGCCGGAACGGTCTCTGCAAGCCAGCGGTAATAGGGCGCGCGCGGCGTGTCCTCGGTCGTGCCGATGAAGCGATGTTCGGCAAGGTTGCCGTCCTCGAGCGCGCCGTGGCGCGCCACGTATTCGCGCGAGGCCATCAGGCGCAGCGTCTGCGTGAAGAAGGGTTGCACCACGTTGTCGGGCTCGTCCGGCAGCTTGCCCGCCCGGATCGCGACATGTGCCTCGCCGTATTCCAGCCGGAACAGGCGCTGGTCCGAAATCAGCCTGACCCGCAGGTCGGGATGCTGGGCCATGAAGGCCCCGATCGAGGGCACGAGAAGCGGCGCGAGCGCATCCAGCGAGGTCACCAGCAGATCGCCCGTCACCTCGTCGCCACGCCCCTTGATGCGGCTGGCCAGCTGGCTGAACTGGTCGTCGGTCTGGCCCGCGACCGTCAGCAGGTCCTGCCCCGCCTCGGTCGGCGTGTAGCCGCGCGCATGGCGCTGAAAGAGCTTGGCCCCCAGCCGCCCCTCCAGCGCGTCGATATGGCGGATGACCGTGGCGTGGTGCACGCCCAGAACCTCGGCGGCCCCCGAAACCGTCCCCATCCGGGCGACCTGGTAGGCGGTGCGGATCTCGTCCCAATGATCGAATGACATCTCTGTGCGCTCACTCACATAACTGACGCAGTTTGGGCAGATTGTGTTTGATTTCGCAAGGGGCATTTTTGAACGGACACGTCCCACTCACCCCGAAAGGACCCCTGCCCATGACCCGCTCGATCCTCCGCATCGACGCCTCCGCCCGCCGCGATGGCTCCGTCTCGCGCGATCTTGCCGACCGGATCGTCGCGCGCTTCGGCGACGGCGTGACCGTCACCACCCGCGACCTCGCCACCGGCCTTCCCCTGATCGACGAGGCGTGGATCGGCGCCAACTTCACCCCGGCCGACCAGCGGACCGAGGCGCAGCGCGCCGCCCTCGCGCTCTCCGACCAGCTCGTCGCCGAACTGCAGGCCGCCGACACGCTCGTGATCGGCCTGCCGATCTACAATTTCGGCGTTCCCGCAGCCCTCAAGGCCTGGGTCGACCTCGTCGCCCGCGCGGGCGTCACCTTTCGCTATAGCGAGGCCGGGCCGCAGGGCCTTCTAACGGGCAAGCGCGCCATCGTCGCCGTCGCCTCGGGCGGCACGCAAGCCGGCAGCGAGATCGACTTCGCCACCGGCTACATCCGCCACGGCCTCGGCTTCATCGGCATCACCGACGTCAGCTTCATCACCGCCGACCGCCTGATGATCGACGCCGAGGCCACGCTCGCCGGGGCCGCCGAACAGGTCGCGGCGCTGCGGATCGCCGCCTGATCGCGCGGATGCGCGGGCCCCGCCCCTTTTCGCGGCGGCCCGCGCTGCTATCCTCCGCCCCATGCGACCCCTGCTGAGCCTCCTCCTCGCATCGGCCCTCTTCCCCGGCCCCCTCTCCGCACAGGACTGCCGCATCGACTTCACCGTCGAGGTGACGCAGGGCGCGGGCGGCATCCGCCCCGGCCAGACCCTGACGGGGCAAGCCGCCTTCCGCACGACCGGCGAAACCCTCCCCGGCGAGGCCGGCATCACCGTCCACCTCGCCACCGGCGAGATGACCCTCGACCGCGGGATCGGCGGCGAGGTCTGGGCCCTCGTCACCACCTCCGGAAACCCGGTGGCCGACCTGCTCGCCCTGCACGCCCGCGATGTCGAGGGCTTCACCGTCGCGGGCCTGGCCTACGCGGGCCCGATGACCATCACCCTCTACGGCCACCCCGGCACCCTGCCCGCCCCCGTCATCCCCACCGCGCAACCCGCATGGGACGCCATGACCCTCAGCCGCCGCTTCGCGCTCCACGCCCAGGGCTACGACCGCGTGGCGGGCGACGTGACCGCCCTCACCCTCGCCTGCGCACCGCCCGCCCGAGATTGACAGCCGCGCGGAATCCCCCTAATCCCCGCACCAACACCCGGATTGCGCCAGCATTCCGGTCCTGATCCCGTCAGGATCGCCCCCCGTCAGCGAGGTTTCGCCCACGGGGGCAAAGCCCGTTTGGGTATGGCGCATCTCCGGGCCGCTCCCCACATCGGGGGGACCACGGACCGACGAAAGGGGCACGCGCCCATGTTTGAGAACCTCTCCGAACGCCTCGGCGGCGTCTTCGACCGGCTCACGAAGCAGGGCGCGCTGTCCGAAGATGACGTGCGCACCGCCATGCGCGAGGTGCGCGTGGCCCTGCTCGAGGCCGACGTCTCGCTCCCCGTTGCGCGCGACTTCATCAAGGCGGTCGAGAAAAAGGCCACCGGTGCGGCCGTCACCAAGTCCGTCACGCCGGGCCAGCAGGTCATCAAGATCGTCCACGACGAACTGAAACACGTCCTGACCGGCGACGAAGACCCCGGCAAGCTCAAGATCGACAATCCCCCCGCCCCCGTCCTCATGGTCGGGCTGCAGGGCGGCGGCAAGACCACCACCACCGCCAAGATCGCCAAGCGCCTGAAAGAGCGCGAGGGCAAGAAGGTCCTGATGGCCTCCCTCGACGTGAACCGCCCCGCGGCCATGGAACAGCTGGCGATCCTCGGAACCCAGATCGGCGTCGACACGCTGCCCATCGTCAAGGGCGAAGACCCCGTCGCCATCGCCAAGCGCGCGAAAACGCAGGCGAGCCTCGGCGGCTACGACGTCTACATGCTGGACACCGCCGGCCGCCTCTCCATCGACGAAGAGCTGATGGCCCAGGTCGAAGCCGTGCGCGATGTCGCCAACCCGCGCGAGACCCTGCTGGTCGTCGACGGCCTGACCGGTCAGGACGCCGTGACCACGGCGGAAAACTTCGACGAACGCATCGGCATCACCGGCGTCGTCCTGACCCGGATGGACGGCGACGGCCGCGGCGGCGCCGCGCTGTCCATGCGCGCCGTCACCGGCAAGCCGATCCGCTTCGTGGGCCTGGGCGAAAAGATGGACGCGCTCGAAACCTTCGAGCCCGACCGCATCGCGGGCCGCATCCTCGGCATGGGCGATATCGTCGCCCTCGTCGAGAAAGCGCAGGAAGTGCTCGAGGCCGAACAGGCCGAGCGCATGATGAAGCGCTTCCAGAAGGGTCAGTTCAACATGAACGACCTCAAGGGCCAGCTGGAACAGATGCTCAAGATGGGCGGCATGCAGGGCATGATGGGCATGATGCCCGGCATGGCCAAGATGCAGAAACAGCTCGACGACGCGGGCTTCGACGACAGCGTCATCAAGCGCCAGATCGCGCTGATCAACTCGATGACGAAAAAGGAACGCGCCCGCCCCGAGCTGCTGCAGGCCAGCCGCAAGAAACGCATCGCCGCCGGTGCCGGTCAGGAGGTCAGCGACCTCAACAAGCTGCTCAAGATGCAGCGCCAGATGGCCGACGCGATGAAGAAGATGGGCAAGATGGGCAAGAAGGGCCTCCTGCGCGGCGGCCTCGGCGCGCTGATGGGCAAGGGCGCACCCGCGGGCCTCAAGGGCATGGACCCCGCAGGCATGGACCCCGCCGAGATGGAAAAGGCCGCCCGCCAGATGGGCATGGGCGGCCTTCCGGGCATGGGCCCGGGCACCCTGCCCCCCGGCCTCTCGGGCTTCGGCACGAAGAAGTGACTGCCCAACGCTGCACCCAGGCGCCCACCGGCGCCGCGGCCGATGCCGCCGCAATGCACCGCGCCACCGTGCCGGTGATCGAGACCGCGCGCCTGCGGCTCCGCGCACCCACGCTCGATGACCTGCCGGACTGGACCGCCGTGTTCGAAGCCGCCTTCGCCGAACCCGGCGACGGCCCGGATCGGGCCTGGGCCGAGTTCTGCTACTACACCGCGGGCTGGATGCTGCACGGTCACGGCCTCTGGACGGTCGAGCGCCTGTCGGACGGCGCACGCGTGGGCTTCGTCATGGTCGGCCTCGAATGGGGCGACGAGGAACCGGAACTGGGCTACATGACCCTGCCCGAACACCGTCGCATGGGCTACGCAGCCGAGGCCGCCACGGCGGCACGCGACTTCGCCCTCGGCCTGCTCGGCGATCTCGTCAGCTACGTCGATCCGGGCAATGCCGCCTCCGACAGTCTCGCCGCAGGTCTCGGCGGCGCCCGAGACAGCACCGCCGAGGCGCGCCTTGCCGCCCGAGAAGGCGCACCCGTCCATGTCTGGCGCTACGGGAGGGCCGCGTGATGTCGCACTTTCCGTTCCGCGCTCGATCCACAGACTTGTCCACCGCGTTTCGAAGGATGTCTTTCCAATCCGCAACGCTCATCGCGGAGGGTGCAGGATGATCGCCCATCTCGCCGACACCCCCGTGCTGCAGACCGAGCGCCTGACCCTGCGCGCGCCCCGCGCCGGTGACTTCGAGGCGCTCGCGCCCTTCATCACCTCCGACCGCGCCCGCTTCGTCGGCGGCGGCGCGGACAAGGACATCGGCCAGGCCTGGCGCATCCTCGCGATCTTCGCGGGCCACTGGCACTTGCGCGGCTACGGCATCTTCGTCACCGAACACCGGGCCGAGGGGCGGCCCGTCGGCTCCGTCGGCCCGTGGTTCCCCGGCGACTGGCCCGAGCAGGAGCTTGGCTGGACGATCTGGGACGACGCCGACGAGGGCCGGGGCTACGCCCGCGAGGCCGTGGAGGCCGTCCGCCGCCACGCCTATGCCGATCTCGGCTGGGCGACCGCCGTCAGCTACATCGACCCGCGCAACGACCGCTCCCGCGCGCTGGCCGCGCGTCTTGGTTGCACCCTCGACGCAGACGCCCCGCGCCCCGAGCGTGACCCCGCCCTCGAGGTCTGGCGCCACCCCGCGCCCTCGGAGGTGCTGGCCGCATGATGACCCGTCCCAGCATGATCCCCGCGTATGTACGCGGTGTGTACGGGGTGTGTACGCCCTGTGACCCCTTCGAGGAGGCCCTGACATGACCGACGCAACCGCCCGCGCCGCCGAGCTTCTGAGGGGCCACCGCGAGAGCATCGACCGCCTCGACGCGATCCTCGTCTACACGCTGGGCGAGCGCTTCAAGCACACCCAGGCCGTGGGAAAACTCAAGGCCGAACACGACCTTCCCCCGTCCGATCCGGCGCGCGAGGCGCAGCAGATCGCACGGCTCGAAGACCTGGCGAAACGGGCCGATCTGGACCCGGAATTCGCCAAGAAGTTCCTGAACTTCATCATCGCTGAAGTCATTCAGCATCACAAGCAACACCAGGAAACCGGGGCGTAAGCCCCCAGCCATTTCAAGGAGTTATCCCATGGCAATGAAGATCCGACTGGCCCGCGGCGGCTCGAAGAAGCGCCCCCACTATTCCATCGTCGCCTCCGACAGCCGCATGCCCCGCGACGGCCGCTTCATCGAGAAGCTGGGCACCTACAACCCGCTGCTCGCCAAGGACAGCGAAGACCGCGTGCGCATGAACGTCGAGCGCGTGCAGTACTGGCTCGACCAGGGCGCCCAGCCCACCGACCGCGTCAGCCGCTTCCTCGAGGCCGCCGGCGTCGTCGAGAAGAAAGAGCGCTCCAACCCCAAGAAGGCCCAGCCCGGCAAGAAGGCCGTTGAACGCGCCGAGGAAAAAGCCGCCAAAGCCGCCGCCGCCGCCGAGGCCGCAGCCGCTCCGGCCGCCGAGGAACCCGTTGAAGACGCTGCGGAAACCGCGGCCGAAGCAACCGAGTAATCGGCCCGGCGATGCGCCTCGCATCCCCCGTCAAACGCGGGCCCGGTCATGGCTGACCGGGTCTGCGTCGGCACCATTGCGGGCGCCTTCGGCGTCCATGGCGAAGTGCGGCTGAAAAGCTTCTGCGCCGAGCCGAGCGATATCGCCTCCTACGGCCCGCTCTCGACCGAGGACGGGGCGCGCAGCTTCACGATCACCCTCACCCGCCCGGTGAAATCCGGCTTCGCCGCCCGCCTCACGGGCGTCCCCACCAAGGAGGCCGCCGACGCGCTGCGCGGCACGCGGCTCTACGCCCCGCGCGAGGCGCTTCCCTCGCTGCCCGATGACGAGTTCTACCATGCCGACCTGATCGGCCTGACCGCGCTCGACACCGGCGGCGCCACACTCGGCAAGGTCGCCGCCGTCCTGAACCACGGCGCGGGCGACCTGCTGGAATTGCGCGGTCCCGGCCTCAAGGGCTCGGTCCTCGTCCCCTTCACCCGCGCCGCCGTCCCCACCGTGGACCTCGCCGCCGGCCGCATTATCATCGACCCGCCCGAGGGCCTGTTGGACTGACCCGCCCCTTCTCCGTTTCACAAGTATCCCGGGGGAATCCCGAAGGGATGGGGGCAGAGCCCCCCGCGCGAAGCGCAAAAAAAGACTCACGGAGCGAAGCGACCTGAAAGAAACGCGGCCAAGGCCGCTCCTTTTGGTCAGGGGCGCAACCGCCATCCGGTGCGGAAGATCCAGCCGATCGCCGCAAGGCAGCCCAGCAGAAAGCCGCAGATCGCCAGGATCGACCACCCCAGCGCCACGTCCGCCGTCCCGAAAAAGGACCAGCGGAACCCCGACACGAGGTAGACCACCGGGTTGAACAGGCTCACCGTCTGCCAGCCCTCGGGCAGCATCGAGATCGAGTAGAAGGCCCCGCCGAGAAACACCAAGGGCGTGACCGCCAGCAGCGGAACCAGCTGCAATTGCTCGAAATTCTGCGCCCAGATGCCGATGATGAACCCGAACAGGCTGAACGACAGGCAGGTCAGCACGAGGAAGGTCAGCATCCAGAACGGGTGAAGGATCTGCAGGTCGACGAAGAAGAAGGCCGTCCCGAGAATGATCAACCCGATCGCCAGCGCCTTGGTCGCCGCCGCCAGCACGTAGCCTGCCGTGATCTCGAGGAACGAGGCGGGCGCGGACAGAAGCTCGTAGATGGTGCCGATGAACTTGGGGAAGTAGATGCCGAAGGACGCGTTGGAAATCGACTGCGTCAGAACCGTCAGCATGATCAGCCCCGGCACGATGAAGGCGCCGTAGCTCACCCCCTCGACCTGGTCGATGCGGCTGCCGATGGCGGTGCCGAAGACGATGAAGTAAAGCGAGGTGGACAGCACCGGTGAGACGACCGACTGCGCCAGCGTGCGATAGGTGCGCGCCATTTCGAAACGGTAGATCGCGGCGATGGCAGAGAGGTTCATGCCTCGGTCCCTTCCTTCACCAGCCCCACGAAAATCTCTTCGAGCGAGCTCTGTTTCGTTTCCACGTCGGCCACCCGCAGCCCTGCCTCCTGCAGCGCCGTCAGCAGGCGCACGATGCCGGTGCGCTCGGCCTGGGTGTCGTAGCTGTAGGTCAGCCGCGTGCCGGTCGCGTCCAGCGCAAGGCCGAACTCCTCCAACGCGGCGGGCACGCGCGTGATCGGCTCGCGCAACTCGATCCGCATTTCCTTGCGGCCCATCCGGCGCATCAGCGCCTCCTTCTCCTCGACCAGCAGGATGCGGCCGCCGTTGATCACGGCGATCCGGTCGGCCATCGCCTCGGCTTCCTCGATATAATGGGTGGTCAGGATGATGGTGACGCCATCCTCTTTCAGCTGGCGCACCACCTCCCACATGTCGCGGCGCAGTTCCACGTCGACGCCCGCCGAAGGCTCGTCGAGGAACAGGACCCGCGGCTCGTGGCTCAGCGCCTTGGCGATCAGGACGCGGCGCTTCATGCCGCCCGAGAGCGAGCGGATCGGCTGGTCGCGCTTGTCCCAGAGCGAGAGCTGCCGAAGGATGCGCTCGAGAAAGGCATCGTCGCGCGGCTTGCCGAAGAGCCCGCGCGAGAAGCGAACGGTGTTGATCACCTTCTCGAAAGGTTCGAGGTTGATCTCCTGCGGCACCAGCCCGATCAGCGCGCGGGCCGCGCGATAGGCGGTGACGGTGTCGTGGCCACCCACGGTGACCGTGCCGCCCGTGGGCTGCACCAGCCCGCAGATCGCCGAGATCAGCGTCGTCTTGCCCGCCCCGTTCGGCCCGAGCAGCGCGAGGATCTCGCCCGCGCGGATGTCGAGCGACACGGCGTCGAGGGCGCGGAACCCGCTCTCGTAGGTCTTTTCGAGACGGTCGACCGTCAGGATCGAATTGGGCAAGTGTCCTCTCCGGTGGTGCGCTCAGGGGGATTGGCCATGGTCATGGACGCTGACTTAACCCCTTTCGCCGGACCTGCAACATGCAGCGCTGCACAGGCCGCTCCGGCCAGCTGCACGGCGGCACCGCAAGCCCATCAGAGGAGCTGCGCGAGCGAGCCGCGCAATTCGCCACCGAGGGTCCGTATGACATACTCCCCCTCGACCTGGTCGAACTCGCGCCCGAGAAAGCCCGGAAGCTCGTCCAGCAGCCGCGGCCCCCCGCGCAGCTTCGCGGCATCGCGGAAGATCTGCATCCCCTTCATCGCCACGGGATCACGCCGCCAATGCCCGGCGACGTCGGGGCCCTGCGCCTCGGACATCTCGCGGGACTGGCGAACAGCCTGCCGGGCGGCGAGCAGGTCGGCATCGACGAACTTGAGATGGACAAGGCCAAGTGCCGTGGTGACCGGCACGCGGCGCTGGCGCAGGACGTGCTGACCGGGGCTGAAGACCCAAGGCTCACCTTGCCAGATCACGGGCTTGGTCGAGACCGCCTTGAGCATGCCGACCGCCCGCTGCACGGCAACGGGGCGGAGCGGATCGAACGGCCCCTCCCGGTCGATGTCATGGATCGGCGCGATGCCGATGGGGGCGGCGAAGGGGCGCGGGATCTCGCGCAGGATCTCGTCGAAGGGCCGGTCGCGGTGCGCCCCGAGGGGCGTCACGACCTCGTCTGCATCGGTGGCGATGACGGTGGCATAGCGCTCGACCATCACGGTCGCCAGCGCGGAGAGCGCGTTGGATTTGTATTGGTCCGAAAACGGTCCTTCGGGAAGGCGGATGACGTCGATATCCGCCTCGGGCACGCGGCTGCGGACCGTCTCGAGCATGCCCGGCTCGGAGGCGTCATCGAGCACGACGAATTTCGGCGCGTCCAGCAGGCGGCAATAGTGCCAGGCCCAGTGGGTCAGGACCTCGGCCTCGTTGCGGGCCATGGTCACGAGGCAGACACCGCGCGTCGCGGGTGAGCGCGTCCGCACCATCCGCGGTCCACCCTGAAGCGTGAGAGGCGACGCGGCCTCGCCGCCCACACCCGGACGGCTTCGACCCTCACGCAGGGCGGACAGAACGCGACGCAACATGGCCCGTGTCTTATGCCGACCTGTGTCGCTTTGCCAGCGTGCAGACGACCCCGCGGATGGCGGCTGCCCCTTGCCGAAACGCAACAGCGTGGGTATCGCGTCGGCATGTCCGACATCCCCTCCAGATCCCATGGCCGCCTCGCGGTCTCGGCCAGCCCCACCCCGCGGGAGCTGATGACCGACCGCCCGCGCCTGAAGGGCGCGTGGTGCGCCAAGGTCGTGACGCTCTTTCCGGGGGTCTTTCCCGGCGTGCTCGACGCCTCGCTGACCGGCAAGGCGCTGCAGCAGGGGCTTTGGGCGCTCGAGACGATCGACCTCAGGACCTTCGGCACGGGCAAGCACCGGCAGGTGGACGACACGCCTGCGGGTGGCGGTGCCGGGCTGGTGATGAAGCCCGACGTGGTGGGCCGCGCGCTGGGGATGGCCGCGGTCGGCACGCCCGACGACCCGGCACGCTGGCCGCGCGTCTACCTGTCGCCGCGCGGACGTCCATTTACCCAAGCGGATGCGCGCCGCTTCGCGGCCGCCGAGGGGATGACGCTGCTCTGCGGGCGGTTCGAGGGGGTGGACGAGCGGGTGATCGACGAGTTCGCGCTGGAAGAGGTCTCGATCGGGGATTTCGTCCTGACGGGTGGCGAGATCGCGGCGCAGGCGCTGATCGACGCGACCGTGCGGCTGATCCCCGGCGTGCTGGGCAACGCGGCCTCGACCGAGGAAGAGAGCTTTGCCGACGGGCTGCTCGAGCATCCGCAATACACCCAGCCACGCGAGTGGCGCGGGCGCGAAATTCCTCCGGTGCTGCTGTCCGGCAACCACGGGGAAATCGCGAAATGGCGTCGGGCCGAGGCCGAGCGCCTGACAGCCGAGCGGCGCCCGGATCTGTGGGCCGCCCATATCGCGAAGACCGACGGCTGAGGCGCGTGGAATCGGCTTGATCCGCCGGAAAACCCGGCCTATACGCAGCCCACGCCCGCGGGAGGGAACTCCGGCGGGATTTCCGTTTGTCGCGCATTCTTCTGCGCGGCGCTCCGGACGGAAGCCAGACGACAAGAAACGGTCGGACGACCTCTGACGGGCGCCCCGCGGATGCGGGCACAGGCGGACCCGGGTGAAGATCAGAGCTCTCGGCGCAGGACCAGCACACCTCCGCGGGTAAACCGTGGGCAATCATAGGAGCGCATCAGATGGACCTGATCGCACAGATCGAGGCGGAACAGATCGCCGCCCTCGGGAAGACCATTCCCGACTTCAAGGCCGGCGACACGATCCGCGTCGGCTTCAAGGTGACCGAAGGCACCCGCACCCGCGTGCAGAACTACGAAGGCGTCTGCATCGCACGCAACAACGGCAAGGGCATCGCGGGCTCGTTCACCGTCCGCAAGATTTCCTTCGGCGAGGGCGTCGAGCGCGTCTTCCCGCTCTATTCCACGAACATCGACTCGATCGAGGTCGTGCGTCGCGGCAAGGTGCGCCGCGCCAAGCTCTACTACCTGCGCGCGCGCCGCGGCAAATCCGCCCGGATCGCCGAGGACAACACCTACAAGCCGCGCGAAAGCGCCGACGCGTAAGGAGAGGCGTGATGAAAAAGGAAATCCACCCCGACTATCACGTCATCAACGTCAAGATGACCAACGGCGACATCGTCCAGATGCGCTCGACCTGGGGCGCCGAGGGCGACACGCTCTCGCTCGACATCGACCCCACGGTGCACCCGGCCTGGACCGGCGGCTCGTCGCGCCTGCTGGACACCGGTGGCCGCGTGTCGAAGTTCAAGAAGAAGTACGAAGGCCTCGGCTTCTGAGCCGACGCGACCATCGTGTCGAGACGCGCCGCCCCACGGGGCGGCGTTTTTCGTTCCGGGGCTCAGGCGAAGCCGGCCACGGGCGATGAGGTGGTGAGGGCATTGGCATCGCGGTCGCGCAGCATCGGCACCTCCTCGGTCGGCAGGAGGCCTGCGTGACATGGCGAAATGGCCGCGCACAACACCGCAGACCATACCATTGCGGCTTAACCTTTGCCGCTACATGACGTAGTATCCGCAACAATTCGCGCCCCGGCCAACGCGGGGCGTCCACATCTTGAGGCCGCAACCGGGGGACGGGCAGTGTCGCACATCATAGTACTGGGTAACGAGAAGGGCGGCTCGGGCAAGTCGACGACCGCGATGCATGTCGCCACGGCGCTGGCGCGGCTTGGCCATGTGGTGGGCGGGCTCGACCTCGACCTCAGGCAGCGCAGCTTCGCGCGCTACATGGAAAACCGTCATAACACGATCGCCGCACGGCACATGGATGTCGCGGCGCCCGAGCTGATGGAACTGCCCGAGATCGATCCGGCGACGCTGGCCGAGGGCGAGAACATCCTCGACAAGCGCCTGTCGGCCGCGGTGGCGCAGCTCGAGGGGCGCTGCGATTTCATCGTCATCGACTGCCCCGGAAGCCACACGAGGCTGAGCCAGGTGGCGCATTCGCTGGCCGACACGCTGATCACGCCGATGAACGACAGTTTCGTCGATTTCGACCTGCTGGCCCGGATCGACGCGGAGAGCTACGAGATCAAGGGCCCGAGCGTCTATTCCGAGATGGTCTGGCACGCCCGCCAGCTGCGGGCACGGGCGGGGCTGGGCGCGATGGACTGGATCGTGGTCCGGAACCGGCTTGGCGCGCAGGAGATGCACAACAAGCGCAAGGTGGGCCGGGCGCTGGAACAGCTGTCGGAGCGGATCGGCTTTCGCGTGGCGCCGGGCTTTTCGGAGCGGGTGATCTTTCGCGAGCTGTTTCCCACGGGGATGACGCTGCTGGACCTGCGGGAGCTGGGTGTGGAGCGACTGAACATCTCGAACCTCGCCGCGAGGCAGGAGTTGCGCGACCTGATGAAGGCGCTGAACCTGCCGGGCGTGAGCGTGGATTTCTGACGCGCTTTCGCCGCGCTGCGCGCGCCGACCCGGCGGCGGGCGCACGCCCGCCGGGTGCCCTTGGCGGGCCTCGCGTGTCAATCCGGGTGGCACCTCCGTGGCGGGCCGGACGCCGTGCATATTTGGGGAAAGATGAAGGGCGCAGCCGCCGCCAGGGTCCTCAGTCGTAACGCAGTTCCGTCGCCTTGCCGCGGAAGATCGTATAGGCGAGCACCGAGTAGCCAAGGATCACGGGCACCACGATGCAGGCGCCTACGAGGATGATGATGAGGCTTTCGGGGGCGGCGGCCGCCTCGTAGATCGTCAGCTGCTCGGGCACCACGTAGGGGTAGAAGCTGTAGGCCATGCCGAGATAGGCCAGCGCGAAGAGCGCGGTTGCCACTGCGAAGGGCAGCCAGGAGCGGCGATCACCCGGAAAGGGCATGTCGCGCAACATCTTCCAGAGCCACAGGATCAGGAGGCCGGACATGATCGGCAGGGGCGCGAGGTAGAAGATCTCGGGCACGGTCAGCCACTTGTCGAGGATGCGGGTGGAGACGAGCGGGGTGGCGAGCGACACCGCCCCGATGCCGAGGATCACGCCCCAGAGGCTTTCGCGGCCCCAACGCACGGCCTTCCATTGCAGGGCTCCTTCCGTCTTGTGGATGAGCCAGGCCGAGCCGATGAAGCTGTAGCCGACGGCGAGGAACACCGCCGTCAGCGTGGCGAAGGCGTAGGTGGCGAGCGTCTGTTCGAGCCCCATGATGTAGAGGCCGAGCATGAAGCCCTGCGCCAGCGCCGTCATCAGGGAGCCGGTGAAGAACAGGCGGTTCCACAGGCGCTTGTGGTGGTCGCGCGCCTTGGCGCGGAACTCGAAGGCGACGCCGCGCAGGATGAGGCCCACGAGCATGACGAAGACCGGCAGGTAGAGCGCCGTCAGGATCATCCCGTGGGCCTGCGGGAAGGCCACGAGCAGGAGGCCCACCGCCAGCACCAGCCAGGTCTCGTTGGCGTCCCAGAACGGGCCGATGGACCCGATCATGCGGTCCTGTTCCGCCGGTTCGGCCAACGGGAACAGGATGCCGACGCCGAGGTCGAAACCGTCGAGCACCACGTAGATCAGGATCGACAGGCCCATGAGCGAGGCGAAGGCCCATGGCAGCCAGTCGGCGGGGTTGGCGAAATCGGGCAACATGGGCGTCACTCCGCGGGGCTGAGGGCGACCACGCCGGCCTTGCCGGAATGATCCATGTCGATGGCGCGCCCGTCATCCCCCTTTGCGGCCTTGCGCGCGAGGTAGGCGATGACGCCGATATAGGCGAAGAGCAGGGCGGCGTAGATCGCGAGGTAGGTCACCAGGGTGCCCATCACCAGCGGCGCGGGCACGTCGGCCACGGCCATCTCGGTGGTCATCACGCCCTGCACGAGCCAGGGCTGGCGGCCGATCTCGGTGGTGTACCAGCCCGCGAGCGTGGCGACCCAGCCGGAGAAGGCCATGGGCACGAGCGCCCAGAGGATCGGCTTTGGCAGCCCCTCGACCGCGAACCAGTGGCCCGAGATGCGCCCCTCGTGCAGCGCGCGGCGGCGCCACATGAACCAGACCGAGGCCCAGCTGAGCAGCAGCATGGCGACACCCGTGCCGACCATGACGCGGAAGGACCAGAAGACGGGCGCGACGGGCGGGTGCAGGACGGTGCCGTCCTCGGCCACGAAATCGTTGAGGCCCTGCAACTCGCCATTCCAGTCATGCGTCAGGATGAACGACGCGAGGCCGGGGATTTCCACGACCATGTGGTTCGTGCGCGCCTCTTCATCCGGGATGCCGAAAAGGACGAGCGGCGCGCCCTCCTGCGTTTCCCACAGGCCTTCCATCGCGGCGACCTTGGCGGGCTGGTATTCCTTGGTGTTGAGCCCGTGCAGG
>CBFIFZ010000041.1:0-17059 GCA_965661995.1 Roseicyclus sp.
ATCGCCATTCCGTGCGACAGCCCCCATGCCGGGTGCGACTACACCGCGAAGCGGTGCCACCGCGGTCGTGGCGCAGGCCGCAGGCCGAGACACGCCGCAAGCCCGGGTCCCGGCGGCAGCCGGGAGCATCAGCCCTCCAGCAGGGCCCGCGCGGCGGCACGGGCCGCGTCGGTGACGGTATCGCCCGAGAGCATCCGTGCGACCTCGTCGATGCGGGCCCGCGCGTCGAGCGCGGCCACCCGGCTCAGGGTCACCTCGCCCTCGACATGCTTGGCCACGCGCCAGTGATGCGCGCCAAGCGCCGCGACCTGGGGCGAATGGGTCACCACGAGCACCTGGCCGCCCTCGGCCAGCGCCTTCAGACGCCGTCCCACGGCATCGGCCGTCGCCCCGCCCACGCCGCGGTCGATCTCGTCGAAAATCATCGTCACGCCGCTGTCGTCGCCCGTCAGGCAGACCTTCAGCGCAAGCAGGAACCGCGACAGCTCACCGCCCGAGGCGATGCGGTTCAGCGGCCCCGGCGGGGCGCCGGGGTTGGTGGCGACGGTGAAGCTTACAGCCTCCGTGCCCTCGGGGCCGGGCGCGGCTTCGGACATCTCGGTGGTGAAGACCGCGCGCTCCATCTTCAGGGGGGCAAGCTCGGTCGCCATAGAGGCATCGAGGCGGCGGGCGGCCTCGACCCGGGCCGTCGCGAGCCGCGCCGCGGCCGCGGCATAGGCACCATCCGCGTCCCGTGCAGCCACGGACAGCGCCACGATCTCACCCGCGCCACCATCAAGGGCCGCAAGCCTCGCCCGCAACCCCTCGGCCAGCCCGGCGAGGTCGTCGGGCGCCACGCCATGCTTGCGCGCCAAGGCGCGCAACGCGAAGAGGCGCTCTTCGGTCTCTTCCAGCTCGGCGGGGTTGAACTCCAGCGCCTCGGCGAAGCGCTCGACGCCCGCCTGCGCCTCGGTCAGTTCGACCGCTGCACGCTCCAGCGCGGCCAGCGCCGCATCAAGCCCGCCCTCGGCCTTGTCCGAGACCCCCTCGAGCCAGCGGCGTGCATCGCCCATCGCGCCTTCGGCCCCGTCGAGCCCCAGCGCGGCGGTGGCGCGGGCGACATCGCTGCGCATCCGCTCGGCGGCCTGCATCAGGCGGCGGCGGGCGTCGAGGCTCTGCTCCTCGCCCGGCTGCGGGTCGAGCGTGTCGAGTTCGGCCACGGCGTGGCGGAGGTACTCTTCCTCGGCGCGCATTTCGGCCAGGCGTGCCTCGGCGGCTTCAAGCGCCTTCTGCGCCGCGCGGCGGGCCGACCAGGCGGCGCGCGTCTCGGCCAGAAGCGTATCATGGCCACCGAAGGCGTCCAGCATCGCGCGGTGTTGGCGCGGGTCCAGCAAGCCGCGGTCGTCCTGCTGCCCGTGCAGCTCGACCAGCGTGTCCGACAGCGCGCGCAGCACTTCTCCAGAGGCGCGGCGGTCGTTGACCCAGGCGGTCTTGCGGCCCTCGGGCGTGTTGACCCTGCGCAGGATCAGCTCGTCGCCCGCAGGCAGGCCTGCCTCGTCCAGCACGGCGCGGGCCGGATGAGCGGGGGATAGCGCGAACTCGGCCACGACCTCGCCCTGCTCGGCGCCGGCACGCACCAGGTCGGCGCGGCCGCGCCAGCCGAGAACGAAGCCGAGACTGTCGAGCAGGATGGACTTGCCCGCCCCGGTCTCGCCGGTCAGCACGTTCAGTCCCGGCTGGAAGGCTAGCTCCAGCCGGTCGATGATCAGCATGTTCCGGATGTCGAGGTGACGCAGCATGGCGCGCTTGTGTCCCCTAGCCCCGACGCCCCGTCAAGGGCGGGCCTGCGGTCAGAGCCAATCCCCGCGGACGGTCTGGCGCCAGACGTCTCTCAGCCAGCCTTCGCCGCGCGCTTCGGGCGTCAGTTGCTGCCCGGTGAGCTGGCGGAAGGCGTCGTCGTAGAAGGGCGAAGACTGGAAGTTGTAGCCGAGGATCGCACCCGCGGTCTGCGCCTCGTCGGTCAGGCCGAGGGCCAGGTACGCCTCGACAAGGCGCATCAGCGCCTCGGGCGTGTGGCTGGTCGTCTGGAACTGTTCGACCACCACGCGGAACCGGTTGATCGCGGCGGTGTAATGCTCGCGGCGGAGGTAGTAGCGGCCGATCTCCATCTCCTTGCCGGCGAGATGGTCGAAGGCCAGGTCGAAGCGCAGGATCGCGTCTTGGGCGTATTCGCTGTCGGGGTAGCGCTCGATCACCACGCGCAGCGCCTGAAGCGCCTGGAAGGTGATGCCCTGGTCACGGCCGACCTGGTCGATCTGGTCGTAATAGCTGAGCGCCAGCAGGTATTGCGCGTAGGCCGCGTCCTCCTCGCCGGGGTAGAAGTCGAGGAAACGCTGGGCCGCGATGCGGGCGTTCTCGTAATCCTCGTCGGCGTGATAGGCGAAGGCCGCCATGATCAACGCGCGGCTGGCCCATTCCGAATACGGGTGCAGACGCTCGACCTCGATGAAGAGGGCCGCCGCGTCATCGGCATCACCGCGTTCCAGCTGCGCCTCGGCCTGCTGGTAGATCGTGAGGGCGTCCTGTTCCTCGAGCGGGACCTGGGCGTTACGGCTGGCAAACAGGCCGCCGCCACCGCCGCCGCCGAACAGGCCGGTGCCGAGAAGACCCCCGCCGCCGCAGCCCGACAGTGCCATGATCAGGCAGAGCCCCGTACCGAGACTCAGTTTCCGGATCTTGCCGTCCGCGCTCAGCTGCATGCTCGAAAACCCTGTCTTTCCATCCGTCCGGCGGCCGGGCCACCGGGCTTGGTAGTGGTCCTAGCACATTCTTTCTGAGGGCAAAACGCCTGAAATGCCATGGCGGGCGGTGCGGCGCCGACAGACGTTCTCAGGCCACATGCGCCAGATCGGCACCGGTGACACCCATACCGGGCAGGCGCGCCGCCTGCTCTGCCGTGCATTCGACGAAACGCCAGGCGCCGGGCGTCGAGAACAATGTGCGCAGCAGCTGGTTGGTGAGCATGTGACCGGCGCGCACGCCCGAATAGCGCCCGAGAATCGGCGCACCGGCCAGCGCCAGGTCGCCCAGTGCATCCAGCATCTTGTGGCGCACGGCCTCATCCTCGTGGCGCAGGCCGCCGGGGCTGAGGACAGTGTCGCCATCGACGACCACGGCGTTCTCGAACGTGCCGCCAAGCGCGAGGCCCGCGGCATGCATCGCGTCGACATCGGCCTTGCGGCAGAAGGTCCGGCTGTCGCAGAGCTCGCGCACGAAACGGCCGTTGGCGAGGTTCGCCACGCGGCGCTGGCGCCCGATCGCAGCATCGGCGAAGTCGATGTCGAACTCCATCACGAGGCCCTCGGCGGGCGACAGGGTCGCCTCGGCGGGGCCTTCGACGACCTTGACGGTCTTCAGGATCTCGATCGCGTGGATCGGCGCCCGCTGGCGCTGGATACCCGCGGCAAGAAAGGCCCGCACGAAGGGCGCGGCGGAGCCGTCGAGAATGGGAAGCTCGGGGCCATCGACCTCGATCAGGGCATTGTGAATGCCGCAGCCCGCAAGCGCGGCCATCAGGTGCTCGACGGTCGAGACCTCGGTTCCGTCCTCGCCCACCAGCTTGGTGCAGAGACGGCTCATCGGGACGGCATCGTAGCGCGCGGGAATGAGGGGGGCGTCGGGGCGGTCGGTGCGGGCGAACCAGAGACCCATGTTGGCGGCCTGCGGCTGAACCGTCATCCGGACAAGGCGGCCCGTGTGAAGACCTACGCCGGAAAACTGCACCGCTTGCCTGAGTGTTGCCTGCATGAGTGTCTCCGACGTTCCGCCTGTTCGCACGCACCGGTTCAACATCCGGCGGCATTTCACGATGCGGGCTCCGTCGTCGGGCACCACACCGCATGAGAGTGGGATACAGACGTGCACCGCAACCGACAATTCAACCTTTATGACTCCTTGCAACAAAGGCCGAAGGCATCGGCGAACTCTTGCCGATCACCTGCAGGACGCCCCGCAAACCATTGTAATACAAAGGAAAAGGGCTGGCGCATGGCCAGCCCTTCGCAAGGTGATGTGAAGACTTCAGTTCGCCTGGCGCCGCAGGAACGCCGGGATTTCGATGCGTTCCTGTTCGGGGTCGACGATGCCGTCATCGACCGAGGTCGGGCGCATCGCGGCCGGACGCGGCGCAACTGGCGCGGCAGGCGACGACATCGGCGGCTGACGCCGCTCGGGCTGGGCCTGTCCCTCTTCGGCGTGGCCGGTCATGCGGTTGATCAGCGAGTTGATGCCGAAGCGCGACTTGTGATGCGCGTCGCCCTGCGGCTCGGAGGCCGGGGCCGCGGGGCGCGGCGCGTCCTTCTGGATCGCGGCGCGCAGGCGGGCGAGGGCCTCGGGCGTGGGCTTGCCGGCCGGGTTCGGCCTGGGCGCGACATAGGCGGTTTCCGTTCCCTCATCCTCGGCGTGGGCGCGTGGTTCGAAGCGTGCCGCCTCGGCTGCGCGCGGCGCGGGACGATAGGCCGGCGGCGGCACGTCGTCCTCGTCCCGAAGATCATCGGCGCCGCCGATGTCGAGGCTCGCGAAAAGCGAGGGCTCGGGCTGCGGATCGGCCAGCATCATCGGCTCGGGCTCGACCTCGTGCTCCGGCATGTAGGCGGCGGCTGGCTCGGCGGCTTCGGCCGCGGGCCGCGCAGGCGTCGCCGAGACGTAGCTGCGTACCGGCGGCTCGGCGGCGCGGGCCTCGGTCACGTCGATGCCGGTGGCCACGACGCTGACGCGCATCTGGCCTTCCATGGAGGTGTCGAGCGTGGAGCCGACGATGATGTTCGCCTCCGGGTCCACTTCCTCGCGGATGCGGTTGGCAGCCTCGTCAAGCTCGAAGAGGGTCAGGTCATAGCCGCCGGTGACGTTGATCAGGACACCGCGGGCGCCCTTCAGGCTGATCTCGTCGAGCAGCGGGTTGGCGATGGCCTTCTCGGCGGCCTGCAGCGCGCGGCTTTCGCCCTCGGCCTCGCCGGTGCCCATCATGGCCTTGCCCATCTCGTTCATCACCGCGCGGACGTCGGCGAAGTCGAGGTTGATGAGGCCGGGCCGCACCATCAGGTCGGTCACGCCCTTCACACCTTGGTAAAGCACGTCGTCGGCCATCGCGAAGGCCTCGGTGAAGGTGGTCTTCTCGTTGGCCAGCCGGAACAGGTTCTGGTTCGGGATGATGATGAGGGTATCGACCACCTTCTGCAGCTGCTCGATGCCCTCGTCGGCCTGGCGCATCCGCTTGACGCCCTCGAACTGGAAGGGCTTGGTCACGACGCCCACGGTCAGCACGCCCAGCTCGCGCGCGGCCTGCGCGATGATCGGGGCCGCGCCCGTACCGGTGCCGCCGCCCATGCCGGCGGTGATGAAGCACATGTGTGCACCCGCGAGGTGATCGACGATCTCCTCGATCGACTCCTCGGCGGCCGAGGCGCCCACGGCGGGCCGGGCGCCGGCGCCGAGACCTTCGGTCACGCGCGCGCCCATCTGGATCTTTGCATGCGCGCGCGACTGCGACAGGGCCTGTGCGTCGGTATTGGCCACGACGAACTCGCACCCGTCGAGGCTCTGGTCGATCATGTTGTTGACCGCGTTGCCCCCGGCCCCGCCGACACCGAAGACGGTGATCCGCGGCTTGAGCTCAGACTGGCTGTCAGTCGGCATCATCAGGTTGAGTGTCATGGGTCTGTCCGCCTGTTCATCGATCTTTATGGTGACCGGCCCCGATCTTGTTGCCGGATGCCGCCTCTGCCTCTGATTACCCCTCAGACTACCCGGTTCCACGGGCTCCGTCACGCGGAAATTCAGGGAAATCCGCGAAATATGGGGCGAAAATCCGCCGATTTGGCCGGGTTTAGCGGTCTGACACCAGATCAGGGGGTCACCAGTTGTCGCGGAACCATTTGACCGCCCGCTTCAGGCTGCGCGCGGGCAGCCGGTCGGCCGGCGTCTCGAAGTCCCACCACTCGTCCTGCGGATAGGCCGCGAAAAGCGCGAGGCCCACTGCCGCCGAAAAGGCCGGGCCGCAGGCCGATTGCGGCAGGCCCTGCACGCGCAGCGGGCGGCCCAGCCGCACCTGGTTGCCGAGGATGCGGCTGGCCAGCCCGTCCAGCCCGGGGATCTGGCTGGCGCCGCCGGTCAGCACGATGCGCTGGCTCGGCAGATGCTCGAACCCGGCCGCGTCGAGCCGCGCGCGCACCTCTTCGAGGATCTCCTCGACGCGGGGGCGCATGACGCCGATCAGCTCGGCTCGGGTGACGGTGCGGCGGTCGTGGTGCCAGTCGCCGGTCTCGCTTTCCAGCTCGATGATTTCGCGGTCGTCCATGCCCGTGGCGATGACGCCGCCGAAGCGGCACTTGATACGCTCGGCATGGTTGGCGGGGATCTGAAGGCCCTGGCTGATGTCGCCGGTGACATGGTCGCCGCCCATGCGGACCGTGTCGGCAAAGATCATGTGTTTCTTGATGAAGATCGACAGGCTGGTGGTGCCACCGCCCATGTCGATGCAGGCCGCCCCCAGTTCCTGTTCATCTTCGACAAGGCTGGACACCCCCGCGACATAGGGCGCGCTGGCAAGCCCCGCGAGGTCGAGGTCGCAGCGCTTGACGCTGTGCAGAAGTGTCTCGATCGCGTGCGCCTCGATCGTCAGCAGGTGCATGTCGACCGACAGGCGGTTGCCGACATGGCCGCGCGGATCGGTCAGGCCGGTCCGGTGGTCGAGCGAGAAATTGACGGGCTGCGCATGCAGCACCTCGCGCCCCTGGCCGAGGTCGGGCACGTCGCAGGCGGCCATCACGCTGGCCACGTCATGATCCGTCACCGTGCCGCTGGTCAGCGACATCTCGCCGTCGAGCCCGTAGCTGCGCGGCCGCGCACCGGCCAGCGCGACGATGACGTGATCGACGCGGACCTGTGCCATCTTCTGCGCGGCCTGCACCGCGGTTCGGATCGCGCGCTCGGTTTCCTGGCAGGTGTCGATCTCGCCGAAACGCACCCCGCGCGAGCGTGTCGTCGCCGCGCCGATGATGCGGAAGTTGGCCTGCCCGGCCATCGCGCCGATCCCCTCGGCGGGGGCGGCACTTTCGGCCAGATCGAATTTCAGGACAAGGCAGGACAGCTTGTGCGTGCCGATGTCGAGCACGGCGATCACGCCCCGCTTCAGCGCTTCCTGCCGCTTCGCCCGCATGGCGCGCTGGGACTGGTACAACAGGTTCATCCGTTTCGGTCTCCGGGTTCGACCCCACGCTCCAGCGCGCGGAGCCTGCGCAGCTCTTCCAGCGCTTCGGGGGTCAGTTGCACGGTCAATCGGTCGGGGTTGCGCAGATCGAGCCGCAGCACGTCGCGCCCCAGGATATCGGTCGCATCATCGAGCGCGAGCGCCCGGTCGAGCGCCTGCACGGGCCCACGTTCGGGCAGCAGGATGCGCCGGTCGTCGGTCAGCACAACGTCCCAGCGGCGCTCGCCCACGCGGACAAGGCCGCGCAGCCGGTCGCCCAGGGGTGCCGCGGCGGCATGGAGCGCCAGGGCCTCGTCCACGACGCGGTCGGCCCCCTCGCCGCCCACCAGCGGCAATGGCGCGGAAAGGTCGCGGTCGCCCAGCGCGGCGACGAAATGGCCCTCGGCGTCGATCAGGACCGTGCCCTCGCGGGTCTGCCAGATCAGCGCAGGCGCGCGCTCGTCCACCTGAACCGACAGGTAGCCGCCACTGCGGATACGCAGATCGGCCGAGGCGATGGCGGGCAGCGCCTCGATGCGCTGGCGCAGCGCCTCGAGGTCGAGGTCGAAGGACGAGACCGGCAGATCGAGCGCCAGCGCGCCCCGGATCTCCTCGGTCACGCCTTGGCTGGCGCCCTCGATGCCGAGGACATTGACGCGGAACTCCGGGCGGTCCTCGATCTCGCGGCGGACCTCCTGCAGGGTCTCGACGATGGCGGTGCGGTGCCCCTCGTCGGCGACGTAGTAGCCAGTGGCGAAGACCACCGCGAAACTGGGTAGACCCACCCGCATGACCTTGCGGAAGAGCGGCGTCAGCCAGAGGCGCTGGACGCGGTAGGACCAGATCGAGGGCGCGGGATCGCGGCGCGGTTCGGGCGCTGGCGCTTCGGACGGGGCGGCGGACGCGCGGCCGGTGGTCACCGGACCGGGCTCGCGGCCGGCGATCAGCGGTCCCGTCTCGCGGCGGGCGATCAGCGGTCGCATGAGGCATCCTCCACCAGCCAGCGGCAGAGCGCGCCGAAGTCGTAGCCCATCAGTGCCGCCTGTTCGGGCGTGAGCGAGGTGGGCGTCATCCCCGGCTGGGTGTTCGTCTCGAGCAGGATCAGGCCGTCCATCCCCTGCTCTTCGTCCCAGCGGAAATCGGTGCGGCTGACGCCCCGGCAGCCGAGGATGCGATGCGCGGTGGTGGCCATCGCCATGCAGGCGTCGAAGATCTCGGGCGGCACCTCGGCGGGCACGACATGGCGCGAGCCGCCGGGCTTGTACTTGGCGTCGTAATCGTACCAGCCGTCGGTCAGGATGTCGGTCACGGTCAGCGCGCCGGGGTCGTCCGGGCCATCGCCCATGACCGAGCAGGTCAGCTCACGGCCCTTGACGAAGGCCTCGACCATCACGTGCTCGGGCATCTCGTCCGACAGCTGCGGCGGGGCGTTCGCGCCTGTCTCGACCAGGTAGACGCCGACCGAAGACCCCTCGTTGTTGGGCTTCACGACGTAGGGCGGCGCGAGGACGTGATGGGCCATCACCGCGGCCTTCGGCGCAATCACGCTTTCGGCGACAGGCAGCCCGTGGGCGCGGTAGACCTCCTTGGTGCGGGTCTTGTCCATGGCCAGCGCCGAGGCCAGCACACCGGAATGGGTGTAGGGGATGCGCAGCCATTCGAGCAGGCCCTGCACGCAGCCATCCTCGCCCCATCGGCCATGCAGTGCGTTGAAACAGACATCGGGCTTCAGGTCGGCCAGCACGGCGGGCAGGTCGGGGCCGCAATCGACCTCGACCACCTGGTAGCCTTCGCCCCTCAGCGCCTTGACGCAGCCACGGCCCGTCGAGAGCGACACCTCCCGTTCCGAGGAAGGGCCGCCCATGAGGACCGCAACGAGGGGGGTTTTTCCGCTCGAACCCGCCACCTGTGCCTCTATCTTCCGCCGGGTTCTTTTGCCCGGTCGGATGCTGTCGGGGCTTTGCCCCTTGTTATGCGCCCCTGCTCAGGGCTTGATCCTGGGCGCCGGTCGCCCGACACGCATGATTTCCCATTGTAGCTCTATTCCCTGCGTCTCGAAAACCTTTTTTCGGACCTCTTCGCCCAGACCCTCCAGATCGTCCGCCGTCGCACCCCCGGTGTTGATCATGAAGTTGGAGTGCATCTCGGACATCTGCGCACCGCCGCGGGTCGCGCCGCGCATGCCGGCCTCGTCGATCACCTTCCAGGCTTTCAGCTCATGCGTATCGTCTGAGCGCCCGGTGGACGAGAACCCGGCAGGGTTGCGGAAGGTCGAGCCGGCGCTGCGTTCCTTGGTAGGCTGGCTCGCGTCGCGCTTGGCGAGTTGGTCGGCCATCCGCGCCTCGAGCGCCGCGGGATCGCCGGGGGCGGCGCGGAACGTGACCTCGGTCACGATGCTGTCCGGGGCGAGGTCGGTCTGGCGATAGGCGAACCCGATGTCCCCGGCGCTGCGCGTCTCAAGGCTGCCGTCGCGGTGGACCAGCCGCACCGTGACCGCGTGATCGGCGACGTATGACCCATAGCAGCCCGCGTTCATGCGCAAGGCTCCGCCGATAGAGCCTGGGATGGTGCGCAGGAAGGTCAGGTCGCGCCCCGCCTCGGCCGCCTTCTTCGCGACATGGGCGTCGAGCGCCGCAGCGCCCGCGATGACCTGCTCGCCCTCGATGCGGATGGCGTTGAAGCCGCGTCCGAGGCGGATAACGACACCGGGCAGCCCGCCGTCACGCACGATCAGGTTCGAGCCGACCCCCATGGGAAAGACCGGAACCGACGGGGCAAGGGCCGCGAGAAAGGCGCGCAGGTCATCCTCGTCGGCGGGCTGGTAGAGCCAGTCGGCGGGTCCGCCCACGCGCAGCCAGGTCAGCTCGGCCAGCGGTCGGTCTGGCGTCAGGCGGCCGCGCAGCTCGGGCGCGCCCTGCGGGAACAGCTCGGTCATGTCAGGTGTGATGGTCATGGCGGCCCGGATACCGGGCGCCAAGGGTGGCGGCAAGACAGGGCGTCACTCGCCCGGATGCTCGGTCTCGCGCGGGGCCAGCAGACCGGCAAGGCGCTGGCCCGCCCGGATGATCGGCCAGCGCAGGACCGAGGCGCCCGCGGCCATCGCGATCAGGCCCCAGAACGGCCCCATCGTGAAGGTCACCAACCCGAGGAGCGGGATGCCCGTGGCGATCAGCGCCCAGGCTGCGGGCCAATGGTAGCGAGAGGGTGCCATGCCCGCGGCGCAGGCCGCAACGATCCAGAGACAGGCGAGGGTGAAGGCGAGCGGCATCAGGCGGCTCCTTTCCCGAAACGGCGCAGGACGTGGCGGGCGAGCCCACCAAGCGGCCTGCGGAACATCGACACGACAGCAAAGACAACAACGACCACCCAGATCCATCCGACCTCGCGCCCGACCATGATGGTCAGCGGCACGGCGAGGCAGAGCAGGAGGAGGCCCGGCGCGTATTGCCACCGCAAGGGCAGCATCGCCACGCCTGCGGCCGCGATCACCCAGAGGCTGGCGAGCGTCAGGGACAGCGGCATCTCTTCTCCTCCTCCGTTGCGCGTAACCTCAGCCCGAGGCCGCGCGCTTGTCCATATCTTTCAGCCGTGCAGGCAACCCATGCGCCCAGGCCGAGATCGTGCCCGCGCCGAGGCAGACGACCATGTCGCCCGGCCGCGCCTGCTCGCGCACGAGGCGTTCGAGGTCTTCCTCGCTCAATATGGCGCGGGCATGGCGATGGCCGTGCCGGATCAGGCCTGCGACCAGATCGTCGCGGCTGGCGCCCGGGATCGGGTCCTCGCCCGCGGCATAGACCTCGGCGATGGCGACGACATCGGCGTCGTTGAAGCAGGCGCAGAAATCCTCGAAGAGGCTCGACAGGCGCGAATAGCGGTGCGGTTGGTGAACGGCGATGACGCGGCCCCCGCCGTCCGAGCCGATCGCCTGCCGCGCGGCGCGCAGCACGGCGGCGATCTCGACCGGGTGGTGGCCGTAATCGTCGATGACGGTGATGCCGCCGACCTCACCCACCTTGGTGAAGCGCCGGTTCACGCCCTTGAAACCCGCAAGCGCCGCGCGGATTTCCGCGGCCTTCATGCCCAGATGGCGCGCGACGGCGACCGCGGCCAGTGCGTTCGACACGTTGTGGTCGCCCGGCATCGGCAGGGTGCAGCCCTCGATCACCTGCCCCTCGGCCTGAAGCGCGATGTCGAACTGGGCTGTACCGCCCTTGTAGGTCAGGTTGATCGCCCGCACATCGGCCTGCGCGTTGAAGCCGAAGGTCACGACGCGGCGGTCGGTGATGCGGCCCACCAGCGCCTGCACCTCGGGGTGGTCGGTGCAGCAGACGGCGATGCCGTAGAAGGGGATGTTGGAGACGAAATCGAGAAAGCCCTGCCTGAGCCGCTCGATCGTGCCCCAATGCTCCATGTGCTCGGGGTCGATGTTGGTCACGATGGCGATGGTCGCGGGCAGGCGGTTGAAGGTGCCGTCGCTTTCGTCGGCCTCGACCACCATCCAGTCGCCCTGCCCCACCCGCGCATTCGAGCCATAGGCGTGGATGATACCGCCGTTGATCACGGTCGGGTCGACCCCGCCCGCGTCCAGCAGCGTGGCCACCAGCGTCGTTGTCGTCGTCTTGCCGTGGGTTCCGGCGACGGCGATGTTCGAGCGCAGGCGCATCAGTTCCGCCAGCATCTCGGCCCGGCGCACGACGGGCAGGCCGCGCAGGCGGGCGGCGTCCAGCTCGGGGTTGCCCGGCTTGATCGCCGACGAGATCACCACGACCTCGGCATTCTCGAGGTTCTCGGCCGTCTGGCCGATGAAGACCCGCGCGCCCAGGCTTTCCAGTCGCTCGGTGATCTTCGAGGGTTTCAGGTCACTGCCCTGCACCTGGTAGCCATGGTTCAACAGAACCTCGGCGATGCCCGACATGCCGATCCCTCCGATGCCGACGAAATGGATCGGCCCCAGTTGCGTCGGAAGCTTGGTGACGGCGGCGTTCATGCGGCTCCTTTCCTCGCCAGTTCCTCGACCAGCGCGGCGAGCCTCTCGGCGGCGTCGGGGACACCGGCGGACAGGGCGGCCTGCGCCATGGCGTCGGCGGCGGCGGGTTCTGTCAGAATGGTCTCGATGGCCCGTGCCAGCGCGTCGGGCGTCAGGGCGTTCTCGGTGATCATGACCGCGGCGTCAACGTCGACCAACCCCGCGGCATTCGCCGCCTGGTGGTTCGCGGTCGCCGCGGCATAGGGGATCAGGATCGCGGGGCGGCCGATCACGCTGATATCGGCGACGGACGAGGCGCCCGCGCGGCTGATGACCAGCTGCGCCTCGGAGAGGCGGCGGGGGAGATCGCGGAAGAACGGCTCGACCTCGGCGCGGACGCCGATGCGCTCATAGGCCTCGGTCACGCGCAGGTGGTCCTCGGGGCGGGCCTGCTGGGCGATGCGGAGATGCCCGCGCAGACCCTCGGCCAGGCGCGCGACCGCCTCGGGCACGGTATCGGCCAGGATGCGCGCGCCCTGGCTGCCGCCGAAGACGAGCAGGCTCATCGGCCAGTCGCCGGGTGGCATGTAGGGGGCCGCGGCCCGCTCCAGCACGGCGCCGCGCACAGGGTTGCCGGTGTGCACCCCCTCGACCCCCTCGGGCAGCACGGTCGGCCATGTTCCGCAGGCAACCACGTCGACGCGGCGCGCGAAGAGCCGGTTCACCCGGCCGAGGATGCCGTTCTGCTCGTGCAGCATCACCGGCGTCCGCGTGAGCCAGGCCGCCGAAAGGGCGGGGATCGTGGGGTAGCCGCCGAAGCCGACGACGACATCGGGCTTCTCGCGCCACATCCGCAGGGTCGCGCGTGCGATGCCCAGGAGAATGCGAAAGGGGGCCGCCAGCTTCGCCACGATGCCACCCCGCGCGAAGGTCGCCGAAGCCACCTGCCGCACCTCGACCGCGTGGGAGAAGCCATCCGTGTAGCGCGCGCCGCGCGCATCGGTCGACAGCGTCACCCGCCAGCCCCGGCGCAGCATCACCTCCGACAGCGCCTGCGCGGGGAACATGTGCCCCCCGGTGCCGCCGGCCGCGATGATCAGATGGGGGTTCGAGGGCGTCATGGGCCTACCGGTGCCGCGAGAGCAGGATATCGCCGATCTCGCCCTGCGGACGCGACCGGGTGAAGGCGAGGATCATGCCGACCGCGATCCCCGTCGCGATCAGGCTCGAGCCGCCATAGCTGACGAAGGGCAGCGTCATCCCCTTGGCGGGCAGGAGCCTCACGGCGACGCCGAGGTTGATGAAGGCCTGAAGCGCCAGAAGGCTGACAAGCCCCGTGCCCGCGAGCCTGATGAACGGGTCGCGCTCGCGCACCAGCCGGAAAAAGCCGCGCAGCGTGATCGTGGCGAAGAGCGCGATGATCAGGACGACAAGGACCACGCCGTATTCCTCGGCCGCGACCGCGATGATGAAATCCGTATGGGCATCGGGCAGCGTCCAGCGCACCGTCCCTTCGCCGAGGCCCGCGCCGAAGAGGCCCCCGTTGCGGATCGCGTCGGTGGCGTAGCCGATCTGCGTGTTGGGGTCGATCTCGTTCGAGAGAAACCCATCGATCCGGCGCGCCACGTGTTCCGAGTTGGAATAGGCGAAGACGCCGCCCAGCGCCACGAGGCCCATCACCCCGAAGAGGATCAGCATCGGCGCGCCTGCCACGAAATAGATCACCGACCAGGCGAAGACGATCAGCGCGGCTTGTCCGAAGTCAGGCTGCATCACCAGAAAGCCCACGATCGTCATCATGACGACCAGCGACACGGTCTTGCCCGGCGGGCCACCGATCTCCTGGCTGGCGGCGACCATCCAGGCGGTGAAGACCACGAACATGGGCTTGAGGAATTCCGACGGCTGGACCGAGGCGAAGCCGAGCGAATACCACCGCGTCGCCCCCTGCCCGAAATCGGTGCCGAAGGCCGGCAGAAGCGCCAGCGCCCCCATCGCGCAGAAGAAGCCAAGCACGCCCAGGCGGCGGATCGTGACCGGCCCGATCATCGAGACGAAGATCATCACGCTCAGGGCCATGCCACCAAAGGCCGCCTGACGGATCACGTAATGGAACGGGTCATGCCCGTTGCGCTCGGCCAGCGGCGGCGAGGCGGCGAAGCCCAGCAGTATACCGATGGCGAAGAGCGTCAGCACGCAGAAGATCGTCACCCGGTCCACCGTCCGCCACCAGCGTGGAAGAACGGCCTCGCCGGATTGCACGATCACCGTGCCATGCGCGATTTCCGTCATGGGGTCTGCCCGCCCGCTTGTCTTCGTGTGCCTCAATATCGCCCGTTTGCCGGGTCTGGGACGAAGACTACCGCGAAACGCGCTCAGGGGCCAGCCTTTGCTTGACCGTGGCTTTCATGCCTCAGCCCGGCGGCTGCCAGAGCTCCACCTTGCGGCCGTCGGGGTCCATGATCCAGCCGAAGGCGCCATAGGGATGGTCTTCGCATGGCTGCACCTCCTCCACGCCTTCGGCCTTGGCGCGCGCAAGGATCGCATCCAGATCGTCCACGATCAGGTTCAGCATGAAGGGCGCATCGGAGGGCTGGAAATAGGAGGCATCGGGAAAAGGCGCGAAGACCGTGCGCGCGCCCATCGGAAAGGCCGCGGCACTTTCGCCGTGCAGGAACGCGAGGCCGCCATGCTCGTCCGGCTCCATCCCCAGCACGCGCGCGTACCACGCCTTGGTCGCTTCGCTGTCGGCGCAGGTGAAGAACACCCCGCCCAGGCCCAGAACCTTCGCCATCGTGACCTCCATCGCTTGTACGACGGCAGGTTAGCACAAATTCAACCGGAAAGCTTGGCGACCTGCTCCATGAAGTCCCGCCCGCGGTGCTCGAAACTGTCGTACTGGTCGAAACTCGCCGCTGCAGGCGCGAGCAGTACCGTGTCGCCCGGTTCGGCCTCGGCCGCGGCGCGCGCCACGGCGGTGGCCATATCCCCGCAGACCTCGTGGGGCACGTCGCCCAGGTGCAGCGCGAAAGCCGCGGCCTCGCGCCCGATGACATAGGCCTTCACCACCGCGCCCGCGGCAGGGGGCAGCGCCGACAGCCCGCCCTCCTTCTCCAACCCGCCGCAGATCCAGCGGATGCGCTTGAACGCCCCCAGCGCCTTGACCGCGGCATCCACGTTGGTCGCCTTGGAGTCGTTGACGAAGGAGACGCCGCCCACCTCGGCCACCCGCTGCGAGCGGTGCGGCAGGCCCTCGAAGGAATGGAACGCCGCCTCGATCTCCTTCGGGGCCAACCCCAGCGCGCGGGCCGCGCCATAGGCGCAGGCGGCATTCTGATGGTTGTGCGACCCCGGCAGCCCGGGCACGGCCCGCAGGTCGATCGAAGCCACCTGCCGCGCTTTTCGCATCTCCGACAGCCAGCCCTTGCGCGCCACGAGGTCCCAGCCCGGCCCCGCCAGCTTCTGCGACGACACCCGGATCACCCCCATGTCCCCCGGCCCCTCGGCGAGGCGATTGGCAAGATAGCGCCCCTCGTCCTCATCGACGCCGATCACCGCACGGTCCGGCCCACCCATGGTGAAGAGCCGCGCCTTGGCGGCGAAATAGCCACCCATGCCGCCATGCCGGTCGAGGTGATCGGGCGAAAGGTTGGTGAACACCGCCACATCCGGCGTCAGCGCGCGGGCAAGGTCGATCTGGTAGGACGACAGCTCCAGCACCACCACGCCGCCCTCCTCCGGCGGGTCGATGTCGAGCACCCCGCGCCCGATGTTGCCGGCCAGCTGCACGGGCTTGCCCGCCACCGTCAGGATATGGGCGATCAGCGCCGAGGTGGTGGATTTCCCGTTCGAGCCGGTGACCGCCACGACCTTGGGCGGCTCCTCCATCTCGTCCCAGCCCTGCAGGCCCAGCGAGCGGAAGAAGAGGCCGACGTCATTGTCGACCGGCACCCCCGCCGCCCAGGCCGCCGCGATCGCGCGGTGCGGCGCGGGGTAGAGATGCGGGATACCGGGCGAGACGATCAGCGCCGCCACACCCTCGAAGGCCTCGGGCGCGCCGGGGTCCCAGATGGCAAAGCCCTCGGCCTCGGCCGCCTCGCGCCCGCCCGCCCCGTCGTCCCAGCACAGCGCCTCGGCGCCCCCGGACCGAAGCGCGCGCGCCGTGGCCAGCCCCGACCGGCCCAGCCCCAGCACGGCCACGCGATGCCCCTCGAACCCTTGAACCGGTATCATCTGCACCCCCTTGTCATGTGCCGCCCGGCGGCCCGATCCGCGCCTCGATCCAGGCCACGCGCTCGGCGACCGGGACCTTGGGCAGGATGTCTACCGCATATCCCGCGGCAGGAAAGGCCCCCGCAACCTCATGTATTCCGCCACCGCCTCGTCCATCCCGTGCCGCCGCTCGGCATCATTCGCGAAAAGCTCGGGCCAGGGCGGTGCCAGAAAGACCGTCCCGGCATAGCGCAGGCCAGGGTCGGGTGCCGGTTCGCCAAGCGCGGCCAGCCCCGACAGCGCATCCACCGCGCAGCGATCGAAGATGACAGGCCCGGCCAGCGCCGCTGCCCGCGCATGGTCCTCGACCGACAGCGCGAGGCAGGCGCGAAGGAACCCGGCCAGATCGACCCAGGGTGCAGGCCCGCCCGCCCGCAGGACCCGCCGCCCCGGCTCGGGCATGGTGCGATGACCGCGTGCCGCCAGCGCCTCGATCAGCGTCGACTTCCCCCCGCCGGAACAGCCGGACAGCACGAAGAGATGCTCCATCCCCTTCATCTTTCCCGAAATATGCCCGCCGGAGGCATCCCGCCAACGGCCACCCGCCCGTCGCCGGGCTGTCAGACCACCTGTGCCGCCGGGCCTCGCGCCGCGCG
>CBFIFZ010000042.1:0-16764 GCA_965661995.1 Roseicyclus sp.
CGCGGCGGGCGCGGGTGGCAGGCGCGGCGCACCGACCGGCGGTCGGTCGTCTTGTGGGGCCGGTCGCAGTGCATATTTGGGGAAAGATGAAGGCGGGACGGAGGAGGTGTTTCCGGGGCGCGCGCCATGCATCCGGGGTAACGGGGACCCGTGGCACCGACCGCAGCGCGGCACGCGCTGCCGGGCCCAAGGGGCGCAGGCCGAAGGCCGAGCCGCGCGGGAGCGCCCCCCCTTGCCGCCGGGAGCATTGGCCAACTGCCGCGACCGGGTTACGTCTTGCCCATGTCCAACGGCCCCCAGCCCTCCCGACGTCCGATCCTGCCGCCGCGCCGGACGCTGCTGAAGGCGCTGCACTGGGGCCTGATCCCGTTCTTCCTCTGGTTCCTCTTCGCCGACCCCGAGGCGCTGCGTCGCGCAGGTCCGTTCTGGTTCACGCTGCACTCGGTCAACGGGCTGATCTTCGTCACCCTCTCGCTCATCTGGACGATCTGGCACCTGCGCCGCGGCCTTGCCTCGCGCCCCGGGCCGAAGCTGCCGCCCTGGGCGCGCAAGCTTCATCCGATCCTGCACAAGACATTGATCTGGGGCCTTTTCCTCGTGGCGCTCGGCGGCTTCGGCCTCGGCCTCACCGCGGCGCGCATGATGCAGGCCGGCGGGTTCGTTCCGATCGCGCCGCCGCTCGATCTGCCGCGGGCGCATGCCGTGGTCAGCCTCTTCCACGTCTGGCAGTTCTACGCGCTGGCGGCTGTCGCGCTGGCCCATGCGGTCTTCCATGTCTGGCGCCATGTCGTGCTGCGCGACAACGCGTTGCGCATCATGGCGCCGCGCGCGCTCGACCGATGGCTATGACCGGCGGGAAACCGGGCCTTGATCCCGCCTGCCCGCCGCGGGAGAAAGGAGCAGGCCCGCGCGTGGAGTGACACGGACATGAGTGAGTTCGAAACCGCCCAGACCCTCGCCCGCCCCGAGGACGAGCATCGCTTTCCCTGCGACCAGTGCGGCGCCGACATGCGCTTCGATCCGGGCGGCGACCGGCTGATCTGCGATCATTGCGGCCACACCGCCGCGCTGGAACCCGAGGGCGGGCCCTGGGGCGGCGACGCCCGCGCGCTGGTCGAGCTCGACTACGAGACCGCCATCGCCGCCAAGCTACCCGCGCAGGAGATGGAGGAGACCCGCGTCAGCCAATGCCCCAACTGCGGCGCGCAGGTGGAGTTCCAACCCGAGATCCACGCCAAGGAATGCCCCTTCTGCGCCACGCCCGTGGTGACCGACACCGGCACGCACCGGCACATCAAGCCCAGGGGCGTGATCCCCTTCCAGCTGACCGAACGGCAGGCCCATGCCGCGATGAACGGCTGGCTCGGGCGGCTCTGGTTCGCGCCCAACGGGCTGCAGGAGTATGCCAAGAAGGGGCGCAAGATGGATGGCATCTACGTCCCCTACTGGACCTATGACGCCGACACCGCCACTCAGTACCGCGGCCAGCGCGGCGATGCCTACTGGGTCACCGTGCGCGGCAGCGACGGCAAGACGCGACGCGAGCGGCGCATCCGCTGGACCCGCACCTCGGGCCGCGTGGCGCGCTGGTTCGACGATGTGCTGATCCTCGGCTCGCGCTCGCTGCCCAAGACCTTCACCGACCGGCTCGCGCCCTGGGACCTGACCGCGCTCGACGGCTACCGGCCCGAGTTCCTGTCGGGCTTCCGCGCAGAGGGCTACACGGTCGAGCTGGACGAGGGGTTCGAGGAAGCCAGGCAGGTGATGGAGCACCAGATCCGCCAGGACGTGCGCCGCGACATCGGCGGGGACGAGCAGAGGATCGACCACATGGCGATCCGGATCGACGACGTGACCTTCAAGCATGTCCTGCTGCCGGTCTGGGTCGCCGCCTACAAGTACCGCGGCCAGTCCTACCGCTTCGTCGTGAACGGGCAGACCGGCAAGGTGCAGGGCGAACGCCCGTGGTCCTGGATCAAGATCACGCTGGCGGTGATCGCCGCGGCCATCGTCATCGGCGCGCTCGCCTATGGCTACGTGCTGGTGGAAGAGGGCGGCGCCGGGTTCAGGTAGGCGCCCGCCCTGCCCCGCTTACCGCTTGCTGATCGGCACCTTGCGCGCGCCCATGGCCGTGGTGTCGCCGCGCTTGGGCACGGTCAGTGTCAGCACCCCGTCCTTCAGGTCGGCCGCTATGCCATCGCCATCCGCATCCGGCGGCAGGCGGAAGGACCGCGAGAAGGACCCGAACTCGCGTTCGGAAAAGAACCATGTCTCGCCCTTCTCGGTTCTCGTCGAGTCCTTCTTGCCCGTGATCGTCACCGCGCCCTCGTGCAGCGTGATGTCGATGTCCTGTTCCGCGACCCCCGGCACCTCCATCGAGATGCGATAGGCCCCGTCATCGGCCGAGGCCTCGGAGGCGGGGGCGAACCAGTCGGCCACGCGGGCACCGAGCGTGCGGAACGGGTCGGCGAGCGAGGGGAAGAACCCCGATTTATGCGATGTTTCGACCATTCTGACCTCCATTCGATGCATGACACATGCAATGGATTTTAATTACCACTGTTCATCATAAAGTGCCTTGACCTGCGTCAAAATTCGCTGGCCCGTGCGGGCGGCAGCGCGTAGTCAGGGCCCGGCAAAGGACCGGAGAGAAACGACCATGCTGCTTTGTGCGGGCGAAGCCCTGATCGACATGCTGCCGCGCAAGACCGAGGGCGGCGAGGCTGCCTTTGCCCCCTACCCCGGCGGGTCGGTCTTCAACACCGCCGTCGCCGCCGCGCGGCTGGGGGTGACGACGGGGTTCTTCTCGGGGCTGTCGACGGATCTCTTCGGGGAACGGCTGGCCGCCGTGCTGACCGCTGCAGGTGTCGACAGCGCGCTTGCCGCGCGGTCCGACCGGCCCACGACGCTGGCCTTCGTCACGCTGACCGATGGCCAGGCGAGCTATGCCTTCTACGACGAGAACACCGCCGGGCGGATGCTGGCGCAGGCCGATCTGCCCGACCTGCCCGAGGCGGTGACGGCGGTCTTCTTCGGCGGGATCAGCCTTGCCGTCGAACCCTGCGCCGAGGCCTATGCCGCGCTTGCCGCGCGCGCCAGTGCCGACCGGCTGGTGATGCTCGACCCCAACATCCGCCCCGGTTTCATCGCCGACGAGGCGCGCTTTCGCGAGCGGATGGACCGCATGCTGGTCGCCGCGGACGTGGTGAAGATCTCGGACGAGGATCTCGAGTGGCTGATGGGCGAAGGGGCGCTTGCCGACCGGGCCGCGGCGCTTCTGGAAAAGGGGCCGGCGCTGATCCTGGTGACCGAGGGGGCCGAGGGGGTCACGGCCTACGGCGCGGGCGATCCGCTGCGCGTGCCTGCGCAACGGGTCGAGGTGGTCGACACGGTCGGCGCGGGCGACACGTTCAACGCGGGCTTCCTTGCGGGGCTTGGCGACGCGGGCGCGATGGACAAGGCCTCGGTCCGGGCGGGCCTGTCGGCGGAGGTGCTGGAGGCGGCCTTGACGCTGGGCGTGCGGGCCGCCGCCGTTACCGTCTCCCGCGCGGGCGCAAACCCGCCGCGGCGCGACGAGCTGGCATGAGGGCGCTGATCCAGCGCGTGACGGGGGCAGAGGTCGCCGTCGCGGGCGAGGTGATCGGCCGCTGCGGGCCGGGTCTCTTGGTGCTGGTTTGCGCGATGCAGGGCGACACCGAGGAGGCCGCGGACCGCATGGCCGCCAAGATCGCCAAGCTGCGCATCTTCAAGGACGAGGCGGGCAAGATGAACCGCTCGTTGCTGGATACGGGCGGGGCTGCGCTGGTGGTGAGCCAGTTCACGCTGGCCGCCGACACCAGAAGCGGCAACCGGCCCGGCTTTTCCACCGCCGCCCCGCCCGAGGAGGGCGAGCGCCTTTACCTGCACTTCGCCCGCGCACTGGCGGCACTTGGGCCGCAGGTGGAAACCGGGCGCTTCGGCGCGGACATGGCGGTCAGCCTGACGAATGACGGGCCCGTCACGATCTGGCTTGATTCCTAGGCGAAGCGCCTAAAATCTAGGCGGCGCGGGCATGGACCCGCACCCTGCCATGCGGATAGGCTGGCTCTTCCGCGCACAACCTGCACCGATGGGGGCGAGGGACAAGAACTGACCGACATGAGCGATACTTCGCGCTTCTTCGACGAAATGCTGGCCCCGGACGGCGCGCCGCGCGGGCCATACACCTCCTACGGGGCGTGGTTCGACCGCGAGGACCTGCGCGAGCTGCGCAAGAAATCGACCGAGGCCGAGCAGTTTTTCCGCCGCACCGGCATCACCTTCAACGTCTACGGGCAGGCCGAGGCGGATGAGCGGTTGATCCCCTTCGACATCGTGCCGCGCGTCATCTCGGCCCGCGAATGGGCGCGGCTGACCAAGGGGATCGAACAGCGGGTCCGCGCGATCAACGCCTTCCTGCACGACATCTACCACCGGCAGGAAATCCTGCGCGCGGGCCGTGTGCCGGTCGACATCATCGCGCGCAACGACGCCTTCCTGCCGCAGATGATCGGCATGTCGCCCCCCGGCAACGTCTACACCCATATCGTCGGCACCGACCTGGTGCGCACCGGCGAAGACGAGTTCTTCGTGCTCGAGGACAACGCCCGCACGCCATCGGGTGTGAGCTACATGCTCGAGAACCGCGAGACGATGCTGCAGATGTTCCCCGAGCTCTTCACCCGCATCAAGGTGCAGCCGGTTTCCGACTATCCGCGCGACCTGCGCCGGTCGCTTGCGGCCTCGGCGCCGACGAACTGTTCGAACGACTGCACGGTGGCGATCCTGACGCCGGGCATCCACAACTCGGCCTATTTCGAGCATGCTTTCCTCGCCGACCAGATGGGGGTCGAACTGGTCGAAGGGCATGACCTGCGCATCGTCGACGGCAAGGTCGCGATGCGCACGACGCGGGGCTACAAGCCCATCGACGTGCTCTACCGCCGCGTCGACGACGATTTCCTCGATCCGCTCAACTTCAACCCGGAAAGCCAGCTGGGCGTGCCGGGCATCATGGATGTCTACCGCGCGGGCGGCATCACCATCGCCAATGCGCCGGGCACCGGCATCGCCGATGACAAGGCGATCTACAGCTACATGCCCGATATCGTGGAATTCTACACCGGCGAGAAGGCGATCCTGCAGAACGTGCCGACCTGGCGCTGTTCCGAGGCCGAGAGCCTGAAATACGTGCTCGACCACCTCTCCGAACTGGTCGTCAAGGAAGTGCACGGGTCGGGCGGCTACGGGATGCTGGTGGGGCCTGCCGCCTCGAAGAAGGAGCTTGCGGCCTTCCGCAAGAAGCTCGAGGCGCGGCCGTCGAACTACATCGCGCAACCGACGCTGGCGCTTTCGACGGTGCCGATCCTGACCAAGGCGGGGCTTGCGCCGCGCCACGTCGACCTGCGCCCCTTCGTGCTGGTCTCTCCCGACAAGATCACCATCACGCCCGGCGGCCTGACACGGGTCGCGCTGAAAAAGGGGTCGTTGGTGGTGAACTCGTCGCAGGGCGGCGGCACCAAGGACACCTGGGTGCTGGAGGAATAGGGCGATGCTGGGCAAAACCGCTGGCGGCCTGTTCTGGATGTTCCGCTACCTCGAACGCTCCGAAAACACCGCGCGCCTGATCGAGGCGGGCTTCCGCATCGCTCTGACCCGCGCAGACGGCGATGACGACGAATGGGCGAGCGTGCTGCAGACCGCCGCCGTCGCCCATCTCTATTTCCAGAAATACGAGACACTGGAGGCCGGCAAGGCGATCGACTTCCTGTTGCGCGATTCCTCCAACCCCTCCTCGGTCCTGTCGGCCATCGCGGCCGCGCGCCAGAACGCGCGGCTGGTGCGCACGGCGATCACCCGCGAGGTCTGGGAGGCGGTGAACGACACCTACATGATCCTGAAGCAGACGCTGGCGCGCCCGGTCTCGGCCCGCGACCTGCCCGAGGTGCTCGCCCTTATCCGCCAGCAATCGGCGCTGGTGCGAGGTGCGATGCACGGCACGATGCTCCGCAACGACATCTTCGATTTCTGCCGGCTCGGCACCTTCCTCGAGCGCGCCGACAACACCGCGCGCATCCTCGACGTGAAATACTACGTCTTGCTACCCTCGATCAGCCAGATCGGCTCGAGCCTCGACAACGTGCAATGGGAGACGATCCTGCGCTCGGTCGCGGGCCAGCGCGCCTATCGCTGGATGACGCAAGGTGAAACAAACCCGATGGGGATCGCCGATTTCCTGGTCTTCGACGGGCGCATGCCGCGGAGCCTCGCCTTTTCGGTGGGCAAGATCGCCACGAACCTCGCCTATCTCGAACGCGCCTATGACGCGCGCCTGCCCTGCCATGACCACATCGACGTGCTGTCCGCACGGCTGACCCATGGCACGATCGAGCGCGTGTTCGAGGACGGGCTGCACGAGTTCATCACCGATTTCCTGACCGATATCGCCCGTCTCGGCCAGCAGATCGAAACCGATTACCGGTTCCTGGGATGACGACGCCATGCGCCTGAAGATCCTGCACACAACGACCTATCATTTCGACCAGCCGGTGCCCTACGGCCTGCAACAGCTGCGGCTGATCCCCAAGAGCCGGTCGGGCCAGACGGTGCTGAGCTGGGCGATGGACATCGAGGGTGGCCGCGCCGAGACCGAGTACACCGACCACCACCAGAACCGTGTGACGCTGATCTCGTTCGACCCGCAGGCCACCTCGATCGTGGTGCATTGCGAGGGCGAGGTGGAAACCGCCGAGACCCATGGCATCACGGGGCGGCACGGTGGCTTCGCCCCGCTGTGGTATTTCGTGAAATCGACCGACCTGACGCGTGCGGGTCCGCGCGTGCGCGCCCTGTCGAAGGGCCTGAAGGAAGAGCAGCCCGAGGACATCGCGCGCCTGCATGCCCTGTCGGCGCGGATCACGGATGCCGTGCCCTACGAGACCGGTGCGACCCATGCGGGCACGACCGCCGAGGAAGCCGTCGAGGAAGGGCGGGGCGTGTGCCAGGACCACGCGCATATCTTCGTCGCGGCGGCCCGCGCCATGGGCTACCCGGCGCGTTATGTCTCGGGCTACCTGATGATGAACGATCGCGTGCACCAGGATGCCTCGCACGCCTGGGCCGAGGTCCATATCGACGCGCTGGGCTGGGTCGGGTTCGATGTCTCGAACGGGTATTCGCCCGACACCCGCTATGTTCGCGTGGCGACCGGCCTCGACTACCGCGAAGCGGCCCCTGTTTCGGGCCTGCGCTTCGGCACGTCGGGCGAGGCGATGTCCATCGACATCCAGGTGCAGCAGCAGTAGGACATTTCCCGGAGGCAGGGGCAGGATCAGATGACCTATTGCGTTGGCATGAAGCTCGATCGCGGGCTTGTGTTCGTGTCGGACACCCGCACCAACGCGGGCGTCGACAACATCAGCGTCTTCAAGAAGATGTTCATCTGGGAGCGCGAGGGCGAACGCTCGATCACCTTGATGACGGCGGGCAATCTCGCCACGACCCAGGCGGTGGTCAGCCTGTTGCAGGAACGCGCGAAACCCGCCGAGGACCGCGGCGCGCCCTCGATCCTCGAGGCGCCCTCGATGTTCCAGGTGGCCAAGCTGGTGGGCGAGACGCTGCGCGAGGTGATCGCCGAGCAATCGGGCCGCGACGGGCCACAGGCCGACAGCCCGTTTTCGGCGACCCTGATCCTGGGCGGGCAGGTTCGCGGCGGCGAGCCGCGGCTGTTCCTGATCTACCCCGAGGGAAATTTCGTGGAAGCCGCGACCGACACGCCGTTTTTCCAGATCGGCGAGACGAAATACGGCAAGCCGATCCTGGTGCGCGCCTACGAGCCGGAGATGAGCTTCGAGGACGCGGTGAAGCTTCTGATGCTGAGCTTCGATTCGACGATCAAGGCGAATCTCTCGGTAGGGTTGCCGCTCGACCTGCATCTCTACGAGGCGGACAGTTTCCGGACGGGCCGGGTGCACCGGATCGAGCGCGACGATGCCTTCTACGAGATGATTTCCTCGGGCTGGGGCGAGGCGCTGAAGAACGCCTTCAAGGCGCTGCCTCCCTACACGCTGGACTGAGACCGGGGTTTCGCCCGCTTCGCGGCCGACCCGCGCGCCGCTGGCGCGGCGCGGTTGCGAATTTTCATACGAAAATTCGGGGGGCTCTGCCCCCATCCCTTCGGGATTCCCCCGGGATATTTTCGAAACGGAGAAGCAGGGGGCGTCAGGCCGTGGGGTCGAACCGGTGGACCCAGTCGAAGCGGCGGGTGACGGCGTGGGGTGCGACCCGGCGGGCCACGCGGAGAGCCGCGTGGGCCGCGAAGCGCAGGGGGCCCGGGCGCAGGTGGTAGTTTTCCGCGTTGTCGTTGGCGGCCTGCACGATGCGTGCACAACGCGGGCGGCGGGCGGCCTCGTAGCGGGCGAGCGCATCGGTGGTGACACTGTCCTCGGCGAGGGCGCGGGCGAGAATGAAGGCATCCTCGAGCGCCATGTTCGCGCCCTGCGCGAGGAAGGGCAGCGTCGGGTGGGCGGCGTCGCCGAGCAGCGCGAGGCGATGTTCGGTCCAGCGTTGCGCGACCGGGTGGCGGAAGAGGCCCCAGAGATAGACGTCGCGCGCCTTGCCCAGCAGGTCGCGCACCTCGGGGCAGAAATCGGTGAAGGCGCGCCGCAGATGGACGGGGTCGTCGCGGTGATGCCAGCCTTCCTCGGCCCAGCCGTCGCGTTCCTCGACGGCGACCACGTTCACGAGGCGGCCGTCGCGCAGCGGGTAGCGCACGAGGTGGCGGCCCGGCCCCATGAAGACATGCGCCTCGGGCGGGAGCGGCTCGGCCACGGGGATGGTGCAGCGCCAGGCCACCTGGCCGGTGAAGAAGGCGCGGGATTTTGGATCGATCGCCGCGCGGGCGTGTGAGTGCAGACCGTCGGCGGCCAGCGTCAGGCCATGCATCTCGGTGCCGCCGTCAGCCAGCGTCAGGTGGGTGGCCATCGGCTCGGGGCGGATCGCGGCGACGCGGGTGCCGAGGCGCAGGGTGACGCCCGCAGCCTCGGCGGCCTCGGCCAGCACGGCAACCAGGTCAGCGCGGTGGACGAGGTGCCAGGGCTGATCCGCCCGGTCGAGCGGCATGGCGAAGACCTCGGCCCCGCGGCGGAAATCCCTCAGCCGCACCGCCTGCGAGCGCGGGCTGGTTGCGGCCACCGCATCGGCCACGCCAAGCGCCTGCAGCACGCGCCAGCCGTTGGGCGAAACCTGGATGCCCGCGCCGACCTCGGTGATCGCTTGGGCCTGTTCCAGAACGGTGACCGCGGCGCCCCGTTGCGCCAGCGCCAGCGCCGCGGCAAGCCCGCCGATGCCGCCGCCCGCGACCGTCACCTCCTGCCCGATCAGCATGTCACCCCCAAGATACGAGAAAGGGCGCAGCCCCGCGGCCGCGCCCCCGTCTTATTCCAAGCCGCAACGCCGCGTGCAGCGCGGTCAGTCGTCGCGATGCACCTTCTCGCGGCGCTCGTGACGCTCCTGCGCCTCGAGGCTCATCGTGGCGATGGGCCGCGCATCCAGCCGCTTCAGGCTGATCGGCTCGCCCGTGACCTCGCAATAGCCGTATTCGCCCTCCTCGATCCGGCGCAGGGCGCTGTCGATCTTGGCGATCAGCTTGCGCTGGCGGTCCCGCGTGCGCAGTTCGAGCGCGCGGTCGGTCTCTTCGCTGGCGCGGTCGGCGATGTCGGGAATGTTCCGCGTGCCGTCCTGCAGCGCCTCGACCGTGGTCCGGCTTTCGTCGAGCAGATCGTTCTTCCAGGTGATGAGCTTGCGACGGAAATACTCCATCTGGCGCTCGTTCATGAATGGTTCGTCCTCGGCCGGACGATAGTCTTCGGGCAGAAAGATTTCGGCCTTCATGTCGCTCCCCTCAGCGGCGCCGGCGTCTCGATGTCCGTCTGGCATTTTGCACCCCTCCGGCCCCTCGCCGCCCGCTTACAAGACCACGCGCGGCTTGTCACGTCTCTAATGCGTGACAGATGGCCCGCAGACCGGCGCAGGCGAGGCGCATTCGCCATGGGACTGATTTTCAAGCGCATCCGAACCGAAACGCCCGGTTTTCCCGCCCGGGTTGCATGGGGCGGCCCCGCCCTGCCGCCCCCCTTCCCCGATCCGCGCGAAGCGGCTAGACCGGGGCGGCACGACCAAGGAGGACCGCGATGACCGCCCGTTTCGAAGGCAGCGAGAGCTATGTCGCCACCGAGGACCTGACCGTCGCGGTCAATGCCGCCGTGACGCTGGAGCGCCCGCTGCTGGTCAAGGGAGAGCCCGGCACCGGCAAGACCGAGCTGGCGCGCCAGGTGGCGGCCTCGCTGGGGCTGCCGATCCTCGAATGGCACATCAAGTCGACCACCCGTGCCCAGCAGGGGCTTTACGAATACGATGCCGTCAGCCGCCTCCGCGACAGCCAACTGGGCGATGAGCGGGTCAACGACGTCAGGAACTACATCCGCAAGGGCAAGCTCTGGCAGGCCTTCGAGGCACCGGGAAAGTCGGTGCTGCTGATCGACGAGATCGACAAGGCCGATATCGAGTTTCCCAACGACCTGTTGCAGGAGTTGGACCGGATGGAATTCTTCGTCTACGAGACCGGCGAGACGGTCCGGGCGCAGACACGCCCCATCGTCATCATCACCTCGAACAACGAGAAGGAGCTGCCCGATGCCTTCCTCAGGCGCTGCTTCTTTCACTACATCCGGTTTCCCGACCTCGAGACGATGAGCCGAATCGTCGGGGTGCATTTCCCCGGCATCAAGCCGCAGTTGCTGACCACCGCGCTGACGCAGTTCTACGAGATCCGCGACCAGCAGGGGGTGAAGAAGAAACCCTCCACCTCGGAGGTGCTGGACTGGCTCAAGCTGCTTCTGGCCGAGGATCTCTCGCCCGAGGACCTGAAGCGCGACGGCGCCTCGGCGCTGCCGAAGCTGCACGGGGCGCTTCTGAAGAACGAGCAGGACGTCGCGCTTTTCGAAAGGCTCGCTTTCATGGCGCGGCGGCAGCGGTGACGGGCGCGCGGCGTTGCGGCGCGGCCCGGGTGTCGCGATGCCGCCCGTTCCCTGGCCGTCGGCGGGACCTGGCCGGTGCGGCGCGAAAATCCTGTTCCTCCTCCCAATTCCTGCCATAATCCGCCACCAAGGTCGGACGAGCAGGTCGAAGTAACGGTCAGGCAAACCCCTATGACAGAATATCGCGGCATGCGCCCCCGGGGCGCCTGGGATCGGGCTGGGTGCATCTGGCGCCGTGCGGAGCCGTGCCGCAGATGATCCGGACCCGCCTTCTTCCGCTCTGCCTTGCATCGGTTCTTGGCCTCACGGCCTGTACCCCCTCCGGCCCCGCGGTGCGCGAAGTGGCCGAGCGGCGCTCGACACCCGAGATGGTGCAGGGCCTGCCGACGATGAACCAGTTCGGGGCGGCCCGCCCTGCCCCGCCGACCCGGCCCAACGCCGAGATCGCCGCCGATTTCCTCGATCTCAGCTTCCAGATGGAATCCGGTCGCCAGATCGCGCGGCTGTCGCGCTTCGAGGGGCCGGTCACGGTCGCCGCCGTGCCCGGCGGCCCCGCGTCGCTGGTGCATGACCTCGACCGCCTCGTGAACCGCCTGCGCCAGGAGGCCGGCATCGATATCCGCCGCGTGGCCCATGGCGACGGGGTGGCCAATATCACCATCGAGACCCTGCCGCGCGCGCGCATGCAGCGCATCGTGCCCGAGGCGGCCTGTTTCGTGGTCCCGCGCGTCTCGTCCTGGGCCGAGTTCCGCGGCGCCCGCAATTCCCGCGCGATGGACTGGACGACGCTCGAGACGCGCGAGCGCGTCGCCGTCTTCATTCCCAACGACGTGCCCCCGCAAGAGGTGCGCGATTGCCTCCACGAAGAGGTGGCCCAGGCGCTGGGACCGCTCAACGACCTCTACCGCCTGCCCGACAGCGTCTTCAACGACGACAATTTCCACGCGGTGCTGACCGGTTTCGACATGCTGGTCCTGCGCGCCTATTACAGCGACCAGATCCGCTCGGGGATGACACGGGGCCAGGTCGCATCCGTGCTCCCCGGCCTGCTCAACCGGCTGAATCCGCGCGGGGCGCGCGGCGGCGGCGGTGGCGCAGTGAGCGTGCAGGCCACGCCGCGCGACTGGATCGAGGCGATCGAGACGGCGCTCGGGCCCGGCACCCGCGACGCGCTTCGCGTGACCGCCGCAGAGCGCGCGGTCACCATCGCGCGGCAGGCGAACCTGTCGGACGCGCGGCTTGCCTTCAGCTATTTCGCGCTCGGGCGGCTGTCGCTCGCCACCGACACCGAGGTTTCGCTCAACGCCTTCCAGGCGGCGGCGAACATCTTTGACCGCATCGCACCGGGCGGCGTGCACGCAGCCCATGTCGACATGCAGCTTGCGGCCTTCGCGCTGAGTGCCGGCAATGCCGAGGACGCGCTGGCCCTGACGGGCCGGGCCATGCCCGCCGCGACCCGCGCGCAGAACGCCGCGCTTCTGTCGACGCTCCTGATGATCCGGGCCGAGGCGCTCGAGGCGGTCGGCCGCGCCTCCGAGGCGCGTCAGGTCCTGCTCGACAGCCTCGCCTGGGGCCGCTATGGCTTCGGCACGAATGCGGCACTCGGTGCCCGCCTGACCGAGGTGGCCGCCCTTTCGCCGTAGGACGACAGCCCGGGGTGGGGACCATGCTGAATTTCATCGGGGGGGGCCTCGGCATCCTGCTGGGGCTCTGGACGGCGCGCCGCCGCGGCGGCAACCGGCTGGACCTTCTGCATTACGCGACGATCTTCGGGATCTTGGGCTTCATCATCGGCGCCTTCGCCATGCTTGTGATCCCGGCGCCCGGCTGACACTCTGGGCGCATGTTCCTGCCCTTCTTCGAAACCCTCCGCGCCGCGCGCATCCCCGTCTCGCTCAGGGAATACCTCGCCTTTCTCGAAGGGGTTTCGGCGGGTCTGGTGACCTATGATGTCGACGGGTTCTACTATCTCGCCCGCACCGCGATGGTGAAGGACGAGCGCCACCTCGACCGGTTCGACCAGTGTTTCGCCCATGCCTTCGGCGGGCTGGAACAGATCACCCCCGAACAGGTGCTCGAGGCCGCCGAGATACCGCGCGAATGGCTGGAGAAACTGGCCGAAAAGCACCTGACGCCGGAGGAACGCGCCGAGATCGAGGCGCTCGGCGGCTTCGACAAGCTGATGGAGACGCTGCGCGAACGCCTGCGCGACCAGCAGGGCCGCCACATGGGCGGCTCGAAATGGATCGGGACGGCGGGCACCTCGCCCTTCGGCGCCTATGGCTACAACCCCGAGGGCGTGCGCATCGGCCAGCACGAATCCCGCCACCGACGCGCCGTCAAGGTCTGGGACAAGCGCGATTTCAAGGATTTCGCCGACGATGTCGAGCTGGGCACCCGCAACATCAAGGTGGCGCTCAAGCGCCTGCGCCAATGGGCCCGCGACGGCGCGGCCGAGGAGCTGGACCTCGACGGCACGATCCGGGCGACTGCCGAACAGGGCTGGCTCGACGTCAAGACGCGTCCCGAACGGCGCAACGCGGTCAAGGTTCTGCTCTTCCTCGACGTGGGCGGGTCGATGGACGACCACATCAAGGTGGTGGAAGAGCTGTTCTCGGCCGCCAAGGCCGAGTTCAAGCACCTCGAATACTACTATTTCCACAACTGCCTGTATGAAGCCGTCTGGCGCGACAACCGCCGCCGCTGGACCGAACAGATCCCGACCCACGAGGTGATGAACACCTATGGCTCGGACTACAAATGCATCTTCGTCGGCGACGCCTCCATGTCGCCCTACGAGATCGCCTTTGCCGGTGGCGCGAACGAGCACTGGAACGAGGAGGCGGGGCAGGTCTGGCTGGAACGCGCGCGGGCGCAATGGCCCGATCACCTCTGGATCAACCCGGTCAAGGAGCGGCTCTGGGGCTACACGCAGTCGATCGGCATGATCCGGGATATCTTCGAGGGCCGCATGGTGCCGATGACGCTGGAAGGCCTCGACCGCGGCATGCGGGAGCTGGGGCGCTGAACGGTGCGCTCTCCTATCTCTGGCGGCACCACCGTCCCGCGCTGATCGGCTTTGGCCTCGCCCTCGCCGTTGCGCTCGTCTTTGCCGTGCGCCTGACCGTCTTCACGATCTACTGGTCCGATCCCGCCCATCGCGAGCAGCCCGTCGCGGGCTGGATGACGCCGGGCTATGTCGCCCGCTCCTGGGAAGTGCCGCCCGAGGTGATCCGCGCGGCCCTGCCCGCCCTGCCCGAGGCGGCAAGCCGCCCCACGCTGGCGCAGATCGCCGAGGCCGAGGGCATCCCCCTGCCCGATCTCATCGCCGGGATCGAGGCGGCCATCGCCGGGGCGCGGGCCGAATGACCGAGACGATCCTGGCCCTCGTGCCGGTCTATGGCCTCGCGCTCATCGCGTTGGCGACCTTCCTCTCCTGCCTCGCGCTGCCGATCCCCTCCTCGCTCATCATGCTGTCTGCGGGCGGCTTCGCGGCGGCGGGCGATCTCGTGCTTTGGCAAGCGGGGGCGGCGGCGTTGGCCGGCGCTGTTCTGGGCGACCAGGCGGGCTACCAGCTGGGCCGCCTCGGCGCGGGACTGGCCGAGGGGCGCACACCCTCGCCCAAGCGCGCGGCCCTGATGGGCAAGGCGAGCGCCTACCTGCGCGAGCGGGGCGCATGGGCCGTCTTCCTCAGCCGCTGGCTGGTTTCGCCTCTGGGGCCTTACGTCAATTTCGCAGGCGGCGCAGCGCATGTGCCCTGGGCCCGCTTCACCCGCGCGGGCGTCGCGGGCGAGGTGGTTTGGGTCACGCTCTACGTGGGCCTCGGCGCCGCATTCGCCGACGACATCCTCGCGCTGGCCGACCTGCTCGGCAGCGCCTCGGGTCTGCTCGCGGCACTTGCGGTCGCGGGCGCGCTGGCATTCTGGCTGCGCGCCGCGCTCCGCCAACGCGCGGCCATTGACAGACCCGCGTCCGCGCGCACCAGATAGGCCCATGAAGCCCCCCGTCTTCGAGATCGACCCCGCCGTTTTCCACGCCGACCCCTACCCGGCCCTTGCGCGGCTGCGGGCCGAAGCCCCCGTCGCCCGCGTGCCGCAACTGGGGGCTGCGATCCTTCTGACCCGCCGCGACGACATCCACCGCGAGGAGAAGCGGATCGAGGTCCTGTCCTCCCGTCAGCCCGAGGGGCTGATGACAAGGCTCATGGGCGAGAACCTGATGCGCCGCGACGGCGAGGCGCATCTCTCCGAGCGGCGCGCGCTTTTCCCGGCACTCAGCCCCCGCACCGTGCGCGAGACCTGGCTGCCCCTCTTCCGCGACCGCACGGCGGCGATCCTCGACGCGCTTGCGCCGCAGGGCGCGGCGGATCTCGTAAAGGATTACGCCATGCCCGTTTCGGCCGAAGCGCTGAAGCTGATCACCGGCCTGACCAACATGGCGGCGGCCGAGATGGACCGCGTGAGCCAGGGCATGATCGACGGCTGCGCGAATTATGCAGGCGACAGGGCCGTCGAGGCCCGTTGCCACGACTGCACCGCCTCGATCGACCGCCACATCGCCGCGGTGATGCCACGGCTGGTGGCCGAGCCGGATCATTCGGCGCTGAGCGTCATGCACAAGGCGGGCCTCGGCCCCGACCGGCTGAGTGCGAACGTCAAGCTGATCATCTCGGGCGGCCAGAACGAGCCGCGCGATGCCATCGCGGGCGCGGCCTGGGCCGTGCTGACCCACCAAGAGGTGCAGGACGCGACCGCCAGGGGCGCCCTCGGCTGGGATGCTGTCTTCGCCGAATACGCCCGCTGGATGAGCCCCATCGGCATGTCCCCGCGCGAGGTCGCGCGCGCCGACATGGTCGCGGGCCACGAGGTGACAGAAGGCGAACGCGTTTTCCTCATGTTCGGCTCGGCCAACCGCGACGAGGCCGTCTTCGACGCGCCCGACCGCTTCGACCCCTGGCGCGACACCAGCCACGCGATCCCCTTCGGCGCCGGCCCGCATTTCTGCGCCGGTGCCGCGGCCTCGAAGGCGCTGATCGCCGAGGTCGCCCTGCCCATGCTCTTCGAACGCCTGCCGCGCCTGCGCCTCACCGGCGCCGCGCCCTTCGCCGGATGGGCCTTTCGCGGCCCGCGCGCGGTGCCCGTCGCCTGGGACAATTGATCCGTTGCCGCGCCCCCGAACCGGCCCCATATCCATCCCATGTTGAAGCTGACCCCAATCCTCTTGGCCATCGGCTACGCGCTGGTGATGTACCTGTTCTCGGCCTGGCGCACGGGCCGCGAGCTTGACGCGAAATCGACCGAACTGGCCGATCCGCGGCTGAGGGCGCTGACCGACCACATGGCAAAGGCGCTCGGCATCGAGCGCATCCGCGTGAACATCTACGAGGTCGATCCGGTCAACGGGCTGGCCGCACCGGACGGGCGGATCTTCCTCACGCGGGGGTTCTACAACAAGTACCGGGCGGGCGAGGTTACGGGCGAGGAACTGGCCAGCGTCATCGCGCATGAGCTGGGACACGTGGCGCTCGGCCATGCACGGCGGCGGATGATCGACTTTTCCGGCCAGAACGCGGTGCGCGTGGCGCTGGCCACCGTGCTGGGGCGGTTCATTCCCGGCGTCGGCGTCTGGATCGCCAACATGCTGGCGGGCATGCTGGCAGCAAGGCTCTCGCGGCAGGACGAATACGAGGCCGACGCCTATGCCGCGGCGC
>CBFIFZ010000043.1:0-16693 GCA_965661995.1 Roseicyclus sp.
GGGCGGCCCAACGCCCGGTAAAGCGGCCAGAGCGGACAGCCCGGCCCGAAACGGGGGATGGAAAACGCCGCGAGGCGGCGGCGAAAGATCAGCGCCCCCGCCCCGTCGCAGACCGCCAGCCCGAAGGGCGGTGCCCCCTCGTCCAGCGCCGCCTGCCGCGGCAGGGTCGCCATGCGCCTGAGCACCAGCGCCACGTCGCCCCCGCCAAGCCCCAGCAACGCTGCGGGATCATAGCCCGCGGCCTCCGCCGCCGGGCGCATCACCGCAAGCGGCAGCCGCGCCGCGTCATGGGCATAGGCGCGCAGCCAGCGCTCGCCCAAGGTCCGCGTTGCCGGGTCGTCCATGCCCGCGGCCCCCTCGAGCACCAGGGGGATCGCGGCCTCCCCCTCGGCCTCGATCATCGGGAAATGATGGCCCGCGGCCTCGAACATCGCCTCGACCGTCTCGATGGGGGTCGAGGCCGCGCGGCTGCGCGCCTCGGCTTCCTCGGCCTCGAAATGGCCGAGCAGCGCGGTGGCACGCACCGACAGGCGCTCGGCCTCTTCATGCAGGTTGCGGTGGAACCGCGCGCGCCAGACCGGGTCGAGATCGGGCTCCCGCACCAGGATGTCCGCGGTCGAACGGATCGCGGCCACGGTCGACAGGACCTCGTGCATCGACTCCGCCAGCACCGGGTCATGCCCCAGCCGGTCGCGCAGCCCCTCGACCAGCGCCTCGAGCGCCGCGGCGCGCTTCTGCTGCGTCGCGATCAGGGCGGTCCAGCCGGGGAAGCGGCCCGCCATCTCGTCGATCCGGTCGGTTTCGGGCGGGGCTCCGAAAGGGGCGGGCATCTCCTGCGCCGCCGATTGCAGCGCGTCATAGAGCGTCGCGTCCGCCCCTTCCGACAGCTGCGCCGGCTCCACCTGCAGCACGCGGGCCAGCGTGACGAGAAGCTTGCCGCCGATCCGGCGGCGGTTATGCTCGATCAGGTTGAGGTAGGAGGGCGATATCCCAGCCGCCGCCGCCAGGTCGGCCTGCTTCATCCCCATCACCAGCCGCCGCTCGCGAATGCGGTTACCGGTCAGCTGCGCGCGACGGGCCGAAGGGGAAAGCGGGGGCATGGCGACTCCGGGGTCTGGCTCGCGCCACCTTAACAGGATTATCCATCCGCAAGAAGCAGTTGGATGCAGGTTTACAACCCGGCACCCCGTCCGGCCGCGCGGGGGGAAATGCCTCGAACTTTAGCCATCCCCTTCACGGATCGCCCTCGCGGGCGCATCCTCCGTGACCGGATGGGGGCCTTCGCACCAGATCGGAGCGTTTTCGATGCTACCGCCTCTTGCCCATACACCCGCCCCGACCGCCACCGGGGCCACGCCACAGCCCGGGCCGGAGCCCCCCGGCCCCGATGCCACCGCCCCGGTGGCCCCTCCTCTTCTCGGGGCGGCAGCCGTGACGGCGCTGGACCCGGGCCTCACGATCCGCCTCGATGCGCCGGAACGTCCCCCGCCGCTGGCGCCGCCGAGCCTTCCCGCACCGCTCAAGGGGCTGGGCATCCCGCCGCTCGACACAAGGCAGGTCGGCGATGCCGACAAGCCCGCCGCGGCGACGCTTCCCCCGACGCCCGGCGGCGCCTATGCCGCCACCCCCGCGCCGGAACCCGGCGCCCTGAACCTGCGCCGCTGACACGCAAACAGCCCCGGGTCACCCCGGGGCTGCTCACATCGTCAGGCCGTGGCGCGATCAGTTCGCCAGCGCCGCGTCCGTCACCGCCGAGGTCCAGGCCCCCTCCGGCTCGGTCGTGATCACCGCATCGCCGCCTTCCAGCAGCGTCCGCACCGTCCGCTCGTAGGACTCCACGTCCAGCGCACCGCCGTTCGGGTCGACCAGCAGGGCGACCTCGCCCATCATGCGCATCTGGTGCTCTTCGGTCTGCGCGCCCGTCTCGTCATAGTCGAGCACGATCATCGCCGCGTCGTCGGGGTTCTCCGCCGCCCAGACCCAGCCGCGCATCGAGGCGCGCACGAAGCGGGTCATCTTGTCGAAGAACTCCGGGTCGGCCAGGTTCTCTTCCAGAACCCAGATGCCATCCTCAAGCGTGTCCACGCCGTATTCCGAGTAGCGGAAGGTCACCAGTTCATCGGGCGACACGCCCGCGTCGATGATCTGCCAGTACTCGTTGTAGGTCATGGTCGAGATGCAATCGGCCTGCCGCTGCAGAAGCGGGTCGACGTTGAAGCCCGCCTGCAGCAGCGTCACACCGTTTTCCGAGCCGTCGATCGGGATGCCCAGCTGGTTCATCCAGCCCATGAACGGGTACTCGTTGCCGAAGAACCAATGCGCCACCGTGTGGCCCGCAAGATCGGCCGGCTCGGTGATCCCGGTATCCGCCCAGCAGGTCAGCTGCAGACCCGAGCGCACGAAGGGCTGCGCGATGTTCACCACCGGCAGACCCCGCTCGCGCGCGGCCAGCGCGGACGGCATCCAGTTCAGCATGGCGTCGGCACCGCCACCCGCCAGCACTTGCGGCGGCGCGATGTCCGGGCCGCCGGGCAGGATGGTCACATCCAGCCCCTCTTCCTCGTAATAGCCGTTCTCCAGCGCCACGTAGTAGCCCGCGAACTGCGATTGCGTGACCCACTGCAACTGCAGCGTCACCTCGTCCCCGCCATGCGCGTCGGCGAATGCCGCGCCTGCCGCAAGGCTCATGGCCAATGCCGGTGCAAGTGTCTTCTTCATGGTCTTCCCTCCTGTTGGACCGGACCCCCGGCCCGGTTATCGGCCCCGCCTTTGCGACGGGTGCCAGAATGTCAGCCGTTTCTCGATCAGCGCGACCAGCCCGTAGAAGAGCGACCCGGCCAATGCCGCCACGGCTATCTCGGCCCAGACCATATCCATGGCGAGCCGTCCCATCTCGATCTTGATACGGAATCCCATGCCCACCGTGGGAGAGCCGAAAAATTCGGCAACGATCGCCCCGATCAGCGCAAGGGTCGTGCAGATTTTCAACCCGTTGAAGATGAAGGGCAAGGCCGTCGGCAGCCGCAGCTTCACCAGCGTCTGCCCGTAGCTTGCCGCATAGGTCCGCATCAGGTCGCGCTGCATCGCGTCGCTGGCCTTCATCCCCTGCACGCAATTCACCAGCATCGGGAAAAAGACCATGGCGACCACCACCGCGGCCTTCGACTGCCAGCCGAAGCCGAACCACATCACGAAGATCGGCGCCGTGCCCACGATGGGCAGCGCCGCGATGAAATTGCCCACCGGCAACAGCCCCCGCTGCAGGAACCCCGACCGGTCCACCGCCAGCGCCGCCAGGAACGCCGCGCCGCACCCGATCACGTAGCCCGCCAGCGCCCCTTTCAGGATCGTCTGCTGGAAATCCGCCCAAAGCGTCGCGGTCTCGGCGATCATCCGCGCCCAGATCGCCGAGGGCGCGGGCAGGATCACGAAGGAGATGTCATAAAGCTGCACCGCCATTTCCCACAGGATCAGCAGCGTGACGCCGAAGATCACCGGCACCGCCAGCCGCGCGCCCGACCCTTTCGCCCGGTTGGCCAAGACCGCATTCAGCGCCCATGCCCCGAACCAGACGGCGAGGATCATCGCCAGCCGCGTGTCGCTGAGGGCGGCCAGCGCGATCAGCGCCGCACCCAGCGCGGGCAAGGCCCAGGCGGGCAGACCGGCACGGGCGGAAAGCGCGCTCATGGCTTCACCCCCATCCGCTTAAGAACGATCTTCTCAAGCGCGCCCAACAGGATCACCAGCGCCGCGGCACAGATCGCCGCCATGAACAGCGCCGACCAGATCTGGATCGTCTGGCCGTAATAGCTCCCGGTCAGCAGCCGCGCGCCAAGGCCGAAGCGCGCGCCGGTGGGCAGCTCCGCCACGATGGTGCCCACGAGGGCGGCAGCAATCGAGACCTTGAGCGAGGTGAAGAGGAACGGCACCGAGGCCGGCAGCCGCAGCTTCCAGAACGTCTGCCCCCGGCTTGCCGAATAGGTCCGCATCAGGTCGAGGTCGGTGGCCTGCGGGCTGCGCAGCCCCGCCACCATGCCGACGACCACCGGGAAGAAACTCAGATAGGACGAGATCAGCGCCTTGGGCACCAACAGCTTGGTGTCATCGCTGATCCACCCCTGGTCGACCGCGTTGTTCAACGCGGGCAGGTTCGAGACGACCACCACGATGATCGGCGCGACGGCGAGGATCGGGATGGTCTGGCTGGCGATGGCCCAAGGCATCACGCTCATGTCCATGGCGCGGGAATGCACGATGCCCACGGCCAGCAGGATGCCGAGGAAACTGCCGATGCCAAAGCCAAGGATCGTGGGCCAGAGCGTGTGATAGGCGTGGAAGAACAGGTTGCGCGGATTGCCCTGCATCTGGCCCCTGCGTTCGCGCATGATCGGCTCGCCCACGGTGGTGTCCCACAGCTCGGCAAAGACCTGGTGCGGCGTCGGCAGAACGGGCCGTTCCTGGTTCATCGTGTCGGCCACGATCTCCATCGTTGTCATCTCGAGGCCCCGCCGCTCGATCTGGTCGAGCGTCCAGGCGCGGTTCATCATCACCGACCCGCCGTACCAGATCGCCACGATCGCCGCGACGACCGCCATGACCGGCAGCACCGCGGACGAGACCGCCCCCAGCCAGCGCGCGCCCGACTTCGGGCCGTACATCGCGGGGGCAGTCGCCTCGCTCATGCCGCCCCCCTCAGCCGGGGCGTGTCGGCCAGACGATCAGCGCCACCGCGACCACGCCAAGGATCAGCCCCACCGATTGCAGCATCCCCGGCCGTTCCCCGAACAGCGCGATCCCCACGCCCGCGGCCAGCACCAGCTGCAGCACCGCCGAGATCGAGATCGCCACCGCCATCCCCGTCTCGCGCATCAGCCGCACCATGATCAGGTTGCCGAGCGTGTAGAGCACCAGTGCCCCGATCAGCAGCGCGGGTTTCGGTGCGGACACGTAGGCCCGCAGCGCCGTGCTGCCGCCCAGGAAGATCACCATCGCGGCACCCAGCCACGCGAAGAACCCCGCACTCATCTCCCGCGCCCCCGATGACGAACGGCACAGGTCTAGCCTCGTGCCCGGTCCGAAAGCGCGCCGGATTGCGACCTGCGCCCGCGTCGCTTTCCGCACGGCGTATGCACGGGGTGTGTACGCGCTGTGTACGGGCTGTGTACGCGGCCTCAGTCGTCATAGGCATGCCCCGCGCGCAGCCCCTCGCGGACGCGATGGGCGATGGCAAGGAACTCGGGCGTGTCGCGGATATCGAGCGGGCGCTCGCGCGGAAGATCGCTCTCGATCACGTCCGTGATGCGACCCGGACGGGGCGACATGACCACGATTTTCGTAGACAAATAAACGGCTTCCGGGATCGAGTGGGTGACGAAACCGATGGTCTTTTCCGTACGCGCCCAGAGTTTCAGAAGCTGCTCGTTGAGGTGATCGCGCACGATCTCGTCCAGCGCGCCGAAGGGTTCGTCCATCAACAGGATGTCCGCATCGAAGGCCAAGGCCCGCGCAATGCTCGCCCGCTGCTGCATCCCCCCCGACAACTGCCAGGGGAATTTCTTGCCGAACCCTTCCAGATCAACGAGTTGCAGCACGTTCTTCACGCGCCTTTCCTGCTCGGCGGCATCGAAGCCCATGATCTCCAGCGGCAGCTTGATGTTCTTCTCGATCGTCCGCCACGGATACAGCCCCGCCGCCTGGAAAACATAGCCATAAGCCCTTGATTTACGGGCTTCTTCCGGCGTCATCCCGTTGACGGTGATGGCCCCGCCCGTCGGATGCTCCAGTGCCGCGATGACCCGCAGAAAGGTCGTCTTCCCGCAGCCCGAAGGCCCGATGAAACTGACGAATTCCCCCTTGCCGATCTCGAGGTTCACATCCCTGAGCGCCTGCACCGGGCCATCCGCCGCCTGGAACGTCAGGTCGAGACCTTTTGCAGCAATCACAGGGGCTTGCCGGGCGGTATTCATGTGAATGACTTCCGCTGGCTCCGCCATCAGACCCCCGTCGCCGGAATGCCCGTCCGCTCCACCGGGCGCGGTGCCGTCAGCTCTTTCCAGGTCGACAGCGCCCGGTTCACCGTCCCGTTGCCGGGCCGCTTGACGAATTCGCCATGCCCTTCCTTGGTCCGCACCTCGCCGTCATGCACGGCAACATAGCCCCGCGTCAGCGTGAACCGCGGCAGGCCCTTCACGGCATGGCCTTCGAAGACGTTGTAGTCGATCGCGGATTGCTGCGCGCCTGCCGTGATCGTCTTCTCCTTCTCGGGGTCCCAGACCACGATATCGGCATCCGCTCCGACCAGGATCGCACCCTTTTTCGGATAGCAATTCAACACCTTGGCGATGTTGGTCGAGGTGATCGCGACGAACTCGTTCGGCGTCAGCCGGCCCGTGCCCACGCCATGCGTCCAGAGCATCGGCATCCGGTCCTCGAGCCCCCCGGTGCCGTTCGGGATCTTGGAGAAATCCCCCACGCCGTAGCGCTTCTGCTCGGTGGTGAAGGCGCAATGATCCGTGGCAACAACGCTCAGAGAACCGCTCATCAGACCGGCCCAGAGACTGTCCTGGTGCTTCTTGTTGCGGAAGGGCGGCGACATCACCCGGCGCGCGGCATGGTCCCAATCGGGGTGGAAATACTCGCTCTCGTCGAGCGTCAGGTGCTGGATCAGCGGCTCGCCCCAGACCCGCTTGCCAAGGCTGCGCGCCCGCCGGATCGCCTCATGTGCGTCCTCGGAGGAGACATGCACAACATATAGCGGCACGCCCGCCATGTCGGCGATCATGATCGCGCGGTTCGTGGCCTCCCCCTCCACCTGCGCGGGGCGGGAATAGGCATGCGCCTCGGGCCCGGTGTTGCCCTCGGCCAGCAGCTTCGCCGTCAGCTCGGCCACCACGTCGCCGTTCTCGGCGTGGACCATGGCGATGCCGCCCAGCTCGGACAGGCGGCTGAAGGAGGCGTAAAGCTCATCGTCATTGACCATGAGCGCGCCCTTGTAGGCCATGAAGTGCTTGAAAGTATTGATCCCGCGATCCTCGATCACGGTCTTCATCTCGTTGAAGACCTGCTCGCCCCACCAGGTCACGGCCATGTGGTAGGAATAGTCGCAATTCGCGCGCCCGGCCTTGTTGTCCCACATCTGCAGCGCGTCGAGCAGGCCCTGTCCGGGCGAGGGCAGCGCGAAATCGACCACCATCGTGGTGCCGCCCGAAAGTGCTGCGCGGGTGCCGCTCTCGAAATCATCGGTGGAATAGGTGCCCATGAAGGGCATCTCGAGATGGGTGTGGGGGTCGATCCCGCCCGGCATCACGTAGCAGCCGGTCGCGTCGAGCACCTCGTCGCCCTTGAGGCCCTGCCCGATCTCGACGATCTTGCCACCCTCGACCAGCACATCGGCCGCATAGGTCAGGTCGGCGGTGACGACGGTGCCGCCCTTGATGACTGTGCTCATCTTTTATCCCCCTGTTTTCGTTCGGTCTTTCGCGTCAGATGGTGGGCGCCCGCACACAGATCATCCGGTCTTCGCGCGTCAGCAGCGGAAGGAAGGTCGTTTCGACCGGCCCCTCGTAGCGGTACCAGTAGCAGCCATCGCTCTCGAGCCTGACCTGGCTGAGGTCCTGGCCGGGCGCCGCAAGGGCACGTACTTCGGGGCGCAGTTCCTCGGGCGGGCGTTCGGAGGACGTGGAAACGCAGGCCGACACGAGCAGGATCATGGCCGGGACTGCGTAACGGGTGAAATTCATTCGACAATCTCCGCGGTTTCCACGACGGCGTGGAACAGGACGTTGGCGCCGGCGGTGGCCCATTCGGGGCTGATCTCCTCGGCCTCGTTATGGGACAGCCCGTCGACGCAGGGGCACATGACCATCGCCGTGGGGGCCACGTCGTTGATCCAGCAGGCATCGTGCCCCGCGCCCGAGACGATGTCCATGTGCGAATATCCAAGCCGTTCAGCGGCTTGCCGAATGGCGCTGACACAGCCTTCGTCGAAGGCGGGCGGATCGAACTGGCCCACGATCTCGGCCGAGAACCCGACCCCGATCTCCTCGCAGAGCTTCGGCGCGCGTTCCATCAGCTCGGCGACCATCGCGTTCAGCTTGTCCAGCAGATGCGTGCGCATGTCGACGGTGAAGACGACCTTGCCGGGAATGATGTTGCGCGAGTTGGGGTAGACGTCGATATGACCGATCGCGCCCACGGCATTGGGCTGATTTTTCATCGCGATTTCATGCACAAGCTCGGTGATGAGCGCGAGGCCCCTTCCTGCGTTCTTGCGCATGTGCATGGGCGTGGAACCGGTATGGCTTTCCTTGCCCGTCACCGTGCATTCGATCCAGCGCAGGCCCTGCCCATGGGTGACGACGCCGATCTCCTTGCCCTCGGCCTCGAGGATCGGGCCCTGCTCGATATGCAACTCGAACATGGCGTGCATCTTGCGCGCGCCGACCTTTTCCTCGCCCTTCCAGCCGATCCGTTCCAGCTCGTCACCGAAGCGCTTGCCCGCGGCATCGACCCGGTCATAGGCCCAGTCGAGCGCGTGGCGCCCGGCGAAAACGCCCGAGGCGAGCATGGCGGGGGCGAAGCGCGTGCCCTCCTCGTTGGTCCAGTTGACCACGACGATGGGATGTTTCGTCTTGATGTTCAGGTCGTTGAGCGTGCGGATGACCTCAAGGCCACCCAGCACGCCCAGCACGCCATCATACTTGCCGCCCGTCGGCTGGGTGTCGAGGTGGCTGCCGACATAGACCGGCAGCGCCTGCGCGTCGGTGCCCTCGCGCCGGGCGAACATGTTGCCCATCTCGTCGAGACCCATGGAGCAGCCCGCCGCCTCGCACCAGGATTGGAACAGCGCGCGCCCCTCGGCATCGGCGTCGGTCAGGGTCTGGCGGTTGTTACCGCCCGCCACACCCGGCCCGATCTTCGCCATCTCCATCAGCGAGTCCCAGAGGCGCTCGCCGTTGATCGTCATGTTCTCGCCGGGTGCCGGCATCTTTTCCCCTTCCAGGTCAGTGTCTTGTGGCGCAAACTTAATGCAGCCGCTTAAGGATGTCGCGCAACGTACCGAAAAGTAGATCGATATGCGACTTCTCGATGATCAGCGGCGGGCTGAGCGCGATGATGTCGCCCGTCGTCCGGATCAGCACGTTGCTGTCATAGGCCTCGAGGAAGGCGCTGAAGGCGCGCTTCGTCGGCTCGCCCGCGATCGGCTCCAGCTCGATCCCGGCGATCAGGCCCATGTTGCGGATGTCGATGACATGCGGGCAATCGGCGAGGCTATGCGCCGCATCCTCCCAGTAGGGCGCAAGCTCGGCTGCGCGCTCGAAGAGCCCCTCTTCACGGTAGGTCTCCAGCGTGGCGATGCCCGCGGCGGAGGCGATCGGGTTGCCAGAATAGGTGTAGCCGTGGAACAGTTCGATCATGTGCTCGGGGCCCTGCATGAAGGCGTCGTGGATCTCCTTCGTGGCCAGCACCGCGCCCATCGGGATCACGCCGTTGGTCAGGCCCTTGGCGCAGGTGATCATGTCGGGCATCACGTCGAAGTAATCGGCCGCAAAGGGCGCCCCGAGGCGGCCGAAGCCTGTGATCACCTCGTCGAAAATCAACAGGATACCGTGTTTCGTGCAGAGCTGCCGCAGCCGCTGGAGGTAATCCTTGGGCGGGATCAGCACGCCGGTCGAGCCCGCGACGGGCTCCACGATCACGGCGGCGATGGTTTCGGGTCCGTGGAGCGCGACGATGCGCTCCAGCTCATCGGCGAGGTTGCCGCCATGCTCGGGCTGGCCGCGGGTAAAGGCGTTCTGCCCCGGCAGATGGGTGTGCGGCAGGTGGTCGACACCGGTCAGGAGCGAGCCGAAGAACTTGCGGTTGTTGACGATGCCGCCGACCGAGATGCCGCCGAAATTCACCCCGTGATAGCCGCGCTCGCGCCCGATCAGGCGGGTCCGGCTGGCCTGACCGATGGCGCGCTGGTAGGCGATGGCGATCTTCAGCGCCGTCTCGACGCTCTCCGACCCGGAATTGGTGAAGAAGACATGCTCCATCGGCGCGGGCGCCATGTCCCGCAGCCGGTTTGCCAGCTCGAAGGCTTTGGGGTGGCCCATCTGGAAGGCCGGCGCATAGTCCAACTCGGCCGCCTGTTCCTGGATCGCCTTTACGATCTTCGGGCGGTTGTGGCCGGCGTTGCAGCACCAGAGCCCCGCCGTGCCGTCCAGCACCTCCCGGCCATCGGACGTCTTGTAGTGCATCCGGTCCGCCGACACGAACATGCGCGGGTTCTGCTTGAACTGGCGGTTCGCGGTGAAAGGCATCCAGAAGGCCGAAAGGTCGTTCGGCACCGGGTTGGAGCGGTCAAGGGCCATGTCGGCATCCCCCTGTCGGTCCCGGTCGCGCGCCGCCGGGCCGATGATTTGCTTTTTGACCAAACGGTCAAGACGACGCTAGCAGAGGCGCTGTGCCAGTCAACGAATTCTCCGGCAGCGAGCGCGCAAAGACAAGGCAAATGATGCCGGAGCGGGCAGTCCTGCGCGGCCTTTGTGCGGGTTGCGAAACGGGGATTGCGCCGCACCGCGCGCCGGGGTCTGATACGCGGCATGGGAATGGAGAAGCCGCGCACGCGGATCCAGAAGAAGAACCGGGAAACCATCCTCGAAGCCGCTCTCGAGGTGTTTTCGCAGCATGGCTTCCGCGGTGCGACGCTCGACATGATCGCGGGGGCGGCGGGGCTGTCGAAGCCCAACCTGCTCTATTATTTTCCGTCGAAGGAGGCGATCCACGTGACCCTCCTGAGCCAGTTGATGGACACCTGGCTCGACCCGCTGCGCGATCTCGACGCCAGCGGCGACCCGGTCGAGGAATTGCGCGCCTACGTGCGCCGCAAGCTACAGATGAGCCGGGATTTCCCACGCGAATCCAGGCTCTTCGCCAACGAGATCGTGCAGGGTGCCCCCCGCATGCAGGAGGGGCTCGAGACCGAGTTGAAGGCGCTGGTCGATGAAAAGGCGCAGGTCATCCGCGGCTGGATCGCCGAGGGGCGCATCGCCGATGTCGATCCCCATCACCTGATCTTCTCGATCTGGGCGCTGACCCAGCATTACGCCGATTTCGATGCGCAGGTCCGCGCCGTGCTCGGCGCAGGCCGCGACCCACTGACCGAGGCCGAAGCCTTTCTCGACACGCTTTTCACGCGTCTCCTCGCCCCCTGAGCCTCGCCGACCTGGCGGAATCTGTAACGCGGGTCGACATCGGACGCCCCTTTTTCCTTCATCTCGGCAGATGACCTCCGGGGGGTCGCCATTGTTGCGCCATTGGTCCGAGCGACAATGGCGACGGGGGCAGAGCCCCCCGGCGGGTCGGCGCCAAAGGCGGCGAAATCACTCTGCCGCTTTCACCGCGCCGGGGTTGTTCGGGTGCGTCGTCCAGTTGGCATAGGTCGGCTCGACCACCTTGCCGGTGCGCTCGTCCAACACGCCCGCTTCCAGCTCTTCCATCGTGATGCAGCCCTCGACCGGGCAGACGTTGACGCAGAGGTTGCAGGCCACGCATTCGGCGTCGATCACCTCGAAGACGCGGTCCTCGGACATGGAAATCGCCTGGTGCGAGGTATCCTCGCAGGCGGCGTAGCAGCGGCCGCACTTGATGCAGGCGTCCTGGTCGATCCGGGCCTTGGTCACGTAGTTGAGGTTCAGGTACTGCCAGTCGGTCACGTTGGGAACGGCGCGGCCCACGAGGTCCGACAGGCTCATCCCCTGCTCGTCGAGATACTGCGACAGGCCCGATTTCATCTCATCGACGATCTTGAACCCGTAGGTCATCGCCGCCGTGCAAACCTGCACCGTGCCCGCCCCAAGCGCCATGAACTCGGCCGCGTCACGCCAGGTGGTCACGCCCCCGATCCCCGAGATCGGCAGCCCGCGGGTCTCGGCATCGCGGGCGATCTCGGCCACCATGTTGAGCGCGATGGGTTTCACCGCCGGGCCGCAATAGCCGCCGTGGCTGCCCTTGCCGTCGATCGAGGGCTCGGGGCTGAAACTGTCGAGGTTCACGGATGTGATCGACGAGATCGTGTTGATCAGCGAGACGGCATCCGCCCCGCCCTTCCTGGCCGCCCTTGCGGGATAGCGGACGTCGGTGATGTTGGGCGTCAGCTTCACGATCACGGGCATGCGGGTGTTCTGCTTGCACCAGCGGGTGACCATCTCGATGTATTCGGGCACCTGCCCCACCGCGCTGCCCATGCCGCGCTCGGACATGCCGTGCGGACAGCCGAAATTCAGCTCGATCCCGTCGGCGCCGGTCTCCTCGACGAGCGGCAGGATGGCTTTCCAGGCCTCCTCGACGCAGGGCACCATGAGGCTGACGATCATGGCGCGGTCGGGCCACTTGGCCTTGACCTCCTTGATCTCGCGCAGGTTCACCTCGAGCGGGCGGTCGGTGATCAGTTCGATGTTGTTGAGCCCAAGCAGCCGCCGGTCCGCGCCCCAGATCGCGCCGTAGCGCGGGCCGTTGACGTTGACGATGGGCGGGCCTTCCTCGCCCAGGGTCTTCCAGACCACGCCGCCCCAGCCGGCCTTGAAGGCGCGCTCGACATTGTAGGCCTTGTCGGTCGGCGGCGCGGAGGCCAGCCAGAACGGGTTGGGCGACTTGATGCCCAGGAAGTCGGTGGAAAGGTCAGCCATGGCGCAGCTCCTCTGATATCGGGCTCAGGTCATGAGCGTCGCCGGGTCCACGCCGGCCCCTTGCAGCCGGGCGGTGGCGGCGGCGCGGGTTGCGTCGTCGAATGCTTCGGGATGGGCCAGAACGATGGCCTCGGCGGTGTAGCGCGGCAGGGCGCGGGACATGAGTTCGTCGAACCGTTCGGAGGGGCCGGGTTTCGACACCAGCTTGGCCAGCGCGCCGACCTCGCCGTTCTTTTCGATGTCGCGGCGCAGGTAGCTCAGGCGGATCGTCTTGCCCGCATCCTCGCGCTTGATCTGTTCGACCGCGTGGACCATCTGCCAGACGGCGTTTTCGACCGTGCCTTCCTCGGCGTCGGTTTGCACGGCGGCCAGCCTGCGGAAGGCGGCGGCGCGCACCGGCTCCACCCCCAGACGCGCGGCATTGGCCATCAGGTTTCTCAGCCCGTCCGGATCGGTCATGGACGAGATGCGGGTCAGCGCGGCGTCATTGCGCAGGGCGAGTTGCTCGGCGGTCTGCGCAAGTGCTGGGGCGGGTTTTTTCGATTTGGTTTTGCTCATGGCACACCTTGGGTGAGCGCCGAGTGAATGTCCATCGCAGCGTCGCGCCCCTCGGCCACCGCCGTGACGGTCAGATCCTCGCCACCCGCGGCACAATCGCCGCCCGCCCAGACCCCGGCGAGGCTGGTGCGACCCGGCCCGGTCACGGCGATCTTCCCACCGGTGATCTCGACGCCCTCGGGCGCGCCTTGAAGCGTCTGGCCGATGGCCTTCAGAACCTGGTCGGCGGGGATCTCGAAGGTCTCGCCGGTGCCGGTCAGCGATTTGCCCTCGCTGCGGGTGTATTCGGCGCGGACCGCGGTCACCGCCCCGTTGCCGAGCACGGCCACCGGCATCGCGTTGAAGATGAAGCGCACACCCTTGGAGGCGGCGAGATCCTGCTCGTAGCGGCTCGCGGGCATCGCCTCGCGGCCCCGGCGGTAGAGGACGGTGACGTTTTCCGCGCCCAGCAGCTTGGATTGCACGGCGGCGTCGATGGCGGTCATGCCGCCGCCGATCACCACCACGTTTCGGCCCACGGGCAGCTTGGCGAGGTCGCCTGCCTGCCGCAGCTCGGAGATGAAGCCCACGGCATCCAGAACGCCCGCCCGCTCTTCCCCCTCGGCGCGCAGCGCGTTGACGCCCGCAAGGCCCATCCCGAGGAAGACCGCGTCATACTCGGTCTTCAGCCCGTCCAGCGTGATGTCACGGCCCAGCGCCTTGCCGGTGTGCATCGTGATCCCGCCGATCTTCAGCAGCCAGTCGACCTCGGCCTCGGCGAAGCCGCCGACGGTCTTGTAATAGGCGATGCCGTATTCGTTCAGACCGCCGCCCTTTTCCCTGGCGTCGAAGAGGTCGACGTCATGGCCATGCATCGCGAGCCTGTGCGCGCAGGCCAGGCCCGCGGGCCCCGCGCCCACCACGGCCACGCGCTTGCCCGTCGCCGCGGCCCGGGCGTAGGGATGGACGCCCGCCGACATGAGCGTGTCGGTGGCAAAGCGCTGCAGCCGCCCGATCTCGACCGGTTTGCCCTCGGCCGTCTCGCGCACGCAGGCCTCTTCGCACAGCGTCTCGGTCGGGCAGACGCGGGCGCACATGCCGCCGAGGATGTTCTGGTCGAAGATCGTCCTGGCCGCCGCTTCGGGCGTGCCGGTGGCGATCTGCCGGATGAAGAGCGGAATGTCGATCGAGGTCGGGCAGGCCGTGATGCAGGGCGCATCGTGGCAGAAGTAGCAGCGATCCGCGGCCACCAGCGCCTCGTGCCCGTCGAGAGGCGCGTGCAGGTCATCGAAATTCGTGGAAAGCGTCTGGGCGTCGAGCCGGGCGGGCGCGATACCGGGGGTGAACGGGCTGTTCGTCATCGGGTACATCTCCCTGCAGGCGAATGGCGATCTGGTCCGGATCACGCTGGCACGGGTCCGATTTTTTATCAAACGGTAAATTTCTGTGGGCGCGCTCTCTGGTCCGGATTTCGGCCCTCTGGCGACCATTTGCCGAAAAATCGGGCAGGCCTTGACTGAAATCACGCAGATCGAGCCCCATATGGGGTCAACAGGGCGGGTTTTCCCCGGAGAAACCCTGCGCTATAGGCGACGATCAGATGGCCCGGCGGACGAGGCCATGGGAGGCGCGGGACCCGCGATGGCAGCGGACCCCGGAGTGCGAGGACAGACATGACCGACGAGACTGACGCGACCCGTGCAAGCGACGTGGCCTTCATCGAGGCGCTTGCCGCACTTCTGAAGGACCAGGATCTGACCGAGATCCAAGTGAAACGGGAATATTCCGAACACGACTGGCTGAATGTCCGCGTGTCGCGTCAGACCGCCATGGTGCAGGCCCCTGCCCCGGTCGGCTATGCCGCGCCCGCCCCGGCGGCCCCAGCCGCCCCGGCAGCGCCCGCAGCACCCGCCACCAGCGACGATCCCGCACAGGCCCCAGGCGCGGTGACCTCGCCCATGGTCGGCACCGTCTACCTGCAGCCCGAGCCGGGCTCGAAATCCTTCGTCTCGGTCGGCGACAAGGTCAACGAGGGGCAGACCCTCCTGATCGTCGAGGCCATGAAGACGATGAACCAGATCCCCGCCCCCCGCGCGGGCACCGTGAAGCGCATCCTCGTCGAGGATGGCGCGCCCGTCGAGTACGGCGCGCCCCTCATGATCATCGAGTGAGCGGGGTCACCTGATGTTCAACAAGATCCTCATCGCCAACCGCGGCGAGATCGCGCTGCGCGTCATCCGGGCCGCGCGCGAGATGGGGGTGGCCACCGTCGCGGTGCATTCCACCGCCGACAGCGACGCGATGCATGTGCGCATGGCCGACGAGGCGATCTGCATCGGCCCGCCGCCCTCGGGCCAGTCCTACCTGTCGATGCCCGCCATCATCTCGGCCTGCGAGATCACCGGGGCGGAAGCCATCCACCCCGGCTATGGCTTCCTTTCGGAAAACGCCAATTTCGTGCAGGCGGTCGAGGATCACGGCATCAAGTTCATCGGCCCTTCGGCCGAGCACATCCGCCTGATGGGCGACAAGATCACCGCCAAGGACACGATGAAGAAACTGGGCGTGCCCTGCGTGCCCGGATCGGAGGGCGGGGTCGCGCATCTGGACACCGCCTATGCCGTGGCCGAGGAAGCGGGCTACCCGGTGATCGTCAAGGCGACCGCCGGCGGCGGCGGGCGCGGCATGAAACTGGCGCGCAGCCGCGACGAGCTGGAAACCGCCTTTCGCACCGCGCGCACCGAGGCCAAGGCCGCCTTCGGCAATGACGAGGTCTATATCGAGAAGTATCTCGGTCGGCCCCGCCATATCGAGGTGCAGGTCTTCGGCGACGGGCGCGGCAATGCCGTGCACCTTGGAGAGCGCGACTGTTCGCTCCAGCGCCGTCACCAGAAGGTCTTCGAAGAGGCCCCCGGCCCCGCCATCGACCCCGCCACGCGCGACCGCATCGGGGCCACCTGCGCCGAAGCGGTGGCCAACCTCGGCTACGAGGGCGCGGGCACGATCGAGTTCCTTTTCGAGGACGGCGAGTTCTTCTTCATCGAGATGAACACGCGCCTGCAGGTCGAGCACCCGGTGACCGAGGCCATCTTCGGCGTCGATCTCGTGCGCGAACAGATCCGCGTGGCCGCCGGACTGCCGATGTCCTTCAACCAGGGCGACCTGGAGGTGAACGGCCACGCGATCGAAGTTCGGATCAACGCCGAGAAGCTGCCGAATTTCTCGCCCTCGCCAGGGCGGATCAGCCAGTATCACGCGCCGGGGGGCCTTGGCGTGCGGATGGACAGCGCCATCTACGACGGCTACCGCATCCCGCCCTATTACGACAGCCTGATCGGCAAGCTGATCGTCCATGGCCGCGACCGGCCCGAAGCGCTGGCGCGTCTGAACCGGGCGCTGGGTGAGTTGGTGATCGACGGGATCGAGACGACCCTGCCCCTGCACCGCGCCCTGCTGCAGGAGCCTGACATTCTGGCCGGGGATTA
>CBFIFZ010000044.1:0-16415 GCA_965661995.1 Roseicyclus sp.
GTGTCGCAGGCGATGGCGTGGATGCCGGGCGCGCCGTCCAGCGCGAGGGCGAGCGCCAGCGCGTATTCCGCGTTCGGGCCGCCCACGCCGTCGCCCCGGCGGGTAACGGTCAGCTCTCCACCCGACAGGATCATGCGCGGGCCGGTGGCCTTACGGGCCAGCGCAGCATGGTCGGCGGCAACCTCGCGCGCCTCGCCCTCGATTGCGTCGCCGAGGATGTCGACGGCGTAGCCCGCAGAGCGCGCCAGTTCGGCGGCCGCGGCGAGCGACTGCGCGGGGGCGGCGTAGATCACGTTTTCCACCCGCGCGAGACGCGGGTCGTCGGGGCGGACGGGATCGCCGCCTGCTTCGAGGAAGGCCTTGATCGGGGCGGGCGGCGTGACACCCCACTTGTCCAGCGCAGCCAGCGCGCGCGCGGCGCTTCCGTCATGACCGACCGTGGGGCCCGAGGCGATGTCGCCCGGGTCGTCGCCCGGCACGTCCGAGATCAGAAGCGCCAGCATCCGCGCCGGCCAGGCCGCGGCAGCCAACCGCCCACCCTTGACCGCCGAGATCTCCTTGCGGATGTCGTTGATCGTACCGATGGGCGCGCCCGAAGCGAGAAGCGCCTGCGTCAGCGCCTGTTTCTCGTCGAGCGTGATGCCCTCGGCAGGCGCACAAAGCAGCGCGGAGCCGCCGCCCGAGATCAGGGCGAGGACGAAGTCCCCCTCGCCCACGGTGTCCAGAAGGTCGAGCATGCGCCGCGTCGCCTCGACGCCTGCCATGTCGGGAACCGGATGTGCGGCCTCGACGATCTCGATGCCCTGACAGGGCCGGCCATAACCGTAACGCGTGATGACGAGCCCTTCGCAGGGGCCCCATTCGGCCTCGACCGCCTCGGCCATGCGGGCGCTGGCCTTGCCGGCGCCGATGACGACGACATGGCCCCCTGGCTTCGGCGGCAGGGCTGCGGCAAGGCTTTGCATCGGGTCGGCCACGGCGACGGCTCGGTCGAACATGGCGCGAAGAAGATCGGGTGGTGTCACGTGGTTTCCCCGGTACTGGAACTGCGGGCGATCAGGCGGACAGGCATCCGCGTTACGGGCTCGGGGCGCTGACCCTCGACCATCCAGGCCAACAGCCTCGTGGCGGTGTCTTGCGCGAATTGCGCGATATCACAGGAGACGGAGGACAGCTGCGGCCAGCTTTGCGCGGCCTCCTCGATATCGTCGAAGCCGACGACGCGGAACGCGTTGCCAACGGGGTGTCCCGCGCGTGCAAAACCCGCCATCAGGCCCAGCGCCACGAGGTCGTTGAAGCAGACGGCGGCGTCGATATCCGGATGCTCGGCGATCAGCCGGTCGGCCATCTCCATCCCGAAGGCGCGGGTGGATTTGCCGTGGAACGACACCTCCTCCAGCCCTTCCTTCTTGAGCACATCGCGCCAGCCCGACTTGCGCTCGCGGGTGATCGCGCGCCCCGGCAACCCGCCGACGAAGGCGACGTTCCTCGCGCCCTTCTGCAACAGGTGCCGCGTGGCCTTGGCACTGCCGGTGGCGTAGTCGAAGCTTGCGAAGGGGAAGAGGTCGGTGCGCTCGTCACCCTGCCGCAAGACCTGCATGACCGGCAGGCCGCGACGGGCCAGCTGGTCGAAGGTGTCGGCCGCCTCGCCATAGGCGGGCGAGATGACCATCGCGGATACGCCGTGCTCGATCATCGAGCCGACGAGCTTGGCCTGCAGCTCGGCGTCCTCGTCGGAATTGGCGATGACGGTCGCATAGCCTTCGGCGGCCAGCGCCATTTGCAGCGAGGTGGCGAACTCGGTGAAGAACGGGTTGCGCAGATCGTTGATGACGAGGCCGACAAGACCGACCGAGGACGACCGCAGGTTCGCCGCCGCACGGTTATAGACATAGCCGATCTCGCCCATCGCCTGTTCCACGGCCGCACGCGTTTCGTCGCGCACCTGCTTGGATCCCTGCAAGACGAGGGAGACGGTCGATTTCGACACGCCCGCGCGGGCGGCGACATCCATGATCGTGGGGCGGCGGTTCATGGTGCCCTTGTTAGCCGTCGATCCCGTGCAAGGCCAGAAGGCTCCGCATCCGCGCCTCGGCAAGATCGGGGCGCGTCAGTAGCCGGGCCTGATCGGCGAGGCGGTAGACCTGCGCGTAATGGGTTATCTCGCGTGAGGACTGGAAGCCACCGGGCATGATGAAATGGGTCTGTGTCCCATTCAGCCAGCTGAGAAAGGCGATGCCGGCCTTGTAGAACCGAGTGGGCGCTTTGAAGATCTCGCGGCTGAGCGGGACGGTGGGCGCGAAAAGGGCGTGGTAGGTGGCGCTGTCGCCGCGGGCCAGCGCCTCGAGCGCCTGCGACGCGGCGGGGGCGATGGCTGCGAAGATGCCGAGCAGCGCATGGGAGTAGTGGGTTCCATCGCCCTCGATCAGGGCGGCGTAGTTGAAATCGTCGCCGGTATAAAGGCGGACGCCCTCGGGCAGTTTCACGCGGAAGGCTTCCTCGTGGGCCTGGTCGAGCAGGCTGATCTTGATGCCGTCCACCTTTGCGGCGTGGCGGGTGATGAGGTCGAGAACGATGGCATTCGCCGCCTCGATATCCCGCGCGCCCCAGTAGCCGGTCAGCGACGGGTCGAACATGTCGCCAAGCCAGTGCAGGATCACGGGGGCGGAAACTTCTTCTATAAGATTGTCGTAGACGCGGGCGTAATCCTCGGGCCCTGCGCCGATGGCGGGAAGGGCGCGGGTGGCCATGAGGATGATCTGCCCGCCCGCCGCCTCGATCGCCTCAATCTGAGTGCGGTAGGCGTCGATGATCGCCTCAACGCTGGTCAGCTCGTCCAGTGTCTTGTGATCGGTCCCTGCCCCACAGGCGACGCGGGGTTTCATCGGGTGGGTGTGGGCGTCGAGCATGGTGCGCTCGATCAGCTCGCGCGCGGTCGCCCAGTCGACGCCCATGCCCCGCTGCGCAGTGTCCATCGCCTCGGCCAGGCCAAGACCCTGGTCCCAGAGCGTATGGCGGAAGGCAAGCGTCGCGTCCCAGTCGACGGCGGGGCGTCCCTGCCACGGGTCACGCTCGGCCAGCGGGTCAGAGATGACGTGGGCCGCGGCAAAGGCGGTGCGGGTCAGCGGGACGGCAGGCGCGCGCGGGATCAGCGGATCGCCCGACAGGCGGTAGTCTTCCAGCGTTCCGGCATAGGTCGGCAGCAGCATCTCAAGCCCTCGCATCTTCGCGGATCATGTCGGCGGCCTTCTCGCCGATCATGATGGCCGCAGCATTGGTATTCGACGAAATCACCCGCGGCATGATCGAGTTGTCGACGACGCGTAGCCCGTCGATGCCGTTCAGGCGCAGACGCGTATCCACCACCGCGGCGGGGTCGCTGCCCATCCGGCAGGTGCCGGCGCAATGGTGCGACGTCTTGGAATGCTCGCAGATGAAGTCGAAGTAATCCTGGTCGGTTTTCAAGCCCGGCCCGGGCAGGCGTTCGGCCAGCACGTATTTCGCGAGCGGTTCTTGCGCCATGATCTCCTGCGTCAGCTTCAGGCCGCGGATCGACATCTCGCGGTCTTGGGTGTCGGACAGGTAGTTGGGGTCGATCAGCGGGGCCGCGGCGGGATCGGCGGAGGCCAGCCGCACGGTCCCCCGCGACCGGGGGCGCAGGTAGCAGGAGTTCAGCGTCACCCCGCCTTGCGGCATCACCGCGACACCCTTTTCGATACCGGTGCCGAGGCCGAGGTGGAACTGGATGTCCGGAGAGCGCGCGTCGGGGTCGGCATACCAGAACCCGCCCGTTTCGAAGAGCGACGAGGCGACCGGCCCCTTACGCGTCAGCAGGTATTGCAGCCCCGCCAGCACGGCCAGGTGGGGCTTGGCGAAGCGGTCGTAGCTGTAGGGACCTTTCAGCTCCGAGATGCAGTAGAGGTCGAGGTGATCCTGCAGGTTCTCCCCCACCTGCGGCTGATCGAGGATTACCTCGATGCCTAGATCTTGTATATGATCTGCCGGTCCGATGCCGGAGAGTTGCAGAAGCCGTGGCGAGCCGATGGCGCCGCAACTCAAGAGCACCTCTTGCGTGGCGGTCAGGCGCGTGCCGTCCATCAGCTCGACCCCCGTTGCCCGACCATCTTCGACCGTGATCCGCCGCACCTGAGCGCCTGTGCGGACGGTCAGGTTGGGGCGCCCCTCGTTCGGGGCGACATAGGCCATGGCGGCCGAGGAACGGCGCGCGTTCCTCTGGGTCAGCTGGTAGTAGCAGACGCCCTCCTGCACCTCCCCGTTGATGTCCATGTTGCGCGGGATGCCCAGCGCGGCGGCAGCTTCAAAATAGGCCTCGCAGATGGGTAGGGGGGCGATAGGTTGGGACACGCCCAGCGGGCCGCCCTTGCCGTGGTAGCGATTGTCCCAGGTGTCGTTATCCTCGGCCTTGCGGAAGTAGGGCAACACGTCCTCGTAGGACCAGCCGTCGCAACCCATCTGCCGCCATTCGTCGTAATCCTGCGCATTGCCCCGCGTATAGATCTGTGCGTTCAGGGACGAGCCACCGCCGATCACCTTGCCCTGGGTGTAGTTGAAGACGCGGTTCTTCATGTGGCGCTGCGGCACGGTTTCCCACCCCCATGAGCCCAGCCCCTTGGTCATCTTCGCGAAACCCGCGGGCAGGTGGTAGAGCGGGTTGCGGTCGCGCCCGCCGGCCTCGAGCAGGAGGACCGTTGCAGTGGGGTCTTCGCTGAGACGTCCCGCCAGCACGCAACCGGCGCTACCGCCGCCGATGATGATGTAGTCGTAACCGTCGGCCATGGTGCGTCCTCAGAGCCGGTGGATGGAAAGCCCGCCATCGACGGGGATGACCGCCCCGGTGGCAAAGGCGAACTCGCCGCGGGCAAGCGGCAGGATGGTTTGCGCGATGTCGGCGGGCGTACCCCAGCGGCGCGCGGGCACCAGGCCCTCGGCGATGCGTTGGTCATAGCGGTCGCGCACGAGCGCGGTCATCGGCGTTTCGATGATGCCGGGGCGGATGTCGTAGACACCGATGTTCTCCGGCGCGAGCCGGGCGGCGAACGCCTGAGCCATCATCGCGGCACCTGCCTTGGAGATGCAGTATTCCGCGCGGTCGGGTGAGACCATCGTGGCACTGACCGAGGTGATGAAACTGATCGAGCGGTAGGGATCTGGCGGAAGGACGAGCATCCGACGCGCAACTTCTTGTGCAAGAAAGAACGCGCCACGCAGGTTCACGTCAATGCAGCGGTCGAAGCTGTCTGGCGCCATCTCCAACAGGTCGCCCCGGACCATCGCGGGCACGCCCGCGTTGGAGACAAGCGTGGTGACGGGGCCGACGGCATCCAGCAGCGCGGGGATGCCCGCAAGTTCGGTCAGGTCATGCCGGTGGTAGGTCGCGGCGGGCATCGCGGCCAATGCCTCTTGCACGGGCGGCGCATCGGGCGGCAGTTCGGCGGCCAGCGCCACCTGCCAGCCCGCGCCGTGCAGCGCGCGTGCGACGCCAAGGCCGATGCCCTGTTGGCCGCCGGTGATGAGGGCCGTTCGCGTCATGCCGCCTCCTGCGCGATGCGGTCGGCCTGCCTGAGCGCCAGCGCCGCGATGGTGAGCGACGGGTTCACCGCCGCCGAGGTCGGCAGAAGCGAGGCGTCGCAAATCCACAGGTTCGGGTGGTCGTGGCAGCGGCCGAACGGGTCGGTCACGCTGGCCGCCGGGTCATCACCCAGCCGTGCGGTGCCGCATTGGTGCGACGGCGTGCGCCGGTCGAAGGCTTTCGACAGAAGCACCGGGAACCCCGCGCTGCGCAACGCGCGTTTCAGCGTGGCGACGAGGGTCAGGTGCGCCTCCCAGTTCGAGCGCCGCCAGTCCAACACGATGTCCTCGCCCCGAAGCGTCACCCGGCTGTCGGGTTGCGGCAGATCCTCGGACATGACGTAGAAGTCGATGGCACGATCCGCGATCAGCTGTGCCACCGGCCCCGGCAGGCCCGTTTGGGCGGCAAGGATCGGGGCGGAAACTCGGCCGAGCAACTGTATGTTGCCCAGGGGCTCCCCCTGCGGCCCGCCGGTCAGGTACCAGTCGTTCAGCATCAGCGTCTTCTGGTAGACCGACCCGTTGCGCCGCGGCGACAAGGCCAGCAGCGCCGAGGCGTTGTGGTTCATGAAATTGCGGCCCACCTGGTCCGAGCGGTTGGCGAGGCCCGTCGGATGCGCCTCGTCAGCAGAGCGCAGCAGCAAGGCGGCGGTATGCACCGCGCCTGCCGCCAGCGCGATCCGCGGCGCGGTCAGGCGGCCCGCACTGGTCAGAAGGCCGGTGATGCGATCGCCCTCGGCCTCGATCCGCTGAACGGTCACGCCGGTCTGAAGGCGCACGTTCGGGTGTTGCAAGGCGAGTGTCAGCGCGGCGGTTTCGGCGTCGAGCTTGGCCCCGGTGGTGTCCGGGAACGCATCCCACGGCGTTGCAGCGCGGGCGAGCCAGCGGTCTAGATCGACGGCAAGCGGCAAGGGCGCGGGGTGGAGGCCCGTGGCGCGCAAGCGCCGCTCCAGATCGGCGATGGCGGGTTCGTGCGGGACCGGGGGAAAGGGGTAATTCGCCGCGCGCGGAGGGTCGGTCGGGTCGATGCCGCCCTGCCCACGCACCTGGTAAAGCGCTTCGGCGCGATCATACCAGGGCGCGAGCGTGTGGTAGGGGAAGGGCCAGCCGGGGGTCGTGCCGCCCATGTGGCTTATGGGCGCGAAATCGGCCTCGCGGTAGCGGATCATCACCGCGCCGTAGAATTTCGAGTTGCCGCCGACGAAGGCGTAGTTGCCGGGGTTGAACCGCGCGCCTTCGGGCGTCAGCCATGTCTCGGCCGGGCGGAAATGCCCGCGCGCGAAGATCGCGTCCGCGTCGCGCGCCTCAAGGCAATCCTCCAGCCGCTCGCCCCGTTCGAGGATCAGGATGCGCAGGCCCGTCGGCGCCAGCCCCGCGGCCAGCGTCGCGCCCCCCATGCCGGAGCCGACGATGATGATATCGGCGTCGCTCACCTGATCCTCCCTTAGGAGACTCATACTTATTGGATCGTTCCAAATCCAGCGGAAAAACAAACCCGCGGCCCTGCAGGGCCACGGGTTCATGCTTTAACCGATACGCTCTTCGGTCTTCGGGTCGAAAAGCACCGCCTTGTCCATGTTCACCGCGAACTCGAAGGGCTGACCGGCATGCACATCCGCATCGGCCCGCATCCGCGCGATGCAATCCTTGCCCGACAGCGTCATCGTCACGAAGGTATCGGCCCCCGCAGGCTCTGTCACGGTCACGCCGTTCGTCAGGCTCTGGATGTTGCGCGCGTTCCGGTCGGCGCCCTCGGGGTCGGTTATCGCCTCTGGGCGGATGCCGAGCATCACCTCGCTGCCCTTGTAGGACTGGTAGGCGGCCGGGGCGTTCTCGATCCTCAACGCGATTTCCTGCCCGTCCGCGCCGGTCAGCATCGCATGCAGCGCACCGTTCCGCTCATCAAGCCTCGCGGGCAAAACGTTCATCGCGGGGCTGCCCATGAAGGTCGCCACGAAGAGATTGGCGGGGCTGTCGTAGATCTCTTTCGGCGTGCCAAGCTGCTGGACATAGCCGTCGTACATCACCGCGATCCGGGTCGAGAGGGTCATCGCCTCGATCTGGTCGTGGGTCACGTAGACGATGGTGGTGCCCAGCCGCTGGTGCAGCTTCTTGATCTCGGTCCGCATGTCGACGCGCAGCTTCGCGTCGAGATTCGAGAGCGGCTCGTCGAAGAGGAACACGTCGGGGTTGCGCACAAGCGCACGCCCCATCGCGACGCGCTGGCGCTGGCCACCGGACAGCTGGCCGGGCTTGCGCTTCAGCAGCGGCTCGATCTGCAACAGCTGCGCCACATCCTTCATCGCCTTGTCGCGCTCGTCTTTTGGCGTGCCGTGCATCTCGAGGCCGAAGGTGATGTTCTGGCCCACCGTCATGTTCGGGTAGAGCGCGTAGGACTGGAACACCATCGCGATATTGCGCTTGGACGGGTGCACCCCGTTCATCACGCGGTCCTTGATCTTGATCTCGCCCGAGGAAATCCCCTCCAGCCCCGCGATCATGTTCAGAAGCGTGGACTTGCCACAGCCCGAGGGGCCGACGAGGACGAGGAATTCCCCCTCCTCGACCGAGATATCGACCTGGTGCAGCACCTCGACGGCGCCGTAGGACTTGGTGACGTTGTCGATGTCGAGAAATCCCATCGGGTTATCCTTTCACGGAGCCGGCCATGAGGCCGCGCACGAAGTAGCGGCCGGCGACGATGTAGACGAGAAGCGTGGGAGCGGCGGCCATGATGGCACCTGCGAAATGCACGTTGTATTCGCGCACCCCCGTGGACGAGTTGACGAGGTTGTTGAGCGCCACCGTCATCGGCGCGGCATCGCCCGAGGCAAAGGACGCCCCGAAGAGGAAGTCGTTCCAGATGTTGGTGAACTGCCAGATGAAGCTGACCGCGATGATCGGGCCCGAGCTTGGCAGCATGATGCGCCAGAAGATCTGGAAAAAGCCCGCCCCGTCGATCTGCGCCGCGCGCACCAATTCCGTCGGGAAGGCGGCGTAATAGTTGCGGAAGTAGAGCGTGGTGAACCCGATCCCGTAGACGAAATGCACCAGGATCAGGCCCGGCGTCGTGCCCGCGATCTGCAGGATGCCGAGGATACGCGCCATCGGGATCAGCACGATCTGGAACGGGATGAAGCAGGAGAACAAGAGCATGCCGAAGATGATCGTGTCGCCCCGGAAGCGCCACTTGGTCAGAACGTAACCGTTCAGCGCACCCACGACGGTCGACAGAAGAACGGCCGGAATGGCCATCATCAGCGAGTTCATGAAGTAGGGGCGCAGGCCCGTCGGTTCGACCCCGATCTGGGCGGTGGACCAGGCGGACAGCCAGGGCTCGATCGTCCACTCCCGCGGAAGGGCGATCATGTTGCCGCCGGTGATCTCGGAAAGCGGCTTGAGCGAGTTCACCAGCATGATCCCGAAGGGCAGCAGGTAGAACAGCGCGAAGAGAAGCAGGAACAGATAGATGAAGGCCCGCGTGATGCGCGAGGTGCGGATCGCGGTATCGGAGGAGGCGACGGCCATCACTTCTTCTCCTTCAGCTCGGCATAGAGGTAGGGCACCATGATCGCCGCGATGGTCATCAGCATGATCACGGCCGACGAGGCGCCGATCCCCATCTGGTTGCGGGTGAAGGTGTAGGAATACATGAAGGTCGCGGGCAGCGCGGTGGCGTTGCCGGGGCCTCCGCCCGTCAAGGCGATGACAAGGTCATAGGACTTGATCGCGAGGTGGGCGAGGATGACGAAAGCCGACAGGAAGGCGGGGCGCAACTGCGGCAGGATGATCCGGCGATAGAGGTTCCAGTTCGACGCGCCGTCGATCTGGGCGGCTTTCAGGATCTCGTTGTCGATGCCGCGCAGGCCCGCCAGGAACATCGCCATCACGAAGCCCGAGCTTTGCCAGACCGCGGCGATGACGACGGTGTAGATCGCCATTTCGCGGTCCTTGATCCAGTTGAAGGTGAAGCTTTCCCAGCCCCACAGATGCATGGTGTTCTCGATCCCGATCGCAGGGTCGAGGAACCATTTCCACGCCGTCCCGGTCACGATGAACGAAAGCGCCATCGGGTAGAGGAAGATCGGGCGCAAGATGCCCTCGCCCCGGATCTTCTGGTCGAGGAAGATCGCCAGAGACAGGCCGATCACCGTCGAGATGCCGATATAGAGCGAGGCGAAGACCGCAAGGTTCGAGATCGCGATGTCCCATTCACGGATGCGGAACAGGCGGTCGTAGTTCTGCCAGCCCACCCAACCGTAGGAGGGCAGCATCCGGCTGTCGGTGAAGGACAGGTAAATCGTGAAGGCGATGAAGCCGTAGACGAAGATGATCATCACGGCGAGCGAGGGGGACAGCACCAGTTTCGGCAGCCAGCCCTGAAGACGCGTGCGGAAATCCGCGCCCGTGTCGGTCGATGCGGCCATCGGGCCCCCTCCCCTTGGTGTTGCGTGATGGGTCGGCCCTTGGGCGGGCCGGGGTGCGGACCGGCCCCACCCGGGGGCCGGCCCTTGTGCGCAGGATTACTGCGCGATCTCGACGGCGGTGACGAGTTCCGCGGCCGCGGTCTCGGCGTCGTATTCGCCGTTGAAGTGCGCGGTGATCACGTCATACATCGCGTTCTGCACAGACGGCGGGTTGGCATGGCCATGGGCCATCGAGCCGAACAGGCCACCGCTTGCCGCCGCTTCCGCCAGCTGTGCCATGCCCATCTGGCCACAAGCGTCGAACTGGTCGGAGGGGATGTCGGTCCGCGCGGGAACCGAGCCCTTCACGAGGTTGAACGCGACCTGGAACTCGGGGCTCATCACGGCCGAGGCCATGGCAAGCTGCGCTTCCTGCGCCGAGGCGTCCGTCACGTTGAACATGGCGAACTGGTCCGAGTTGAAGGTCACGGTGCCTTCGGTGCCCGGCACGCGGAAGCACTGGAACTCGTTGCCGGCCGTCAGGCCCGCGTTCACGAATTCACCCTTGGCCCAGTCACCCATGATCTGGAACAGCGCTTCGCCGTTGATGACCATTGCGGTGGCGAGGTTCCAGTCGCGGCCCGAGAAGTTGTCGTCGACGAAGCCGCGCAGGGTTTCCATGCGCTGGAACGCCTCGACCATGGTGGCCGAGCCGAGCGCCTCGGGGTCGAGATCGACCATCGACGCCTGGTAGAAGTCGGGGCCGCCGACGCCCATCACCATCGAGTCGAAGATGGTTGCGTCCTGCCAGGCCTGACCACCGTGCGCGAGCGCAGTGTAGCCCGCGCCCTGTGCGGCCTGCATCGCGGCGACGAACTCGTCCCAGCTGGTCGGCTGCTCGATGCCAAGCTCGGCCATCAGAGCGGTGTTCGCCCAGACCCAGTTGGTCGAGTGAACATTGACCGGAGCCGCGACCCAATCGCCCTCGTAGGTCGAGAAGGCCTGCAGCGCCGCGGGCACCACGTCGCCCCAGCCCTGCTCGGCGGCGAGGTCGTTCAGGTTGGCAAGCGCGCCTTCGGCGGCCCAGTCCTGGATCGAGAAGCCGAGCATCTGCACGGCGGTCGGCGGGTCACCTGCGGTGACGCGCGCACGCAGCACGGTCATGGCGTCCGAACCGCCGCCACCGGCGACCGGCATGTCGAGCCAGCTGACACCGCCCGTGGCGAGCGTGTCGCGCAGCGTACCCACGGCAGCGGCTTCACCGCCCGAGGTCCACCAGTGCAGAACTTCCACCTCCTGGGCTGCGACCGCGGTGGTCGACAGCGCCACGACGGCAGCGGTCATGTGCAGTTTCTTCATCATGGTCATCGTTCGGTTCCTCCCTTGCTGACCATCGCCCTTGTCGGGCTTGCGGGTATTGAAACGTTATAAATCCCTTGCTCGTCAACCATAAATTGCGGGCAACTTCCACACTGTTTGCGCAGAACCTGCCGTTTCCAAACGGATTTTCTGCGGCGCAGCATGGGGCATTGAGTTGCTTTTCATGTTGAAACGTTTGAAATTCACGGCATTATGAGGCCCGATGCAACCCTTGGGCGATCCGTGAAGATGGGCAACGACCTCGACGCCAGCACACCGACGGACATGGGCGAAAGGCCGACCCTGCGCACCGTTGCGCAGGCGACGGGTTTTGCCGTGGCCACGGTGTCGCGCGCGCTGGCCGGCGATCCGCGAATCGCGGAAGGCACCCGGGCCAAGGTGGCCGAGGCGGCCAAGCGCCTCGGCTATGTGCCCGATCGCGCCGCGCGGCGACTGCGCACCGGGCGCACGCAGGTGATCAGCCTTCTGCTCAACACCGAGCACGAGTTTCTCGGCTTCACCCATGAGTTTCTGACCGGCATCACCGAGGCGCTGGCCGGCACCGGCTATGCCGTGACCGTCGTTCCCGACAGCCCCGGCGAGGATCGCCTCGGGCCAGTTCGCACGATCCTGCGCAACAACCTCGCCGATGGGTTGCTGTTCACCCGGACCGAGGCCTTCGACCCGCGCGTCCGCCTGCTGATGGAGGCGGATTTCCCTTTCGTGAGCCACGGTCGAACCGAATTCACCACGCCGCACCCCTGGGTCGATTTCGACAACGAGGCCTTTGCCCGCGCCGCGGTCGAGCGGCTGGTCGCCAAGGGGCGTACCCGCCTCAGCCTCGTGTTGCCGGGCGAGCAGTTCACCTTCACCCAGCACCTGCGCTACGGCTTCGTCTCGGCCGCCCGCGCCGCGGGGATCGAGCACGAGATCGTGGCGGGCGTCACGCTCGACAGCCCGACGCGCGAGATCGCCGAGGCGCTGATGCACGGACGCCGCGGCTCCAACCCGCCCGACGGATACGTCTGCGTGGGAGAGGTCACGGCCATGGTCGCGCTGGCAGCACTTGCCGATACCGGGGCCGTTCATGGCGTCGATGCCGATATCGTGGCGAAACGCGCCTCGCCGATCTTCGACAACATCCGCCCGCGAATCGACACCGTCTTCGAGGACCTGCGCGCGACAGGTCGCGCCATGGCCGAGATGCTGCTGCGCCGCATGGCGGGCGAACCGCCCGAAGGGCTGCACCGTCTCTTCCATCCCGATCCGCCGCGCTAGGGTCATGCCACCCAGGCCCCGCGGCTCTGACCGATCCGCATCTGCACCGTCTTCACCTCGAGGAACTCCTCCAGGCCGTAGCGCCCAAGCTCTCGCCCCTGTCCGCTTTCCTTGAACCCGCCGAAGGGAAGTTCGGCGAAGCCGTCCATCCAGGTATTGGTCCAGACCGTACCCGCCTGCACCCGCCGCGCGAAATCGAGGCAGGTCGAGACATCACGGCTCCAGACCCCTGCCGACAGGCCATAGGCCGCGCCATTGGCCAGCACGAGGGCCTCGTCGAAGCTGCGGAAGGTCAGGACCGACAGGACCGGGCCGAAGACCTCCTCGGTTGCGATGGGCATCTCGGGGCGCACACCCGTCACAATCGTCGGCTGGTAGAACTGCGCGCCGAGGCCGCCGACCTCCAGCGCAGCGCCGCCCAGCGCGACGCGCGCCCCTGCCGCCACGGCGCCGCGGACATAACCGTCGATCTTGGCCAGATGCTCGGGCGAGATGATCGCGCCGACCTGCGTGCGGGCATCGAGCGGATCGCCGAAGGGCACACGGCGGCTCAGCGCAACGACCTTCTCGGTCAGCACCTCGGCAACATCTTCGTGCACGATGATCCGGCTGCCCGAGTTGCAGCATTCGCCGGCGTTGAAATAGACGCCGAAGGCGATGGCATCGGCGGCCTGGTCGAGATCGGCATCGGGGAAGATCACCTGCGGGTTCTTGCCGCCAAGTTCCAGGCTGACCTTTTTCAGGGTCCCGCTGGCCGCCGCGCTGATGCGCTTTCCGACGCCGGTCGACCCGGTGAACGATACCATGTCGACACGGGGATCGGTCGACAGCACCTCGCCCACCGGGTCGCCGTAGCCCAGCACGATGTTGCAGACACCGGCCGGAAGACCCGCTTCTTGCAGAAGTTCGCCCAGCATCACTGTCGTGCCCGGTGTAAGCTCGGAGGGTTTGACCACCGCCGTGCAGCCCGCGGCCAGCGCGAAAGGCAGTTTCTGCGAGACGATCAGGAACGGGAAATTCCAAGGCGTTATCAACGAGACAACGCCGATGGGCTCCTTCAGCACGAGGCCCAGCATATCGGGCCCGAGGGAATTATGGCTGTCGCCATGCATCGTGCGCGCAAGTGCAGCGGCATAGCGCCAGAGGTCGGCGGCCCCCTCGATCTCGGCCAGCGCCTGAGTGATCGGCTTGCCCGATTCCAGAACCTCTTGCTGGGCAACCGCCTGCCGGTCGCGGTCGATCAGCTCGGCGACCCTGAGGAGCAGCGTCGCCCGGTCCTTGCCCGAGGAGCGGCTCCAGTCGCCCGCGTCAAATGCCGCGCGTGCGGCGGCGATTGCGGCCTCCGCCTCGGCCCGGCCACCTTTCGCCGCAACAGAAACCGGCACGCCATGCGCGGGCGATCGTCGCTCGCTGGTGGCGCCGTCGGCGCTGTCGCGCCACGCCCCGCCGATCCAGTGGCGGAGCGTCTTGGGCTCCACCGGAAGCCCGGCGGTGTTCGAAGCGGGAATGACGGTCAGGTCCTGCATGGCTCAGCTTCCAGGAAATTCGGGTTTGCGTTTCTCGGCGAAGGCGGCGACGCCCTCGGCCTTGTCGGCGCTGGCACCGATCATGCCGCCCCCCAGCGCCTCGATCATCGCGGCGCTGTCTTCGCCGACACCGGCGTGGACCTGGTACTTCGCGACTTCGGTGGCGCGCGGCGAGGCTTTCAGCACCCCCGCGGCGATGGTTTCTGCCATTGCCCGCGGGTCGTCGGCCACCTCTGCCACGAAGCCCAGTGCATGGGCGCGGGGGGCATCGATCCGGCGGCCGAACAGCGCCATATCCTTGACGACCGGCTCAGGCAGAAGCCGCAACAGGCGTTGCGTCCCCGACCAGCCCGGCACGATCCCCACCTGGGCCTCGGGCAGCGCCAGCGTCGCGCCCGGCGCCATCACGCGGATGTCGCAGCACGCGGCCAGTTCCAGCCCGCCGCCGAAGGCGTGCGCCTGCAAAACCCCGATCGTCGGCTTCGAGAGCCGCGCGAGCCTGTCGAAGATGCGGTGTCCCTCGCGCACCCAGTGGCGCGCGAAATCGAAGGGCGACAGCGGCGCCCAAGTCTTGATGTCGGCCCCGGCGCAAAAGGCGCGATCCCCCTCGGACCGCAGGATCACGCAGCGCACCTCCGGCGCAGTTTCCAGCGCAGCGCAATGCGCCTCGAGCTGCGTCAGCATCTCGGGCGTGAAGGCGTTGAGCTTGGCCGGGTTGTCCAGCACGACATGGGCGACGGGCCCGTCGACATGGAGGTGAACCGCGCTCACAGGCTTAGCCCCATCGGCGCGTCGCGCAGAAGCGAAAGGGGCAGGGTCACCGCATCGGGGGCCACGCGGACGCGCCCGCCGCTGGCCGCCTCGATGTCGCGGGCGGGGTCGATCCCCGGCATGATCTCGGTCGCGATCAGCCCCTCCGCCGTCAGGCGGATCACGCAACGTTCCGTCACGTAGATCACGTCCTGCCCCTGGGCCACGGCGCGCGCGCCCGAGAAGGTGACATGTTCCACCGCCTCGACCATCTTGGTGAACTTGCCGGGCCGGGCCACGCGCAGGCCCGTGTCCGTCAGGTCCAACTCGGCCCCGGCCTCGAAGTAGCCCGAGAAGACGATCTTCTTCGCGTGCGCCGTGATGTCGACGAAGCCGCCGCACCCAGCCGTCAGGTAGGGCTTCTTGCCCAGTTTCGAGACGTTCACGTTCCCTTCCAAATCCACCTCGAGGAAGGACAGGAAACTGACGTCGAAGCCACCGCCCTGGAAGTACGTGAACTGGTTCGGGCTTGGCACGAAAGCATCGGCATTTGACGCACAGCCGAAGGCGAAACCGGTGAGCGGCATGCCCCCAACGGCGCCCTGCTCGATGGCCCATGTCACGGCCTGCGCATGCCCTTCTTCCAGAAGAATGCGCGGCACCATCGCCGAGATGCCGAAGCCGAGGTTCGCCGTCTGGCCGCGGCGCAATTCCATCGCCGCGCGCCGCGCGATGACCTTCTCCACCCCATGCTCGGCCAGCGAGAACGAGGCCCACGGGCGCATGATCTCGCCCGAGATAGCGGGGTCATAAGGGGTTTCGGTGGTCTGCTTCTGGTCGGGGGCAACCACGATCAGATCGACAAGGTGCCCCGGCACATGCACGTCATGGGGCCGGAGCGACCCCGCCGCCGTCATCCGCTTGACCTGTGCAATCACCAGGCCGCCGTGGTTGCGCACGGCAATCGCCTGGTCGAGCGCGCCGAGATAGGCACCCTCGTGCTCGTAGGTCAGGTTGCCCTTCTCATCCGCCGTGGTGGCACGGATGATCGCAACATCCGGCACGATGTTCGGGAAATGCAGCCATGTCTCACCGCCGAACTCCGCGCGGCTCACGATAGGCGCGGCAGCCCCGCGCGCGTTCATCGCGCAGCCCTCGCGGATCGGGTCGACGAAGGTCTGGAGCCCGACCTTGGTCAGCACACCGGGCCTGCGCGCGGCCACGTCCCGGTGCATGTCGAACAGGATACCCGAGGGCACGTTATAGGCCGCGACGCGGTCCTCGACGACCATCTTCCAGATCTCGGGCATCGGCAGCGACGACGGCCCCGAGGGGTAGCTGCCCGCGACGATCCGGCCGAGAAGACCGTCCTTGGCGATATGATCGATGCCCTTAACGCCATACATGTCGCCGGCCGCGATCGGGTGCAGCGTGGTCAGGCCGCGGGGGTGCCCCTCGGCCTCGAACCGCGCGCCGAGCGCCTCTAGCACGGCGTCGGGGCATCCGA
>CBFIFZ010000045.1:0-16233 GCA_965661995.1 Roseicyclus sp.
TTTGGATGTCGGTGCAGGCCGAGAGCCTGGGGCCGGTCTTCGAGTTCATGGAAGGCTACGAGACCTTCTGGGCCTATATCCCGCATTTCGTCCACTCGCCCTTCTACGTCTATGCCTATGCCTTCGGTGATGGCCTCGTGAACGCGCTTTACGCGGTCTACGAGGAGGGTGAGCCGGGCTTCCAGGAGAAGTATTTCGAGATGCTGAAGGCGGGTGGGTCGAAGCACCACAAGGAGCTTCTGGCGCCCTTCGGCCTTGACGCATCCGACCCGGCGTTCTGGGACAAGGGCCTGTCGATGATCGAGGGGCTGATCGACGAGCTGGAGGCGATGGAGGGGTGAAGGTCACCCTTGCGCCGCTCGGGCCGGGCGACCTGCCGCGGGTGGCGCATATCCGGGTGGCCCCGGAGCAGGAGGTCTTCGCCGGGACGGTGGCGGAGGCCTTTGCCGAAGACCGCGCCCGGTTCGACCTGCATGTGATCGAGGCGGACGGCGAGGCCGTGGGCCTCTTCAAGATCGACCGCGACTATCGGCAAACCATCCCCATCGCGGCGCCGGGGGCGCTGGGGCTGCGCGCCTTCATGATCGACCGCGAGCGGCAGGGCGAGGGGATCGCCACGGCGGCGGTGCGCGCCCTGCCCGGTTATCTTGCGCGGCAGTATCCGCAGGCGCGGGCGGTAGACCTGACCGTGAACCACGCGAACGGGGCCGCGCTTGCCTGTTACCTGAAGGGCGGCTTCGCCGATACCGGGCAGGACTGGCTGGAGGGGCGCGCGGGGCCACAGGACCTGCTCAGGATGGACCTGGGCACGGGCGGCACGGCACGCTGGCGCGCATGGCGGATGAAGGCGAAGCGCGTGCTGGTGCGGGTCCGCCAGCGGGTGCCGCCGGGGCTGCGGCTGATCTTGGGGCTGCTCCTGATGCTGGGCGGCGTCTTCGCCTTCCTGCCGGTGCTGGGGCTCTGGATGCTGCCCTTGGGCGCGGCCATCGCGGCGCTCGACATCATGCCGATCCTGCGCTGGCTGCGCTTGCGGGCGCGCTGAGGCACGAGCACCACTGGCGGTAGGCCGGAGACCGGTGATAGGCTTTGCCCACCATGCTGTCGGTGCTCACCCATCCCATCTACGCGCGCCTCTTCTCGGCGCAGGTCATCGCGCTGATCGGCACGGGGCTGATGACGGTCGCGCTTGGCCTTCTGGCCTATGACCTGGCGGGCGAGGCCGCGGGCGCGGTGCTGGGCACGGCGCTGGCGATAAAGATGGTGGCCTATGTGGGCCTGTCGCCTGTCGCCGCGGCACTGGCCGAACGGATGCCGCGCAAGGCGGTGCTGGTGGGGGCCGACCTGATCCGGGCGGCGGTGGCGCTTGCCCTGCCCTTCATCGACGCGGTCTGGCAGGTCTATGTCCTGATCTTCGTGCTGCAGGCGGCCTCGGCCAGCTTCACGCCCGCCTTCCAGGCGGTGATCCCCGACGTGCTGCCCGAGGAGGGCGACTACACCCGCGCGCTGTCGCTGTCGCGGCTGGCCTATGACCTCGAGTCGCTTCTGAGCCCGGCGCTTGCCGGGGTCCTTTTGCTGGTGATGAGCTACCACGGGCTGTTCGTGGGCACGGTCGTCGGGTTTCTCGGCTCGGCCCTTCTGGTCGTGGGCACCACCCTGCCGCCGCGGACGGAGACGCAGGCGCAGCGGCCCTTTTCCGAGCGGCTGACGCGGGGGGCGCGGATCTACCTTGCCACGCCGCGGCTGCGGGGGCTTCTGGCGCTGAACCTGGCCGCGGCGGCGGCGGGCGCATTCGTCATCGTGAACACGGTGGTGATCGTGCAGGCGGGCTATGGCGCGGGCGAGGCCGCGGTCGCCACGGCGCTTGCGGCCTTCGGTGGTGGCTCGATGCTGGCGGCGCTGGCGCTGCCGGCACTTCTGGATCATGCCGCGGACCGCGGCGTGATGCTGGCCGCGGCCGCGGGGCTGACGGGGCTGACGCTGGCGCTGGGGGCCTGGGTCGTGGCCGCGGGGCTGCCGGGCTGGGGCGTATTGCTGGCGGCCTGGGCCGTCATCGGGTTTGCCTATGCGGCGGTGCTGACACCGGCGGGGCGGCTCTTGCGCAGGTCATCGCATTCCGGCGACCGCCCGGCGCTGTTCGCCGCGCAATTCGCGCTCAGCCATGCCTGCTGGCTGGTCACCTACCCCGTAGCGGGCTGGGCGGGAAACGCGCTTGGGATGGGGCAAGCCCTGCTGATCCTTGGCGGGATCGCGGTGGCAGGGGTGGCGCTGGCGCTACGGGTCTGGCCCGCGGGCGACCCGGAGGTGATCGCCCACGGCCATCCCGACCTGCCGCCGGATCATCCCCATCTGAAAGAACATGGCGGCGCACCGCACCGCCATGCCTTCGTCATCGACGACGAGCACCAAAGCTGGCCGACGCAGGGCTGACCCCCTATTCCGCCTCGTTCGCCGGTTTCGCCTGCAACATGCCGTAGTTGGCGTCGCCCAGCGTGCCGTGGAGGTCGAGCTGCGTTTCGAGAAAGTCGATATGCCCCTCCTCATCGGCGATCAGCTCTTCGAAGAGCGCCTTGGAGACATAATCCTTGACGCTCTCGCAATGGTCGCGCGCCTCGATGTAGAGGGTGCGGGCCTCATGTTCGGCGGCGAGGTCGGATTCGAGCGTCTCCTTGAGCGTCTCGCCGATCCGAAGCGGGTCGAGCTTTTGCAGGTTCGGGTGACCGCCGAGGAAGATGATCCGCGCGATCAGCTTGTCCGCGTGGTGCATCTCCTCGATGCTTTCCTCGCGCGACTTGTCGGCGATGCGGCCAAAGCCCCAGTCTTCCTGCAGGCGGTAGTGCAGCCAATACTGGCTGACCGCCGTCAATTCGCTGCGGAGCGCTGCGTTGAGGTACTCGATGACCTTGTCGTCGCCTTTCATGGAACATCCTTTCGTCGGGCTGGCCAGGGCGAGGATACGCCCGTGGTTTGTCTTGCAAGTCTATGGAATATCGTGCCGAGTCGCCACCGTGCCGCCGGATCAGCCCATCGCGCCGCGGCGGCGGAGGCCGCGCAGTTCGGCCGGAACGCCGAGGGCGGGTGACGCCTGCATCGTGGACATGAAGAGCGGCAGGCAGCCGCCGCAATCGGATTTCTTGCCGAGCGCGCGGTAGACCTTGCCGGGGGTTATGATCGTGTCGGGGTCGGCGGCGCGCATCCAGTCGATGGCCCCGTGGATATCCGCGTCGCTGATGCCGGTGCAGTGGCAGACGATCATGGCCACACCCCTCGGGCGGCATCGGTCGCCTGTCGGTCGATCAGCCGTTCCAGAAGACCCGAGAGCGAGGGGCAGAGCGCACCGCCCAGTTCTGCGATCAACTCGCTGGCGGGCGGGACCGGGGCTGGGTCGCGGTCGCGTTCGCGGGGGGAAGGGACAGGCATGATCGACTCCCGACGGTCTGGTCAGGAGAAACCTGAGCGGTTTGGTCGGATATGTCAATCCCGAGTATTTCGCTCTGCTTTTTCCATGGCGCCTAAGGTGCCCTTCGGACCCACGGCGGCGACAAGGACGGTGGCATGGGCCACGATTGCCGTGTCCGCCACCGCGCGCAGGAGGATTCCCACCGGAATGGCAATCGCACCAGGTGCGTCGGGAACCCCGTAAGCGATCACCAGCAGGGACAGCACCGACCAGACCACGCCCAGGCCCGCAACGAGCCCGAGCCGCCACAGACGCCCGAGGAAGCCGATCCGAACAGCCGTGCGCTCTGGGGCCATGACGCGGACCAGCCAGGGTCCGAGCGCGGCCAATGTGACCGCAATCATCACGTTGACGCTGTTGATCGCCATGAACCTGGACGCGCCCCCGGCGAGCAGAAAACCAGCGGTGATGAACCCGACGACCAGCACCAGCAGGCTCGGAAGCAGGATCGCGGGCCGGAATGTCCAATCCCGTGGTATCGTGATCTCGGGGTGGCGGGCCACGTCGAAGGACAGGACGAAGAGAAAGCCGTAGATAAAGGCGGCGCTGCCCGCGGACTCGTAACCCAGTTCTGCAAGGGCAATGGACGTCGCCGACGCGAGCAGCAGAAGCCACTTCATCTGCCACAGCACCCGACCGATCAGCACGATCAAGGGCAAGTCGGACGCCGGGTCAGGCGTTGAGACGGGAGTCTCGGCCACCGATGAACTCTTTACTGCTCACTCACGACTTGTTTCAGACGACCGGCCGAACCGTACGTCAATCCAGGTCCGTCCAGGGCCAGGGCTTCACCTCGGAGGCGGCGGCCTGGTAACGCGCGGCCTTGGCCATCCAGATGCCGAGGTCGGTGCCGAAATCGGCAAGCCGTTGATTCCGCTGGCCGGTGTTCACCAGCATGATGACGAGCTGGATGACGGTGATCACGGTCAGAACGGTCTGGCTGACGCTCAGCATGAGCCAGATGATCACCATGTAGAGCAGCCGCATCCCCATGCCGTCGCGCGTGGCCTCGGGCTGGTCGCCGTTCAGCCGCCCTTCGATCCGCTCGTCGTCGTTGCGATCCATCGTCACTCTCCCCGTAGCCGGTCGAACGCCGCATCCAGCACGGCCTGCGTGCCGCGTGCGGCCTCCAGAGGATAGGGGAAAGCGGCGCCGTCGAGAAGATGCGCCGCCACCGCCTCGACCTGAAGCGCGTATTGGCGCGGCTCGGGGAAGGCGTGGATCTCGGTCGGGCCGCTGTCGCGCGACAGGATCAGCTGCGCCTCGGCGTATTGGCCGGGATTGAAGGGCGCGGCGAGCGTGAGGGTGCCCGCGTCGCCCTCGAACACCATCTCCTGCCTGCGCTGGGTGCGCATGGAGACGTGGAAGGCAAACCGCACCTCGCCCGCCTGCGCCTGCACCCAGGCCGAGGTGTCGACGCCGCCCTCGCGGATCGCGTCGGCCCAGACCACCTGCGGCTCGAGCCCCGTGGCGAAGCGGAAGCCGCCGATGGGATAGACGCCGACATCGCGGAGCGCGCCACCGGCGAGGTCCTCCGAAAGGCGGATGTTCGCGGGGTCATGCAGCCCGTAGCAGAAATGCCCGGTGACGGTCCGAAGCCGCCCCAGCGCGCCCGCGGCGATCAGGTCGCGCGCCATCGTCCATTGCGGGTGGTGGGCGGGCATCCAGGCCTCTGCGATCAGCCGGCCGGTCGCGTCCCGCGCGGCGATCAGCCGGTCGAACTCGGACGCATGAAGCGCGATGGGTTTCTCGCAGAGCACGGCCTTGCCGGCCTCGGCGGCGCGGATCGACCACTCCACATGCAGCGCGTTGGGCAGCGGGATGTAGACCGCGTCGATACCCGGATCGGCCAGAAGTGCCTCGTAGCTGTCATGTACGGTCAGCCCCGGCGCGATCTCGGCGAAGGGGGCGGCGCGGGTCGGGTCGCGGGTGGCGACCGCCGCAAGCCGCGCGCGCCGCGCTTCGTTGATGGCGGGGCCGGTGATCTTTCGGGCGAAGCCCGAGGCCCCGAGGATACCCCAGCGGATATGGTCTGTCATGTGCGCCCCTTTGCTGTCGGCGCGCAGAATGGGAATAGGCAGGTCCGCCCGCAACCCGCATAATGCGAGCGGTGTTCCCGGTCTGACGAGTATCCATATGCGCGTGCCCCCTTTGCTCTCCCCGCTCCTTGCCCTGTCGCTGGCGACCTTGCAGACCGCCCATGCCGACACGCCCGGACCTCTCGCCGCCTTGGCGGGTGAGGTCGACCGCGGCGCGGCGCAGGTGATCCATGTCTGGACAGCCGCGGGGGCGTACACGCTCGCCACCGGCCCGCAGCGCCCCGACGGGCGCGAGACGCGGGGCGGCGACCGGTTCATCCTCGCCTCGGTGGGCAAGCCCTACCTCTCCGCGGCGCTGCTGCGCCTGCACGAAGCGGGCCGTCTCGACATGCGCGACCCCGCCGCGCGCTGGTTGCCGGGCGATGTGACGGAGGCCTTCGGCGGGCTGGACGGGGTGCGGATCGACCATCTTCTGTCGATGACGAGCGGGCTTCCCGATTACCTCGACGACGCCTTCACCGAGGATTTGATGGCCGAGCCCGAGGGCTGGACGGTGCGCGACGCGCTCTCCTATGCCGAGGGCGAACGGCCGCTCTTCGCGCCCGGCGAGGCCTACGACTATTCCAACACGAACTACCTGCTGGCGCAGCTGGTGCTGGAGGCCGCCACCGGGCAGTCCTACCCTCAGGCGCTGCGCGCGCTGGTGCTGGACCCGGTGGGTGCGCGCGCAAGCGCGGTCTTCGGCACCGAAGCGCGCAGGCCCGAGGATGCCGCCGGGATCACGCCCGACGGGCGGGATGCCTCGGGCCTCTACGTGAGCGAAGGGTTCGGCGACGGCGGGCTGATCGCACCCGCGGCCGAGGTCGCGGCCTTCTTCCGTGCGCTGCTGGTGGAGCGGCGGCTTCTAGGCCCCGCGGCGCCGGCCTTGATGCTGGAGGACCCGGTGGGCGAGGGTTATGGCCTAGGGATCGACATCGACATCGACACGTCGGAATATGGACCCGTCTACGGCCATAGTGGCGGCGATATCGGTTATTCGTCTGGCGTGGTCGTCTTGCCGGATGTGCCCGCGGTGGGGGTCATCCTGCGGGGCGACGAAAACGCGGACGAGGACCTGCTGTGGCAGGCCCTCGCGCTTGTGATCGACGGATGATCCGCGGCCCTCAGGCCGAGGCGAGCATCCCCTGTTCCTTCGCCAGGTCGCGCATGCGCTTCTGCAGCTTCTCAAAGGCGCGCACCTCGATCTGGCGGATGCGTTCGCGGCTGACGTCATAGACGCCGCTGAGGTCCTCAAGCGTCACCGGGTTGTCCTGCAACCGGCGCTGGGTGAGGATGTCACGCTCGCGCTCGTTCAGCACCTCCATCGCCTCGGCCATCAGGGCCATCCGGCTCTGGTATTCCTCGCGCTCGGCATAATCGGTGGCCTGGTCGGCGTCTTCGTCTTCCAGCCAGTCCTGCCACTGGGTCGAGCTGTCATCCTCGGTCCCGATGGTGGCATTCAGCGAGGCATCGCCGCCCGACAGCCGCCGGTTCATCGAGATCACCTCGTCCTCGGTCACGCCGAGGTCATGGGCGATGCGCGCGACGTTCTCGGGGCGCATATCCCCCTCCTCCAGCGCGCCGATGCGGGCCTTGGCCTTGCGCAGGTTGAAGAACAGTTTCTTCTGCGCCGAGGTCGTCCCGAGCTTCACCAGCGACCACGACCGCAGGATGTATTCCTGGATCGAGGCGCGGATCCACCACATCGCGTATGTCGCAAGGCGGAAGCCCTTTTCGGGATCGAAGCGCTTCACGGCCTGCATCAGGCCCACGTTCGCCTCGGAAATCACCTCGGCCTGCGGAAGGCCGTAGCCGCGGTAGCCCATGGCGATCTTGGCCGCGAGGCGCAGGTGCGAGGTGACGAGCTGGTGCGCGGCGCCGGTGTCTTCGTCTTCGACCCAGCGCTTGGCCAGCATGTATTCCTGTTCGGGTTCCAGCATCGGGAACTTCCGAATTTCCTGCAGGTAGCGGTTGAGCCCCTGCTCCGGCGACGGCGCCGGGAGATTAGCGTAATTGGACATGGTTGAACCCCCTGTCAGGCCCTGTTGGCGTATATGTAAAGCCGGTTAACTTTTCGTCAAGAGGGCAAGTGAACGAAACTGTTCAGATTGTGCGCGGCGCCTTCGTGAACAGCAAGTCTCGTTTCCGTGAATTCACGTGCATGTGTGCACAGATTACAGGGTCGCTGCGCGCAACCCCTGCAACAGGTCGGCCATGTCCCTGGGCAGGTCGGCGGTGAAACTCAGTGCCTCGCCCGTCACCGGGTGAATGAACCCCAGCCGCGCGGCATGGAGCGCCTGGCGCGGAAAGCCGTTGATCCGGGCGGCAAGCGCCGGGCCCAAGAGCTTCTCCGAAACCTTGCGCCGCCCGCCATAAACCGGATCGCCCAGCAATGCGTGGCCGACATGGGTCATGTGCACGCGGATCTGGTGGGTGCGGCCGGTTTCCAGCCGGCAGGACACGCGCGTGACGGGGCCGAGCGGCTCCTCGACCGTCACACGGGTGACGGCATGCCGCCCGCCGGAAAACAGCACCGCCTGCCGCTGGCGGTCCGTCTTGTGGCGGGCAAGCTGGGTGGTGATCTTCAGAACGCCACCCGGCTCGAAACTGACGCCGCGTACGCCGTTCAGGCGCGGATCGCCCTGGTCTGGGCAGCCGTGGCAGAGCGCGATGTATTCGCGGTCGACCGTGTGGGCGGCGAACTGGTCGGCAAGCCCGTGATGGGCGGCGTCGGACTTCGCCACGACGAGCAAACCGCTCGTATCCTTGTCGATCCGGTGCACGATCCCCGGCCGCTTCTCGCCGCCCACACCCGAGAGATTGCCCCCGAAATGATGCAGCAGCGCGTTGACCAGCGTTCCGCCGGGCGAGCCGGGCGCGGGATGCACGACCATGCCCGCGGGCTTGTTCACGACGATCAGGTCGGCATCCTCGTAGAGCACCTCCAACGGGATATCCTCGGGCGCGGTGTCGCTTTCGACCGCCTCCTCGACCGTGATCTCGACCGTGTCGCCCTCGGCGAGCTTGGCGCGCGCGTCGGTCACGACCGCGCCATTTACGCGCACGGCCCCCTCGGCGATCAGGCGCACGAGGCGCGAACGGCTCAGCGCCTCGGCCTCTGGCACGGCGGCGCCCAGTGCCTTATCAAGGCGGCCAGCCGGGTCCGGGCCGATCAGGACCGTGACGATGCGAGGGGCCAAGCCCATGACGATGCCTCCGGACGGCGACGAGGAAACCGCCCTGCCCGCCAACCTGCGATTCCTCAAGGGGTTGGTGACGGTGCTGACCGCGGTGATGATCCTCGGCGTTCTAACCATCGTCGCGCTGCTTGTCATCCGGCTGAACGCCGGGCCCGCGCAACTGGTGATCGACCCCGGCGCGTACACGCTTCCGCAAGGCGTCGGCGCAGTGGGCATCAGCGTGATCGAGGGGCGCACCGTGATCGTGGGCGATGACGGGGTGATCCGGGTCTACGACGCGCCGGGAGGCGCCCCGGTGCAAGAGGTCGTCATCGGAGACTGAAGGGGGTGGTACCAGCGCCCCGGCTCGAACGGGGGACCTCCTGATCCACAATCAGGCGCTCTAACCAACTGAGCTACGCCGGCACGAGCGCGGGGATAGCGCCCGCGCCCGTCGATTGCAAGGGGTCAGACATCGCTCAAAGCGCGCGCGTCCATTCCTGCTCGACCAGGTCGACCCCGAAGCTGTGGACAGGCTCGGACCGGACGCAAGAAAACCCGTTCTTCGCATAGAGCGCACAGGCCGCGCGATGGCTTTCATGGGTCCAGAGCGTCATGCGCCGGTAGCCTGCAGCGCGGGCGAACTCCATGCAGGCGTCGAGCAACCGCTGGCCAAGGCCAAGACCCCGCGCCTCCGGTTCCAGGTAGAACAGCCGCAGTTTCGCGGTGTCCGGCGCAGGCCCCTTCACGCAGAAGATCGAGCCGAGACGGCGCTCGCCCACCCGCGCGATCCAGCCGCGTTCGCGGGCCGGATCGTGGGTCTCGAGGAACCCGGCCAGGATGCGCGCGACAAGCGGCTCGAACGTGGCGTCGAACCCCTCGTCCGCGGCATAGCGCTCGCCGTGGCGCATGATCAGCCAGCCCGCATCGCCGACGCGCAGCCGGTCCAGCACCACGTCGCTTGCAGAAAGCCCCATCTGCCGCTACCTCCAGCCACAGCTTTGGAGGCAACGGCCATGGGCATCAACAGCGAAAGCGAAACCGCCGCGAACCTGCAGATCGGGCCGACGACGCTCGGGATGGTGCGCATCTATGTCGAGGGCGACGGCGTGGACCTGCCGCTCGACTTCGACCCCGAAGAGGCCGAGGAGATCGCCGAGGAGCTGCGCGCCGCCGCCGCCGCCGCCCGCAAGATGGGCAAGGGCAAGCGCTGATCCGCTTGATCCGCGTCAAGGGCCGGGGGGCCGGACCGCGCTAGGGTCGCGGCCATGGACCTTGCACCGATCTTCCTGACGCTCGGGGGGCTGTTCCTCGCCGGGCTTGCCGCCGACGTGACCGCGCGGCGCACGCGCCTGCCGCGGGTGACGCTGCTCCTGGCGCTTGGCGTGATCGCGGGGCGGTCGGGCTTCGACCTGATCCCGGCGGGGTTCGAGGACCTGTTTTCCTTCATCTCGGTCGCCGCGCTGACGCTGGTGGCCTTCCTTCTGGGCAACGCGCTGACCTGGGAGAAGCTGCGCCAGAACGGGCGGCTGATCCTCTGGGTGTCCTGGTCGATCGTGGCGGCGACGCTGGTGGTGGTCAGCGGCGGGCTGGTGCTGGCAGGTGTCGAGCTGCCGCTCGCCATGATCCTGGCCGCCATCGCCTGCGCCACCGCGCCCGCGGCGACGCAGGACATCCTGCGAGAGGTCGGCGCCGAGGGCCGGTTCGCCGACGCGATCCGGGGCATCGTGGCGATCGACGACGGATGGGGCCTCATCGTCTTCAGCCTTGTCCTGGTGGCCGCCGCGGGTCTGACCGGCGCGCATGGTCACGGGCTTCTGGCCGAGGCGGGGCTGGAGATCGTGGGCGCCTTGGTGATCGGGCTGGGCGTGGGGCTGCCCGGTGCGGCGCTCACCGGGCGCATCAGCCGCGGCGAGCCGTTGCAGGCCGAGGCGCTGGGTCTTGTCTTCGTCACCGCGGGGCTGTGCGAATGGCTGGGGGTGTCCTACCTGCTGGCGGGGATGGTGGCGGGTGCCGCCATCGCCAATTTCGCCAGTCACCATGAGCGCGCCTTTCACGAGATCGAGCATATCGAGTGGCCGGTGATGCTGCTCTTCTTCCTCATGGCGGGCGCCGTGCTGGAGCTGGATCAGCTCTGGGCACTCGGCGGCGTGGGGATCGCCTATGTCGCACTCAGGATCGTCGCGCGGATCATCGGCGGCTGGGTTGGCGCGGGGCTGGCGGGTGCGGTCCCGGTCGAGCGGCGCTGGATCGGCCCCGCCCTTCTGCCGCAGGCGGGTGTCGCCGTGGGCATGGCGCTGGTTGCGGCCGAGGAATTCCCGCAATGGGGTCCACAGATCATGACGCTGACGGTGGGCACGACCGTGCTGTTCGAGTTGCTCGGCCCGCCGATCACGCGCATCGCGCTGTTGCGCGTGGGTGCCGTGCCTAAAGCATGAGGCCCGGGTCGCGCAAACTGTGCAGCCTGAGCGCCGCGTGCCGCGCGAAGCGCTGGGTCACGGCCTTGCGGCGGGCGGGCGGAAGTTTCGTCTCCGGTCCCATGCGCAGGATCTCGGCGTCATAGGCATCGGCGATGATCAGGCCCGTGCCCTCGGGCAGAAGGTCACTGGGAAACGCCTCGTCCACGGCCCAGAAATAGCGGTCGCCCCATTCGAGATACCCCGCCCATTTCGCGTCCGAGGTGAAATCCGCGCGGCTCGACTTGCACTCGATCACCCACAGTTCGCCCTTGGGCCCCAAGGCCATCACGTCCAGCCGCTTTCCGCGTTCCGGCGTGAACTCCTCCAGCGTGACGAAGTCATGGGCGCGCAGATGACGACAGACGCCACGGGCCAGAAGCTGGCCGGGGGCGAGCGCGTCGAGGGTGCGGGCGACGTCGGTCATGGGGGAAGCATGGAACAATCCGCGAACAAAGGCAAGATCGCCACCCCCCTTGCCAGCCGCCCCGCGCCCGCCTATCTGGCGTTGTGACGGGTCTGCCCTTCTCGTGCCTGTGGCAATATTCCAGTGGCCTTAAGCAATTCCGAGGGAGCTGGCTCTGGCCGGGCCGTGGTCCGGTTACCTGGCGCCCACCTGTACATACAGGTCCTCGGGAATGAACGCCTCTACGGTTGGTTGGTCCCCGTCACCCAACGAAAAACGCCGCCCTGACCGGGGCGGCGTTTCGTGTTTCAGGTCTGGCCGGGTTCAGCGACGGCGGTCGTCGCTGCGCACCGGAACCGGGATCGCGTCGAGGGTGAAGACCGCATCGCGCTTGCCGCGATGGTCGTCGTCGTCCTTGCCCTCTTCGCCCATGGTCATGATCTTGTACCCGATCTGGGCCGATCCGAAGGTGATGGTGCAGAAGACCGTCAGCATCAGGACGGCGATGGGCCCCTCGGCGGTGTGCGTCACCAGGTGCCAGAGCCCGCCCACGTCGAAGGCGAGCAGCATCGCCACGAAGGCGACCCCGATGCCAAGGCCGACGGCGGCGTGTTTCAGGATGAAGCGGATATGCGCAGGCATGGGCGGCTCCTGTTGTGGGTCCTGTCAGAGATTATGTCTGTTGCCACGCGGCGCAAGGGGGCGCGGCGGTCTGGCACGGGTGCCGGCGGGTCTCTGCCTGAAAATCAGGCAGAGCCGAGGGCGAGCCAGCCGATATAGCCTGCGTAGATGACGAGAAACCCAGCACCGGCGCCGCGCCCGATCCGGCCCGTGGCCAGCGCGACAAGCAACAGCGCGGCGGCCCCCGCCACGGCGACGAGGTCCAGCATCGACAGGCCCGGCGGCACCGGGATCGGCACGATGGCCGCGGTCAGGCCGAGGATGGCGAGGATGTTGAACACGTTCGAGCCAAGGATGTTGCCCAGCGCCAGCCCCGCCTCGCCCCGCCGGGCGGCGATGACGCTGGTCGCCAGTTCCGGCAGCGAGGTGCCGACCGCGACCACTGTCAGGCCGATCACCGTCTCGCTGATGCCGAGGCCGCGCGCGATGCCCGTGGCGCCTTCGACCAGCAGCCAGGCGCCCGCGATGAGCGTGGCAAGCCCGCCGAGGATGTAGAGCGCGATCATCGCGCCCCTCATGCCCGGGATCTCGGGTACCGGTTCCATCGCCGTATCGCGGGTGAGCTGGCGCCAGAGGTAGACGCCGAGGGCCGCCAGCAGGATCAGCCCCTCGACCCGGCCCACCATCGGCCCGAGCAGGATCACGGCAAGTCCCATGACCGTCGCGACCACCAGCCACGCCCGATCCTCGCCCCCCGCGGCACCCGCAGGCACCGGCGCGATCACCGCGGCGATGCCGAGGATCAGGAGGATATTGGCGATGTTGGAACCCAGCACGTTGCCGATGGCGATGCCGGGCGCGCCCGCAAAGGCCGCCGAGAGCGAGGTCAGAAGCTCGGGTGTCGAGGTGCCGAAGCCCAGCACCACCGCGCCCACCACGGCCATGGGCAGCCGCATCCGCGTGGCCAGCGCCACGCCTCCGCGCACCAGCCCCTCACCGCCCCCGAGCAAGAGCCCGAGGCCGATCGCCACCATCACGATATCCATCTGTCCCCTCGCCGTCCTGCGCCCAGGGTCATGCATGCCCTGCCGCGCATTGCCTCAGGTGGGGTGGCCTTCACATGGCAACAAGCCCCGCCTGGGCGTATCCTGCGAGGCCTTCGCCAAAGCGTCCGCTAGCCGCCTGCTACCGCGCTCCGACGCTCCAGCAAGGTCAGACGCGCCGGGCCGACATCCGCCTCGCGCCACGGTGTGAAGCCGAAGCGCTCCGCCACCCGCCGCGACACGGCGTGACCCTCGGCGATCATGCAGACGATCCGCTGCGCGTCCAGCTTAGCGTCGGCCCACCCAAGCACCGCCGCCACCCCCTCGGTCGCGATGCCACTGCCCCATGTGCCCGGCACCAGAACCCAGCCCGCCTCGGGCCAGTCGTCGAAATCCGGGCCAAGCCCGCGCCCGAACCGCGCCAGCCCCATCTCGCCCAGGAACGCGCCGGTCTCCCGGTCCTCGACCGCCCAGAACCCGTGGCCATGTGTGGGCCACATGGCACGGTACCGCGCAAGCCGCGCGGCGGTTTCCTCGGGCGTGAAGGGGCGTCCGCCGATGAACTGCACGAAGCCCGGATCGGACCACATCGCAACCATGTGGGGCAGGTCTGCGTCCCGGTGGGCGCGCAGGCGCAGCCGGGCTGTCTCGATCACCGGGACCGTTTCGGCCACCTCAGAACGCCTCGGGCTTCGCCTCGCGCGCCATGTGATCGAGCACGGCGTTGACGAAGCTCGGCTCCTTCCCCTCGGGGAAGAAGGCGCGGGCGACATCGACGTATTCGCTGATGACGACCTTGGGCGGCGCCGCGCCCTCGACCAGCTCGGCACCGGCCGCGCGGAACAGCGCGCGAAGCGTCGGGTCGATGCGATTGATCGGCCATTTCGCCACCAGCGCGCGGTCGGTCATCTGGTCGATCTTCGCCTGCCAGTTGACCGCATCCTCAAGCGTCTTGGCGAAAAGGTCGGGGTCGCCCTCGGCCATCTCCTCGCCCTCGTAGACGGCACCGAAGCGGTGCGTCTCGAACTCGCGGCGCACCGATTTCATCGACTGCCCCGAGGCCTCCATCTGAAAGAGCGCCTGCACGGCGTAAAGCCGCGCCGCCGAGCGCATCTGGCGGCGTTCCTCGCGGCTGGGGCCCTTGGGGCGCGATGTGGGGGCGTCGTCTGTCGTCATGCCGTGGCGGGGCCTTCGCTGTCGCCCGCCACCTGGATCGTCTCGGTGCGGGGCTTGAATCCGACGCCGCCCTTAGGCTGCCCGAAGCGCCGCGTCAACGCGATCAGGTGCAGCGCCGCCGCCGCGGCCCCGCCCGCGGTGTTCAGCCGCGCGGCATCGGCCCGTTCCTCGGCCTGCGCGCGGTTCTCCACGGTGATGACCCCGTTGCCGACGCAAACCCCCTGCAGCCCCAGCATGGTCAGCGCGCGAGAGCTTTCGTTCACGACCACGTCGTAATGCGAGGTCGCCCCCCGGATCACGCAGCCAAGTGCCACGTAGCCGTCGAAATTCGACAGCCGGTGCGCGATGCCGATGGCGGTCGGGATTTCCAGAGAGCCGGGAACCTCGATCACCTCGTGGCTCGCCCCGGCCGCCTCCAGCACGCCCTTGGCCGCGGCAAGCTGCGCCTCGGCGATGGCGGTGTAGTAGGGCGCGATCACGATCGCGACCTTCACGGGCTTGTCGAAAGACGGCAGCCCCATGTCGTTGTCGGAATGTCCGGCCATTATCCAAGCTCCGATATCTTGCGCGTGCCCACGATCGACAGCCCATAGGCCTCGAGCCCCACGACCTTGGGCTTGGGCGAATTGGTCAGCAGGATCATGTCGCTGATCCCCAACGACGAGAGTATCTGCGCGCCAAGCCCGTACTGCCGCAACGTCTGCGGGCTGACCTCGTCGCCCACGGCCAGCTTCATCGTCAGGTCGCGCAGCAGCACCAGCACCCCACGCCCCTCCTCGGCGATGAGCCGCATGGCATCACCGAACTCGCCCGCGCGGCCCTTGGGCCCTGCCCCCACCACGTCCAGCAGCGGGTCCATCGCGTGCATCCTGACCAGCACCGGCGCGTCGCCCGAGATGTCGCCCTTCACCAGCACGATATGTTCCGCCCCTTGCGTCTCGTCGGTGTAGATCCTCATGGTCCAGTCGCCGCCGAACTCGCTTTCGATCTGCCGCTCCTCGCGCACGCGCACCAAGTTGTCGTGCCGCCGCCGGTAGGAAATCAGGTCGCTGATCGTCCCGATCTTCAGGTTGTGACGCTGCGCGAAGGCGACGAGGTCGGGCAGCCGCGCCATCGAGCCATCCTCGTTCATGATCTCGCAGATCACCCCCGAGGGGTTCAGCCCGGCAAGGCGCGAAATATCCACCGCCGCCTCGGTATGGCCAGCGCGCACCAGCACGCCGCCATCCTTCGCACGCAGCGGGAACACGTGGCCCGGCGTCGCGATATCCTGCGCCCCCTTCGAGGCGTCGATCGCCACCTGCACCGTGCGCGCGCGATCCGCCGCGGAAATCCCCGTCGTCACCCCCTCGCGCGCCTCGATCGACAGCGTGAAGGCCGTCTCGTGCCGCGACGAGTTGTTCGTCGACATCAAGGGCAGGCCCAGCTCCTCGATCCGAGCGCTCGTCATCGACAGGCAGATCAACCCGCGCCCATGGGTCGCCATGAAGTTGATCACGTCCGGCGTCGCCCATTGCGCGGGGATCACCAGGTCGCCCTCGTTCTCGCGGTCCTCGTGATCGACGAGGATGAACATATGCCCGTTCCGGGCCTCCTCGATGATCTCCTCTATCGAGGAAATCGCCTCGGCCCAGTCCCGCTCCACGGGTCCCGGTTCTTCGAAGGCTTGGGTCATGGCCATCCTCTCGCGCGTCGCGTCACGGGGCGCAGATAGACCATCCGCCCCGCCGTGACTAGGCCGGGCGCGGCCTCAGGACTGTGCCTCGAAGAACATCTCGTGCGCGACGCAGCCCGCAAGCCCCGCGGTCGCGGTCCAG
>CBFIFZ010000046.1:0-16073 GCA_965661995.1 Roseicyclus sp.
ATACCAAGATGCGGTAACCTAATGGGGGTGTATCTGGGGGAGTGAAAAAATAACAACCGCCTCAAGCGCCTAAATTTGAAGATATCTTTAGGAAAATATGGTGCGGGCGGTGGGACTCGAACCCACACGGCACAACGGCCCACGGATTTTAAGTCCGATATGTCTACCAATTCCATCACGCCCGCATCGCCGCGCATGGCTAGCCCGTCGCGAGCGCCTTGGCAATCGACTGCGCCCGCTACTGGCGCCGGGACCTATCGCGCGACGGCACCGGTGAGCGTGCAGGCAGCGACGCGCGACCACACGCCCGACGCCAAGAGAGCTGGGCGTGCGGCTTGTCCGGCGGCAGGACCGGTGAGGGGGTTCGGCGACCCGGACGACCGAAGCTCGAACCATGCCGACACTTGCTTAACAAATGATGAAACGCGCATGCCGGCCCTGTCGGGCGGCATGTTGCGTCAGATCAAGGCGCGGCGCCCTGCCTGTGCGCATCATGGGTCCAACGCGCGGACCCGCAGGATGGCGAGGAGAGGGTCATGTCCATGCGAAATCGCGATACGGTCACCGTATCGCCACCGAGTTTCGACCGAACCGCATTCGCGGATACCGACGCGGCCTTGCCTGCGCCGCATGCTCCCTATGACCGTGACTGGCTGATGGCGCGTTTTGCCGAAGGCCTCCAGATCCGGATGCTGAAACCGCCCTACGAAGGCTTCGTGATGTTCCAGCCCGGTCGGCTGGCCTGGCGTCCGATCGAAGGGGCCGAACGCGCGGTGGTGATCCATGACCTGCGTGTCGGGCCGGGAACGCTGGCCCGCGAAAGCGCGGCGCGGCTCTGGTCGGTGGCGGGCAGCTTCGCGAGATACTACGGCTACGCCTTGGTGCTGGCCCTTCTGGGCAAGGGCGCCGGCCTGATCTCGCCCGGGATGGCGCCGGGACGCGGATGGCTGACCTTCGACGAGGGGCCCTGCGGCGAGCGTCTCGTGGGGCAGGTCCTGCAAGGGCCGCTTGCGCTGCCATGCTTCCCGCGGGACTGGGTGCCGAGGGCCGCGGGCGTCGGGAGCGGGCTGGTCATCCAGACCACGGGGGAAAGCAGGCGCCTTGAGGCCGTCGCCCGTAACACGGTCGATGCCCTGTCCGCCCGTGGCGTTCCGGTTCGCCTCGACAGGCTGACGGATCCCGAAAGCGTACGCACCCGCGCACTCTGCCCCGGCTCGGCCTACACCGTGGCCTGCGGCGGGCGGGTCATCGGCGGGGCCGAGCTTGGGCCGGAGGACCTGTTGCGCGCCGTGCTGTGCCAAGCAGGCCTCGGTCAGAGGCCCTCGTAGCTGCAGATCGCGTGCACCGGCACGCCCATCGCCTCGAGCTTGGCGCGCCCGCCGAGATCGGGCAGATCGACAACGAAGGCGCAGCCCACCACCTCTCCGCCCAGCCGTTCGATCAGCTTGATGCCGGCCTCGGCGGTGCCGCCTGTCGCCAGCAGGTCGTCGACGATCAGCACCTTCTGCCCGGCCTCGACCGCGTCGTCGTGGATCTCGACCACGGCCTGCCCGTATTCCAGCTGGTACTCCTGTTCGATGGTCTTCGCGGGCAGCTTGCCCTTCTTGCGGACCGGCACGAAGCCCTTGGAGAGCTGGTGCGCCACCGCGCCGCCGAGGATGAAGCCGCGCGCCTCCAGCCCCGCGACGAGGTCGATCTGCTCGCCCACGAAGGGGGACAGCAGCTGGTCGACGGCCAGGCGAAACCCGCGCGCGTCCTGGAACAGGGTCGTCACGTCGCGGAACAGGATCCCCTCGTGCGGGAAGTCGGGGATGGTGCGGATGTAGTCCCGGACGGTCTTGTGGGTGGGCATGGCTCTGGCGGTCCTTTCGGGGGCTGGCGGTCAGCGGCGAGGGTAGTGGCGGCGGAGTGCTGCGGCATCCTGCCCGCGCAGCCAGACGGTGGAATTGCCCGTCTCGGAAAAGATCGAGCGCTCGTAGGCGGGCGAGGCGATGTCGGTCGGCAGGCCCATGGCCTGCACCAGTTCCTCGAGCACGACCGAGGCGATTTCGCGGCGGCGGATATCCTGGCTGATTGCGATGGCTGCGCCGACGATATCCTCCCCGCGCGAGCGCAGCGCGACGCGGGCGATGGCAATCTCGGCGCCGTCGAGCTCGGCCACCGACGTGCCGTAGATGGTGCCCCCCTGCGGCGTGTCGACGAGGTAGACGGGGATGTCGAGCGTGCCTTCGTAGGCGCGGCTGAGGAACAGCGCGGCGCCGCTGGCGTTGATCTCGTCGATGGCGTCGTCGAGGGCGCGGTCCACCAGGTCGAGCTTGTAGCCGGGGAAGCTCGCCGCGATGTCGGCGATGCCGACGCGCAGGCGCAGGCGCCTCTCTTCGGGCCAGCGGATGATCGGCTTGGCACACTCGCCGCCGGGCGGAGCGGCGCAGGCGACGAGGCGGTAGAAGGCCTCGTCCGAAACGAGGTCGGGCACCTCGACGAACTCCTGCGCGCCCAGCCGCGGCGCGAGGAGAAGAAGGGAGAGGCAAAGGATTGTCAGAACCCGCATGGCGACAGGTGAAGCCAAGCGCCGCCGGGGTGCAAGCGGTTGCCGCATCGCATGGCAGCGGCTGTTGCGCGAAGACCGCGGGAAGCGGGCGGCGCGCTCAGGGGGCAAGGTGGCGCGCGAGGAAGGCAAGGACGGCCTCGCGCATGGTGGGCGTTTCCCGGTGGCCCGTGTCCGGGTCCACGAGCACGTCCAGACCGTTGTGGTCGTCCGCGTAGGCGGCGCGTAGTCGCGCAAGCGCAGGGGTCCGCGCGGCCTCGGGTGTCAGCGGGTCGGAGGCCCCGAGGCAGACAAGCTGCGGCCGCGGCGCGACGAGGGCCGCGACATCGCCCATATCCCCCTCGGCCAGAAGGCCGGGGACCGTCATGTAGGGGCCGTGCAGGTCATGGGCCCCCGTGGCAATCTGCGGCGCGATATCGGCGAAGACGCAAACATGCGCCGAGGCCGCCACGCGCGGCTCCAGCGCGGCGAGCCAATAGGCATGGGTGCCGCCCATCGACAGGCCCAGCGTGGCGATGCGGCGCGCGTCGATCTCGGGGCGGGCGACGAGCCAGCCGAAAGCGGCGCAAAGCTCGGCCAGCATCTGCCCCTTCAGCGTCCGCCCCTGCCAGTGCAGGGCCTTGGCCAGCGCCGCTTCAGGCCCCTCGGCCTGCCGCCCGCCGAAGGGGGCGAGGTCGATACAAAGGCTCGCGATGCCGCGCTCGGCCAGCGCGGGGCCGTAGGGCGACAGGAGGGCTGGGCGGCCGAGCATCAGCTCCTCCGCGCCACGGTCGTAGCGGTTGCCATGTGCATGGCAGTAAAGAACGGCGGGGAAAGGGCCGGGACCCTCGGGGCGGAGGTAGAGGGCCGGAACCTCGGCCTGGCCGACGCCCAGGGTCAGCCGCTCGAGGCGGTGCAGCCCCTGTGCTTCGGTCGTGGCGGTGAGGGTCGCAGCGGTGCCGGTCGGGCCGTCCGGCCAGCCCAGCAGGTGCCACAGCCGCCCGCGGGTGATCGGCTCCTCAGGCATGGCGCATCAGGTGGGTGAAACCCGCTGTTCCCGTGGCGGCACGCGTCGCGCCCGTCCCGTGGGGCGGGCCAGGAAACGCGGCTTGCTGCTCTGCCGTCACAACACCCGGCCCGCCACCGCGCCCAGTTTCTCGACCATCGCGCCATCCCGCGCCTCGGGGGCCGTCAGGATCGCGAAGTCCAGCGCGCGGTCGCAGCCATGGGGGCAGGGCGCGCGCGTGGGGCCCAGCAGCTCCGGCAGGCGGGCGACCAGCGCGCGGGCCTTGTCGGCATTGCCGGTGAGCGTCGCGATGATGTCGGAGATATCCACGCTGCCATGCTCGGGATGCCAACTGTCGTAGTCGGTAATCATGGCGACGGAAGCATAGCACAGCTCGGCCTCGCGGGCGAGTTTCGCCTCGGGCATGTTGGTCATGCCGATCACGTCGCAGCCCCAGACCTCGCGGTAGAGCTTCGACTCCGCGAGGCTCGAGAACTGCGGCCCCTCCATGGCGAGATAGGTGCCGCCCTCGTGGACGGTGACACCGGCGTCGCGCGCGGCCTCGGCACAGGCGGCACCCAGCCGGGGGCAGGTGGGATGCGCGACCGAGACATGGGCGACGAGGCCGGGGCCGAAGAAAGACTTCTCGCGGGCGAAGGTGCGGTCGATGAATTGATCCACGATGACGAAGTCGCCCGGTGCCATCTCTTCGCGGAAGGACCCGCAGGCCGACACGCTGATCACGTCGGTCACGCCCAGCCGTTTGAGCGCGTCGATATTGGCGCGGTAGGGGACGGAGCTGGGCGAATGGACATGCCCGCGCCCGTGGCGCGGCAGAAAGGCCATCTCCACCCCGCCGAGACGTCCGGTCAGGATCGCGTCCGAGGGTTTGCCGAAGGGGCTGGCCACTTCGACCCAGTCGGCCCCTTCCAGCCCGTCGATCTGGTAGACGCCCGAGCCGCCGATCACGCCGATTTTCGTCTCCATGGTCTTTGCCCCCCGTGTCTGTCTTTGCCGCGTCACAGCAGAACCACTTGGGGGCAGGCCGTGCAAGTCCGGGCTTGGTTTCTCGTGTCAACTAACCTATATGAAAAAATATGTCATGAAATCGTGACAGCGCCAGACCGGGGCGCCGCATGGAGGAGGGAACACCCGTGCAAACGGTCATCGTCGTCTATTCCCGTTCGGGCCGCAGCCTGCGCATCGCCGAAAGGCTGGCCGCACGCACCCGGGCACGTCTCTGCCGCATCGAGTGCCCGCGCTACCGCGGTCTTGTCGGATGGCTGCGCGGCTGGCGCGATGCGCGTCGCGGATATCTCCCCGAGATCACGCTCACCCCCGAGATCGGTGCGGCCGACCTGTTGATCCTCGGCGGTCCCGTCTGGGCAGGTCGCTTTGCTCCGGCGCTGCGCAGCCTGATGGCCGAGGCCCACCGACTGCCGCCCGTCGCGGGCGTCTTCGTGACGCGAAACCGGATCAACTCCTCTCTGCCGCTTGAGGACGATCTCGTGGCCCTCGCCGCCGCGGGTGCGGCCCCGCAGGAGGATATGCCGCTTTTGACCCTGTCGCGCCATGCGATTGCCGGCCCGGAAACGGACCAAGCGCTCGATCGGTTCGTCGCGCGGCTCGAGCCCTTGCTTTCGCGGAGGAAGGTCCCCGCTCTGCTTCCTGCAAGAGCCGCCTGAGCCCTTCGGCGTCTCGGCGCGGCCATGCGCGGCGATGCAGCCATGCAACATGCACATGGGCGTATCCCGCCTCACCCGGTTTACGCCGCGGTGCAGCAATGACAGTATGCGCATGAATACCGTGCCTTTTGGCGCGTTGGCCGCTATGTCGGCCTGAAAGCTGCCTTGGTCGGCGTGCAATCCGGCCCAACCTGACGGACAAGACATTCCATGACCCGCATCCTACTTGCGGCGATGGGCGAACGCCTGTCGTCGTCCGATCTTTCTCTTCCTCCCGGTTTCGGCTTCAACCGGCTGCGGATCGAGATCCTTGCGGGCCTCACGGTCGCGCTGGCCCTTGTGCCCGAGGCCGTGGCCTTTGCCTTCGTGGCGGGTGTGCACCCGCTGGTGGGGCTCTACGCGGCCTTCATCGTCGGCCTGATCACCGCGCTGATCGGCGGACGGCCGGGCATGATCTCGGGCGCCACCGGCGCGCTGGCCGTGGTGATGGTCAGCCTCGTGGCCGAGCACGGGGTGGAATATCTTTTCGCGGCGGTCTTGCTGATGGGGGTGATCCAGATCGCGGCGGGCATCTTCCGTCTGGGCAAGTTCATCCGGCTGGTGCCGCACCCGGTGATGCTGGGCTTCGTGAACGGGCTGGCGATCGTGATCTTCCTTGCGCAACTCAGCCAGTTCCAGGTGCCCGGCTCGGCCGAGCACGCGGGCCATGGCATGGCCAATGGCGAGTGGCTCTCGGGGATGCCGCTGATCACCATGCTGGCGCTCGTGGCGCTGACCATGGGTGTGATATGGCTTCTGCCACGGCTGACGACGGCGATCCCCGCGCCGCTGGCGGGCATCGCGATAACGGCAGCGATCGTGATCGGCTTCGGCCTCGACGTGCCGAGGGTGGGTGACATGGCCTCGATCGAGGGGGGGCTGCCCTCCTTCCACATCCCCGCTGTGCCGCTGACGCTTGAGACGCTGCAGATCATCCTGCCTTACGCGCTGATCCTTGCCGCCATCGGCCTGATCGAGAGCCTTCTGACCCTCAACCTCGTGGGCGAGATCACGGGCGAACGCGGCGGCGCGTCGAAGGAATGCGTGGCGCAGGGCCTGGCCAACACGGTGACCGGCGTCTTTGGCGGCATGGGCGGCTGCGCCATGATCGGCCAGTCGATGATCAACGTAAGCGCGGGCGCCCGGACACGGATCGCGGGGGTGGCGGCGGCGCTGTTCCTGCTGTGCTTCATCCTCTTCGCAGCGCCCGCGATCGAACAGATCCCGCTGGCAGCCCTGGTCGGCGTGATGTTCATGGTGGTGATCGGGACCTTCGCGTGGAATTCGCTCAAGATCCTCTTCAAGGTGCCGCGGATCGATGCCTTCGTCATCGTGCTGGTGACCGTGGTGACGGTGCTGACCGACCTCGCCACGGCGGTGGTCGTGGGGGTGGTCGTCTCGGCGCTCGCCTATGCCTGGCAGAACGCGACGCGCATCCGGGCGACAGCCTACGAGACGCCCGAGGGCGCGCGGGTCTACAAGGTCTCCGGCCCGCTCTTCTTCGGCTCGGCCGAAGCCTTCGACGAGCTTTTCGCGCCCGAAAGCGACCCGTCACGCGTGGTGGTGGACTTCGCCGAAAGCCGTGTCGCCGACCAGTCCGCACTGCAGGCGATCGAGAAGCTCGCCGGGCGCTACGAGGCGCACGGCAAGCGGGTGGAGCTGCGCCACCTGAGCCGGGACTGCCACCGGCTTCTGACGCGTGCGGGGCACCTTGTCGTCGACAGCGACGACGACCCGGATTACCAGGTCGCCACGGACTATTCGGTGCGCACCGGGATCCTCGGCGGTCATTGAGACGCGGTTTGCGCCGGCTTAAGCCGTCGCCCGGGCGCCTGCGGCGTGTCTCGGCCTGCGGCCTGCGCCACGACCGCGGTGGCACCGCTTCGCGGTGCGGTCGCACCCGGTATGGTGCACGTTGCGCGGGATGGTCACGTCGTTCCCGAAGGGGGGGGGCTCTGCCCCCGTCGCATTCGCGACTCCCCCGGGATACTTGTGAAACGGAGAAGTTGGATCTTGCCCCGCTTGATGACGGGCGTTGGAGCCAAGCCAAGCGCCTTCCCCCATTTCTCCGTTTCGAAAATATCCCCGCCGGAGGCTCCCGAACTCTCCGTCTCGCGCCGAGACCTGCCAAGTCAGGCGCACCCGCAGGCGAAGCCTGCCGGGTCCGGCGTGTGAGCAAGCGGGAGGTGCGCAGCACCGCGCGCGGGCTCACTGGCGGAAAGCCCCCCTCACTCGCCCGGGCGCTTCAGGCTGAACTTCTCGCGGATGACCGAGTAATCGCGGTAGCCCATCCGCGTGAGCGGGTTGAAGGCCAGCACGTCGAAGACACCGTCCACCAGGCAGTCATCGCGCATGTGGACGCCCGTGACCTCGCCGAAGACGGCGAAATTCGCCTCCCCCTCCAGCTTCACGATCTGGGTCAGACGGCACTCGAGGCTGGCAGGCGCGCCCGCGACGCGCGAACAGGGGATGGTCTCGCACTCTGCCCGCTCGATGCCCGCAAGCGTGAACTCGTCCGTTTCCTTCGGCCAGGGGCCGGAGGTCTGGTTCATCACGTCCTTCATGGCAAATTCCACCACGTTCACGCAGAAGACACCCGTCTCGCGGATATTGGCGACGCTGTCCTTCGTATCCCCCCGGTCCTCCTTGGCCGAGGTCGAGGCGAACATCACCTGCGGCGGCACGTAGGCGACCGCGTTGAAGAAGGAATAGGGCGCGAGGTTCTCGGATCCGTCCGCGCCGCGGGTCGAGATCCAGCCGATGGGCCGCGGCGTGACGATGGCGTTGAACGGGTTGTGGGGCAGGCCGTGGCCATCCTCGGGGCGGTAGAACATCGCGCGACTCCTCGTGTTTGTGCAGGACCTAGCGGCATGCTAGGCCCGTGGCCAGAGGCAAGGGGCTCGAGACCGCGCGCATGTATCGGCTGAACCGGGAAACATCCCAAGACCGCTGGGAGGTCGAGGCGCTCTACGACCTCTGCTTCGCGCCGGGGCGTGAGGCGCTGTCGTCCTACCGCCTGCGCGAAGGGGTGCCGCCGGTGGCGAACCTGTGCCTCGTCGCGCGCGATCCCGATGACATCCTCGCCGGTGCGATCCGGTTCTGGCCGGTGCGCGTGGAGCGGGCCGAGGCGCTTCTGCTCGGGCCCGTTGCCGTCCACCCGACCCGGCAAGGCGAGGGGCTGGGGGGCATGCTGATGCGCGAGGGGCTGGCGCTGGCCGCGGCCGACCGCTGGCCGCGTGTCCTGCTGGTGGGTGACGAGCCCTATTACGGGCGCTTCGGATTTACCCGGCTCGAGGGGGTGGAGATGCCGCCGCCGACGAACCCGGCCCGGGTGCTGGGCTGGGGCGCGTGGGAGGGGGTGACGGGCCGCGTCACGCCCTGGGCGCATTAGAGTTCGCATGTTCGAGCTGCGCAAAACCGGTTCCCACTTTTGCGCAACATGCCTCAGCCGCGCAGCCGCGCGCGGATCATCTCGGCGGCTTTCTCGGCGATCATCGTCACGGGCGCATGGGTGTTGCCGCTGGTGATCGTCGGCATGACCGAGGCGTCGGCCACCGACAGCCCGCCGATGCCGTTCACGGTCAACTCGGGGCTGACCACGGCACCCTCATCCGTGCCCATCCGCGCGGTCGAGACCGGGTGGAAGATCGTGGTCGAGATGTCGCCTGCGGCCTTCAGCAGGGCCTCTTCGCCGTCGACCTCGGCGCCGGGCTTGATCTCGGTGGGCGTGAACTCCGCCATTCTGCGCGTCGCCATCAGCGCGCGGGCATGGCGGATCGAGTCGACCGCGACGCGCTGGTCGGCGGGGGCCGAGAGGTAGTTGGGCCGGATCGCGGGGGCCGCCCGCGGGTCGGGCCCCGTGACATGGACCGAGCCGCGGCTATCGGGGCGAAGGTTGCAGACCGAGACGGTCAACGCCGGGAAGCGGTGGAGCGGTTGCCCGAAGGCGTCCAGCGACAGGGGCTGGACGTGGTATTCGATGTTGGGCGTCTCGTGCTCGGGGCTCGACCGGGTGAAGATGCCGAACTGCGATGGCGCCATGGCCAGCGGACCCGAGCGCTTCAGCGCGTAGTCGAGGCCGATCTTCAGCTTGCCCAGGGGGCTGGCGTACCAGTCGTTCAGCGTGCGTGCGCCGGTGATGCGAAAGATCGTGCGGATCTGCAGGTGATCGGCGAGGTTCTCGCCAACGTCGGGCGTGTCCTGCACGACGTCGATGCCGTGGGATTGCAACAGGTCCGCCCGACCGATCCCGGACAGCTCGAGGATCTTGGGCGTCCCGATGGCCCCCGCCGAGAGCACCACCTCGCCCGCGGCCCGCGCGTGATACGCCGCGCCGTCCTGGCGGAAGACCACGCCGGTCGCGCGGCGGCCCTCGATTGACAGGCGTAGAACCTCGGCCCCCGTGACGACCGCCAGGTTCGGCCGCTTGCGCGCCGGGTCGAGAAACGCCTTGCGCGCGTTCCAGCGCAGCCCGGCCTTCTGGTTGACTTCGAAATAGCCCGCGCCCTCGTTGTCGCCGCGGTTGAAATCCCGCGTCCTCGGGATGCCCATCTCTTCCGCGGCCTCGGCCACGGCGTCGAGGATGGGCCAGTTCAGGCGCTGGCGTTCCACGCGCAGCTCGCCCTCGCCGCCATGGGCGTCATCCGCGCCGCCGTGATAGGCTTCGGAGCGCTGGAAATAGGGCAGCACATCTTCCCAGCCCCAGCCGGTGTTGCCCATCTGCCGCCACAGGTCATAGTCGCGGGCCTGCCCGCGCATGTAGATCATGCCGTTGATGGACGAACAGCCACCCAGCACCTTGCCGCGGGGGTAGTTCAGCGCGCGTCCGTTCAGGCCCGGCTCGGCCTCGGTCTTCAGGCACCAGTCGAGCGAGGGGTCGCCCATGGCGTAGAGGTAGCCCACCGGCACATGCACCCAAAGGCGGTTGTCGCTTCCGCCCGCCTCGAGCAGCAGGACCTTCAGCGAAGGATCGGCGGAGAGGCGGTTCGCGAGCACGCAGCCCGCCGAGCCTGCGCCGACGATGATGACGTCCCAATCGCCGAAATTCTGCAGCATCATTTTGCCCCCCTTGTGTATCCCACCCGGCCAAGGGTCTAGCGCCGGCCCGTGGCCGCCGTCCAGCCCGCACGCCTCAGCGGTCGGGCGGGGTCCAGTCCGCAGGTGGCACCTCGCGCCGCCGGAGGCGAAGCGCGAGGCCGAGCGCCACGCCCACCCCGATCGCGACCGTCAGGTCGGCGAAGACGGTCAGCACCAGCGTCAGCGCCAGCAGCAGCCGGTCCGACACCCGCCCCGTCGTGGCGTAGCCGCGCCAGTGCTGGGGCTCGGACATGTTCCACGCCGTGACCAGAAGCAGCCCGGCCAGCGCGGGCATGGCGAGGTATCCCGCCAGCGGCGCCGCCGCCCACATCACGATCAGGATCGTGAGCGCATGGAAGATGCCCGCCAGCGGTGTGCGCCCGCCCGCGCGGGCATTCGTCGCAGTGCGCGCGATGGCGCCGCTCGCGGGCAGGCCGCCCATCAGTGCCGAGCCGATATTGGCGACACCCTGGGCAAGGATCTCGGCGCTGGGGCGGTGGCGGCCCGCGACCATGCGGTCGGCCACCATGGCCGACAGGAGCGACTCGACCCCCGCAAGAAAGGCGATGATGAGGGCCGAGGGCAAAAGCTCGATCAGCCGCGCCGCCGTCATCTCGGGGATCACGGGGCGGGGCAGGGTGGCGGGCAACTCGCCGAAGCGCGCGCCCAGCGTGTCGACGGGCAGGCCGAACAGCGCCACAGCCGCCGAGGCCCCGGCCACGGCGAGGATCAGGCCCGGGAAGCGCGGCAAGGCGCGGCGCAGCGCCACGATGGCGAGGATCGTCGCAGCCCCCACGGCAAGGCTTGCCGGGTTCAGCGTGTCGCGTGCGGCCCAGATCGCCGGGATACGCTCCAGCGCCTCGGCGCCCGTGCCCGGCGGCAGGGCGATGCCGATGGCGTCGGGCAGCTGGCTGAGCGCGATGATCGCGGCGATGCCGATGGTGAAGCCGTTGATCACGGGCTCCGGCACCAGCCGGATCAGGCTGCCCGCGCGCAGCAGCCCCGCGATCACGAGGATCACGCCCGCCATCAGCGTCGCCAGGATCAGCCCGTCCAGCCCGTGATCGAGGATCACGGCATGCACCACGACGATGAAAGCACCGGTCGGCCCGCCGATCTGCACCCGGCTGCCGCCCAGGGCCGAGATCAGGAACCCCGCCACGATGGCGGTCACCAGGCCCGTGGCGGGCGGCGCGCCCGAGGCAATGGCGATGGCGAGGCTCAGGGGGAGTGCGACCATCGCCACGGTGATCCCGGCCACGAGGTCGGCAAGCACGCTTTGCGGCGTGCTTTCAGGGAGCGTCGTCAGCAGTTTGGGTGTGAGCATAAGGGCCCGTCATCGGCCGCGGCGCAGGGGCCGCCCCCCAGGCGCATCGTGTGGCCTAGGGCGATGATTGCGCCTGGATCGGGGCGGGCGCAAGGGCGGATGCGGCGAGGCCGGCTACGGCGCGGTCGGCCCCTCCGGCAAGGGGATCGGCAGTTGCAGCAGGTCTGCCACGCCGCCGTCCAGGATCTCCTGCACGGTGATGCCGAAGGGAATGACCTCGCCGCTGTCGGGATCGGTGGCGTCGAGGTTGAACTCGACGACCAGCGAGTCGGTCGACAGCATGCCGCCCCCGCCCCCGCCAGTGCCGCAGGGAAACAGGTAGATCGTGCGTGGCGGCGGCCCGGCCAGCCGCACCGGGATCGGCTCGCACAACCCGACCCGGCGTCCGTCCTGCAGGGCATAGCCGTCGAGGCCCGCCACATCGCCATCCGGCGCGGCCAGGAATTCGAAGACATACCCCGATGTCGCGGGATCGGTCGCTGCGTCGCCCGGAAGGTCAAGGCGGTTCGAGGGGATGGTGGCCGTGACCGGGTAGAAGGGCCGGTCGCCCACGGTGACCCCGCCGATCTGCTCCGGCGAAGGAGGCGCTTCCGATTGGGCCGCCGCCGGTCCGGCATGGGCGAGGCAAAGGATCATCAGGGCGCCGGTCCCGGTCGCCATGCGGTGCCATGTGGTCATCATTTTCAGCAGCCTCCCTCGATCGTTTCGCCGATACAGAACTCGATTCCGTCCCAGGCCACCGCCACGGGCCGCTGGTAGACCTCGCTGAAGGTGATGCCGCGCGCATCCCAGGCCTCGAAGCGCAGGGATTGGCCGCGATCCGCGCTCGCCGTCAGGGTTGCAAGCTGCGTCCGCAGCGCGTCGATCTGCTGCTGCGCGGGGGCACCGTTCACGGTTCCATCCGCCCCGTTGGCGACGTTCACAGTCACGGCGGGGGCAACCGGGGGCCGCGTGGCCTGGCCCGTCTCGGGCAGCGTTTCGGCCCGTCGAAGCGCAGCCGCCACGATCGAGCCGTTGCGGTAGGTGTAGTCGATTTCCCGCGCAAGGTAGACGCGCGTGATCGCCGACATGCCACAGACGCGATCCGCGCCGCAGGGGTCCGCGGACCCGGCGTTGCGCAGCTGCAGGGTCCGCGTCAATTCCCGCAGCGCGGGGCCATACTGCGCGGCCACGATCCCGGGTGCCTCGCGATCCACCCGCGCCTGAACCGCAAGGTTCGGGACCCAGTAACTGCGGACGTCGTTGAAATCGAGCGTTACCGTCGTGCGCGTTCCCCCGGTAAGCCCGAGGCTTGCCAGCAGCCCGATGAGACCGGTTCCGGCGGTGAACCCCGCGTCGGCCGACACCCTCGGAAGGGCCGTGATCGGAAGCGAGGCCAGAAGCGTTGGGTCCGTCACCTCGCCGCGCGTCTGGATGCGGCCGGTGCTGTTCGGGAAATCGGTCTGTTCAAGCGGTGTGGCCGCGTTGTTGTTGTGTCGCGAGTTCTGGAAGACCACTCGCGATCTTAGAAACGCGTCCGCCTCGTGACGCTTCCAGGCGAGCGAGGTGACATAGACCGAGATTGTGTCGCTGGGGTCGCTTCGGGATTGAGACCAGAAATACACGTCCCCGACCTGGAATTCCTCGCGCGGGGGGAAGACGGGATAAATGCCCAGCTCGCGCACCGCCTCGCCGTAGGCCCTGGTGATCGGTTCGCGGGAAGACCCGCCGCAGGCGACAACAAGGGGAAGGCAGATTGCAACCGTAAGCCAACGCATGCCGTACTCGTCACTGATTACGGGTCGAGGCTAGCAAGCAATGGCCGAGCATACAACTTCGTGGTGTGTCGGGAATCCCTTACCCCTGACGCTTCAGCCACTCCATCACCGCGGGGCGCACCGATTGCGCGCCGCTGGCGCGGGCCTCGTTGATGACCGCGCGCGCCTCGCGCAGGTCGACGCGCCGCAGGAGCGACTTGACCGGCCCGATCGAGGCAGGGCGCATCGACAGGCTGCGCAGACCCATCGCGGCGAAACAGACGGCCTCGACGGGCCGGCCCGCATCTTCCCCGCAGAAACTCAGCGGCGTGTCGGTGTCGCCGCAGCGGTGGACGATCTGTTCGAGGAAGGTCAGGAAACTGACGTTCAGCGTGTCGTAGCGGCGGCGCACGCGTTCGTTCTCGCGGTCGGCGGCGAAGAAGAACTGCTTCAGGTCGTTGCCGCCGATCGAGATGAAATCGCAGCTCTCGAAGAACTGCCGCGGTGCGAAGGCGAGGCTGGGGGTTTCCAGCATCGCGCCGACCTCGAGCGTCTCAGGCAGGGTGTGACCCAGCGCCGCCTCGCGGTCGAGCTCGCGCATCAGGTGGTCGCGGGCCTGCGTGAATTCGTCGAACTGGGCGATGAAGGGGAACATGATCGTGAGCGGTCGGCCGGCGGCGGCGCGGATCAGCGCTTGCAGCTGCATCCGCATGACGCCCGGTTTGTCGAGGCCCACGCGGATCGCGCGCCAGCCGAGCGCGGGGTTCGGCTCGTCCTGCGGCTTCATGTAGGGCAGGACCTTGTCCGACCCGATATCGAGCGTGCGGAAAACCATGCGCTTGTCGCCCGCGGCATCCATGACGCGCGCGTAAAGCGCGGCCAGCTCGCCCCGGCGCGGCACCTTGTTGCGCGTCAGGAACTGCAGCTCGGTCCGGAACAGGCCCACCCCCTCGGCTCCGGACGACGGCAGCGAGGGCAGGTCGGCCATGAGACCCGCGTTCATCTGAAGCGACACGACCGTACCGCAAAGGCTCTCCGCAGGCTTGTCGCGGATCGAGGCATAGCGTTCCTGCGCCTCGGCCTGCATCGCCAGCTTGTCGCGGAAGGCGGAGGCGACGTTTTCCTCGGGGCGCAGGTGGACGATGCCCTGGTCGCCATCGACGAGGATCGGGTCGCCGTTCAGCGCCTCGGTCGTGATCTGACGGGCGTGGATCACCAGCGGGATCGCCAGCGCGCGGGCCACGATTGCAGCGTGGCTGCCGACCGAGCCATCCTCCAGCACCACGGCCTTCAGCCGGCGCCCGTAGTCGAGCAGTTCCGCCGGGCCGATGTTGCGCGCGACCAGCACCGGGTCGGCAGGCAGGTCCGCGCCGGTGTCCTTGCCTTGGCCGGTCAGCCGCCTGAGCAGCCGGTTCGACAGGTCGTCGAGGTCATGGAGCCGCTCGCGCAGGTAGGCGTCTGCAACCGTCTCCATCCGCGCACGAGCGGTCGACTGTTCCTTTTCCACCGCGGCCTCGGCGCTCAGCCCGCGGGCGATGTCCTCTTCCATCCGGCGCATCCAGCCGCGCGAATGGGCGAACATGCGATAGGCCTCGAGCACCTCGCGCTGCTCGCCCTCCGCCACCGGGGCGCGGGTCAGCATATCGTCGATGTCGACGCGCAGCCGGTCGACCGCCACGTGCAGGCGCGCAAGCTCGGCCTCGGGGTCCTCGGCTACCGGGTTGGTCACCACGACGCGCGGCTCGTGCAGCCAGACATGGCCCATGGCCGTGCCCTCCTGCGCGCAGGCGCCGCGGATCATGACCTGGCTCTTGTGCCGCTCGGCAAGCGCAGCGCCCTCGCCGATGAAGGCGCCCAACTCGGTCATCTCGGCGATGACCATCGCGACCACTTCCAGCGCGTAGACCTCGTCGTCGGAGAACTCGCGCGCTTCCTTGGATTGCACCACGAGAACGCCCAGCCGCTCGCCCAGCCGCTGGATCGGCACGCCGAGGAAACTGGAATAGCGCTCCTCGCCCGTCTCGGGCATGTAGCGAAAGCCGCGTTCGGCTGGCGCGTTGGCGGTGTTGATCGGCTGTGCCGAGCGTGCGACGCGGCCTACGAGGCCCTCGCCGATGCGCATGCGGGTGACGTGTACCGCCTCGGGCGCCAAACCTTGGGTGGCGCAAAGCTCCAGCGTGTCGCCGTCGCGCAGCAGGTAGATCGAGCAGACCTCGGTCCCCATCGAATCCGCGATCAGGTGGGTGATGCGGTCAAGCCGCTCCTGCCCGGCACTCGCGTCGGCCATGACCGCCTGCAGGCGGCTGAGCAGTTTCCTGCTCTCGGTTTCCGTGCCTTGGGGCATGTTCTGCGCCAATTCCCTCGCCCGCGGGTGCATGTCGCGTGCGCCCGTCGTTCTGAGCATCACGGATAACGCGGGCCACGGGGGTGGCGCAACGGTTATGGCATGCGACCCGGCGGAAGCTCAGGATGCCGCCGGGTCCAGAAGCGCCGCACCCGCGGCCCGCGTGATCTCGGTGAGATAATCCGCCTCGCTCCAGCCGCAGTCCCGTGTCAGGTGCTCCCAGACACGGACCGACAGGAGCGTCCAGAGCAGGTCGGTCGCCCTTTCTTCGGTCAGGTCGGCGCGCAGCCGCCCGTCGCGCGCGAGAGCCGCCACCGCCGCCGCGCAGCCGTG
>CBFIFZ010000047.1:0-15682 GCA_965661995.1 Roseicyclus sp.
AGAGGCCGAGGTGCTGGGCGTGATCCTGTCGCTCAAGGCCGCCTTGCCCGACGCCTGCGAACAGTTGCGCGACGTCTGCGTCGACCTGCCCGGCCTCGGCCCGGCGGTCGAGACCTTCGCGGGGCGCGTCGCGGCGCTGGAGGAGGCGGGGATCGACGTGGCGCGCCTTCCCTTCGAGGCGAGCTACGGGCGGACCACGATGGAATACTACGACGGTTTCGTCTTCGGCTTCCTCGCCGAGGGGCGCGCCGACCTGCCCCCGGTGGCCACCGGGGGGCGCTACGACGCGCTGACGCGTATCCTGGGCGGCGGCAGGTCCATCCCCGCGGTCGGGGGCGTGATCCGGCCCGAGTTGCTGCACCTTGTCATGGCGGAGGTGTCCGCATGACGATCCGGCTGGGCGTGCCGTCGAAGGGACGGCTGATGGACAAGACCTTCGCCTGGTTCGCGGAGCGCGGCCTCGACATGCGGCGGAGCGGGTCTGACCGCGAATACGCTGCCGAGGTGGCGGGCGCCGACGTGGAACTGATGCTGCTTTCGGCGGGAGAGATCCCGCGCGAACTGGCCGCAGGGCGCATCCACCTGGGTGTCACCGGATCGGATCTTGTACAGGAACGCATTCCCGCCTGGGACCAGTCGGTCGAGGTCGTGGCGCAGATGGGCTTCGGCCATGCCGACCTGGTGATCGCGGTGCCGGCCTGCTGGATCGACGTGGCGACGCTTGACGATCTGGATGCGGTCGCGGCGGCCTTTCGCGCGCGGCACGGGTTCCGCCTCAGGATCGCGACCAAGTATCACCGGCTGGTGCGCGATTTCCTCCGCGAGGCCGGGGTCGCCGATTACCAGCTGGTCGACAGCCAGGGCGCGACCGAGGGCACGGTGGCCCATGGCACCGCCGAGGCGATCGCCGACATCACCTCGACCGGTGAGACCTTGCGCGCCAACCACCTGAAAATCCTTGACGACGGTCTGATCCACAGGTCCGAGGCCACCTTGTTCCGTGCCCGCGGCGCGGTGTGGGGCGAAGCCGAGCGGCGGGCGATGGAGGATCTCGTCTCGCGGATCGGCCAGGCCTGAGAGGTCAGAGCACGCCGATCTCGGCCAGTGCGTTTTGCAGGCTTTGCGGGAGCGTCTCCTCGGTCTCGCGGCCACGGGGCAGGTCGCGCGGCGCATCCTCGGGCTTGAGGTAACGCCAGCCCTGGAAGGGGCGTTTGGGCGTTGCAGCGACGCGCGTCACCTCGGGGTCCAGCACGATGCCGCAGCGCGCGATGCCGTCGCCGCGGTCGACCTCGTCGAAGCGCAGCACATGCTGGCGGCAGAGGACGAGCCCCTTGAACACCCAGTAGAGCGAGCCGCCGTTCAGCACCTCGTCGGCGCGCTTGGGCCACATCCGCGTGACATGCCGCGGCAGCCCGTCCGGCCCCTTGGCGCGCGGGTTTCTCTGCCAGTCGAGCAGGTCCTCGACCGCCTCCGCGCCGACGCAGAGCTTGATCAGATGAGTTGTCCCCGGCTTGTTCACAGAGTGCTCCACAGAATCCTGCCACCACACCATATCGTAGTGCTGTCACAGTGATCTGCAATCTGTTGATCGAAGGCCCCCCGCGGGCTATTGTGTCCGTCTGCCATCTGGAGCCGAGAGAATGACCCGTTTCGCCGCCCCCATCGCCGAACAGATCTGGGACATGAAATACCGCCTGAAAGAGGCGGACGGCACGCCCATCGACCAATCGGTCGAGGATACGTGGCGCCGGATCGCGCGCGCTCTGGCCTCGGTCGAACGGGACGCCGCGGGGTGGGAAGAGCGGTTCTACGGCGCGCTCGAGGATTTCAAATACCTCCCCGCGGGGCGGATCGTGGCGGGGGCTGGCACGGGGCGATCGGTGACGCTCTTCAACTGTTTCGTCATGGGCACGATCCCCGACAGCATGGGCGGCATCTTCGACAACCTGAAAGAGGCCGCGCTGACCATGCAGCAGGGTGGGGGGATCGGCTACGATTTCTCCACCATCCGGCCCAAGGGGGCCGAGGTGCATGGCGTGGCCGCCGATGCCTCGGGCCCGTTGTCGTTCATGGATGTCTGGGACGCGATGTGCCGCACGATCATGTCGGCGGGCTCGCGCCGCGGCGCGATGATGGCGACGCTGCGCTGCGACCACCCGGATATCGAGGCCTTCATCGCAGCGAAATCCGACCCGGCGCGGCTGCGCATGTTCAACGTCTCGGTGCTGGTGACCGACGCCTTCATGGAGGCGGTCGAGGCGGACGGGCCGTGGGAGCTGACATTCGGCGGCCGGGTCTACCACACGGTGCAGGCGCGCGACCTTTGGAACAGGATCATGCGCGCGACCTATGACTACGCCGAACCGGGCGTGATCTTCATCGACCGCATCAATTCCGAGAACAACCTGAGCTACGTCGAGACCATCGCGGCGACGAACCCCTGCGGCGAGCAGCCCCTGCCGCCTTATGGCGCCTGCCTTCTGGGCTCGATCAACCTGGCGCGTCTGGTCGATGAGCCCTTCACCGAGGCCGCAAGGATCGACGAGGGCAAGCTGGCCGATCTCGTCGCGCTCTCGGTGCGGATGATGGACAATGTCGTCGACGCCTCGCGCTTCCCGCTCGAGGCACAGCGGCAGGAGGCGCTGGCCAAGCGCCGGATCGGGCTGGGGGTGACGGGCCTTGCCGATGCGCTGGCGATGATTGGCTTGCGCTACGGGTCTGAAGCGGCCGCTTCGAAGGCCGGCGAATGGATGGAGGTGATCGCGAACGCGAGCTATCACGCCTCGGCCCTGCTGGCCAAGGAGAAGGGGGCGTTTCCCCTCTATGACGCCGCGGCCTATGCAAAGGCGCCGATGGTGCAGCGCCTGTCGCCCGAGGTGCAGGCGCTGATCGCCGAGCACGGGCTGCGCAACGCGCTTCTGACCTCGATCGCGCCGACGGGCACGATCTCGCTTTTCGCGGGGAACGTGAGTTCCGGGATCGAGCCGATCTTCGCCAATTCCTACACCCGCAAGGTGCTGCAGCCCGACGGCACCCGGACCGAGGAAGAGGTGGTGGATTACGCCGTGCAGGCTTGGCGCGCGGCGCGCGGCGATGCCGAGCTGCCCGATCATTTCGTCACGGCGCAGACGCTCGCGCCGCTCGATCATGTCCGCATGCAGGCCGCCGCCCAGCCATGGATCGACAGCTCGATCTCCAAGACGATCAACGTGCCCGCGGATATTTCCTTCGAGGCATTCAAGGACGTCTACACGCAAGCCTACGCCACCGGCTGCAAGGGCTGCACGACCTACCGCCCGAACGACGTGACCGGTTCGGTCCTGTCGGTCAGCGAAAGCGACGACAAGCCCGAGGGCGTCGAGGCCGCCGAGGCCGCGGGGGGCGAGATCATCTACATGTCCGAGCCGCTCGACCGGCCCGCATCCCTCGAGGGGCACACCTACAAGGTCAAGTGGCCCGACAGCGAGCATGCGCTCTACATCACGATCAACGATATCGTGCTGGCCGGCCACAGGCGGCCCTTCGAGGTCTTCATCAACTCCAAGAACATGGAGCACTTCGCCTGGACCGTGGCGCTGACGCGGATGATATCGGCGGTGTTCCGGCGCGGCGGTGACGTGTCCTTCGTGGTCGAGGAACTCAAGGCCGTCTTCGATCCGCGCGGGGGCGCTTGGATGAACGGCAAGTATGTCCCCTCGATCCTGGCCGCCATCGGCGGCGTGATCGAGCGGCACATGATCGCCATCGGCTTCCTGGAAGGGGAGGGGATGGGCCTGAAATCCGACCCGCAGGCGCAGGTCGTGAACCTCGGCCACAAGCCCGGCCCGGCCTGCCCCAATTGCGGCCAGTTCGACATGCGCATGGCCGAAGGCTGCCTGACCTGCAACAGCTGCGGCTATTCCAAGTGTAGCTGAGCGGTATCGACCGGCCTTTTGGACACGTCCTGACACGTCTGCCCGCCCGCGTGGGGCATGACGTATTGATCGAGGCGGTGCGCGGGGCGAATGCCTGAGGCCGTCCGGGCCGGGCGGACTGTGACCGCAGCGCAACGACGGTCAAACTTTGTCGCCGCGGCGACGGAACGCGAGCGAGGGCATTTCTCGTTTGCAGCGCCTCGGTGGTAAAGATACCGGCGAGGATGTAGGCGATGCCCGGCGCGTTTGATGCCGTGACAAACGCGCGCGAGTAGTTGGTGAAGAGAGTAGGCGGTGTGACGGACTCCGTTTCCACGGTAGAAGACGAACAGGCGGCAGCCGCTCCGGCGGCCGCGAAGGGCGTTCGGGGGCGCAAGCCCCTCAAGGTGGATTTCTCGATGTCGGGCGGGCTGGTCCCGCGGCTCGGGCGGCTGGGCGTGTCGCTCGCTTTCACCTCCTATCAATCCGGTATCCTCTACATGCTGGGCCGCTCGCCCGGCCGCGGCGCGCATGTGCACCAGTCGGCGATGCCCAAGCCCATGGGGCTCGCCCATGACGGGCAGGGCGGGCTGATCCTGGCCGGCGGCTTCCAGATCATGGAGCTGTCCAACGTGCTGGCGCCGCATGAGCGGGTGAACAACCAGTTCGACCATTGCTACGTGCCGCGCCGGGTGCACATGACCGGGCATCTCGATGCGCATGACGTGGCGCGCGGGCCCGATGGCGCGCCGATCTTCGTCAACACGCGGTTCAACTGCATCGCCACGGTCGACGCCAGGCACAGCTTCCGCGAGATCTGGCGCCCCTCCTTCGTGAGCGAGCTGGTGGACGAGGACCGTTGCCACCTGAACGGCATGGCGGTCGATGAGCAGGGCGCGCCTGCCTATGCGACGGCGGTGAGCCGGTCGAACACGATCGACGGCTGGCGCGACCGGCGGGGCGATGGCGGCGTGCTGATCGACATCAAGAAGAACGAGGTGGTGCTCGACGGTCTGTCGATGCCGCATTCGCCGCGGCTGCACCGGGGCGAGCTGTGGCTGCTCAATTCGGGCACGGGCGAGCTTGGGGTGGTCAAGGGCCTGGGCGGCAAGGGCAAGAAGAAGGCCACCTTCGAGCCGCGCGCCTTCTGCCCCGGGTTCCTGCGCGGGCTGGCCTTTCACGAGGGCTTCGCCTTCGTCGGGCTGTCCAAGCCGCGCTACAAGCGGTTCGAGGGTCTGGCGCTGGACGAGCGGCTGAAGGCGGCCGACAGCGAGCCCTGGTGCGGCGTGCAGGTCATCGACCTGTCGAGCGGGTCCTGCGTGGACTGGTTCCGCATCGATGGCGGCGTGGCCGAGCTTTACGACGTCGAGGTTCTGCGCGGCGTGGTCTGCCCGATGACGGTCAGCCCGATGTCGGGGGATATCGCACAACTCATCACCTACGAGGGTCGCACGACCCCGCCGCAAGCGGCGGAGCAGGGCGCGCTCGGGGGCAAGGACATGCCGCTGGCGAGCCAGTAGGCGGGAAGATTTGGAATTGGTTCGGTGCGGGCAAGACCGCACCGCTTTAGTGGAGAGACGACATGGCAACCCGAGTGACGCGCAACAAGAGCCTGAGCCGCCTTGCAATGACGACGGCCCTGACGGGCATGGCGATGTTCGGATACGGGCGCGGCGCCTACGCAGGTGACTGCGCCATTGACAGCGGGGGACAGTACTTCTGCCAAGGCATCGCGCAGTCGGGCAGCGACAGCACCCAGGACCTCTCCGGTTCTCCCCTTGCGGTCACGACGAGCGAGACTTTCGCAATCAACGTTGCGGGTTCGGCGATCGAGCTGGACGGCGAGGGCGGCATCACCTTCGAAACGCCGACTTACTGGGAGGGCTTCATTACAGGGTCCGAGTACGGCATCGACGCCGAAAACGACGAGGGCGGTAACATCCTCATCACCACGACCAATGGCGCCGTGACCGGCACGGAAGATACGGGCATCCGGCTCAGAAACGGGGATGACGGCGGGTCCGAGAGCACGATCACCATCACCACCGGTGATGTGACCGGTGGTAGGTTCGGGATCGACGTCTACAATGATGCCGACGTCAACGGCGACTCGAGCGTCACGATCGACACTACGGCGGGCACGGTGACCGCAGGCGGGACCGGCATCTTCGTGGACCAGAACGCCTACAGCTTTGAAGGTGACGTGAACCTCACGGTTGTGACGGGCGATGTGACGTCGGACAGCACAGGCGTCGAGGTCAACAGTGAGGGCGACAGCTACTTCGGCGATGCAGATGTCCTGATCGATACGACCAGGGGCACGATCGACAGCGGGGCCAATGGTATCGTCGTGTTCACCGACAGCGAGATCGAATACGGCGACGCGAACATCACCGTTCTGTCGGGCAACATCACCTCGGGCAATACCGGCGTCGAGGTCTCCAACTCGAACGACGTCTATTCCGGCGACACGAATGTCGAGATCGACACGACCGGCGGCATCATCCAGAGCAATTATGCCGGGATCGTTGCCACCAACGACGCCCAGACCGGTTCCGCTTATACGGGTGGCGACAGCAACCTGACGATCACCGCGGGCGCGATCGTGGCCGGCGGTGATGGCATCATCGATGGAGACGGGATCGACGCGTTGCAGCGCGCCCAGGTCCGCTATGGCGACGCGAACCTCGAGATCAATGCGACCGGCCCCATCGAGGCCGAGGGCACGGGCCTTGACGTGAACATGGACGCGCATGCCAACGAAGGGACTGCCCATGTCACCATCACCACTGGCGATGTGACCGCCGAGAATGGAGCAGGCATTGACGTCTTCAGCAATGCCTTCGCCTATTTCGGGTCCGATATAGAGATCACCACGACAGGTGGCGTCGTCACGGCCGGGGGAGACGGCATTCTCGTCGAGAATTATGGCCAGAACGATGGCGGCTCGTCGAACGTCATCATCACGACCGGCGTCGTGACGGGCGGCGGCGAGGGCATCGAGGTGCGCAACAGGGCTACGAGCGACAACGGCACCTCGGTCACGATCACGGCCACCGGCGCCGTCACCGGCCAGGACGGCGACGGGATTTCCGTCGACAACGATGGTGGCACCTATACCAATATCGTGTCGGGCGGCTACGGCGTCTCGAACGTCACGGTCACGGCCACCGATGTCACCGGCATCGACGGCGAGGGCATCGACATCACCAACCGCACCAACCTCGGCGGCTCCTCGAACATCACCGTCACGACCACCGGAACGGTGACGTCCCTTGTCAGCGCCGAGGAGGAACCCGGCGGCGACTACGGGGATTATTACGACTACGATTACACCTATTTCCCCGACGCCATCGACATCGACAACTTCGCATCGGTCGGTGGAACATCGGATATCACCGTCACCACGAACATCGTCAGCGGCGCGGATGACGGTATCTCGATCTACAACGCTGCTGTTGCGCCCTATGGCAGCAACATCGTCGTGACGACGAACGGCGCGGTGACCGGACATGACGACGATGGCATTGACATCTTTCAAGCCGCCGCTGCCTCTCAGGGCACCGCCAACGTCACGGTCACCGCGAACAGCAACGTGACCGGCTACGAGAGTGGCATCGAGATCGATGTGGGCGACGGTTATGGTTACGGTCCGACCTACGGGTATCTCGGGACGAATGTCGTCGTGACGACTCTTGGCGGCAACGTGGTCGGCCAGACGGATTTCGGCATCGACATCGAGTCCAACGCCGACATCGACGGCGGGCCGGCCAACATCACCGTCACCACGGCGAACGTGAACGGGGCCGATGACGCGATCCGGACCCTGAACTACGCGGACGCCAACTACGGCAGCAACGTCACGATCAACACGGTCGCAGGTGCGGTGCTCAGTTCGGATGGCAGGGGTATCCAGGTCGAGAACTACGGGGAGTCCGAGGCCGGGACCTCCAACATTTCGATCACCACCGGCAACGTGACCGGCGACGACGAGGGGATCGAGGTTCTGAACCTCGGCAATGCCTCCGGCGACACGAATGTCATCGTGAACACCGCGGCCGGTGTCGTCACGGGCGGGGCCGACCATGACGGTATCCTCGTCAGGACCGGCTACTACGATGACGGGTATGTCTACTACGCGTCCTCGCTTGCGGGCAGCGCCAATGTCGAGATCACCACCGGGATCGCCGTCACCGGGGGCAACGACGGCATCGACGTCCAGCATTACGCCACCGCGCTGGTCAATTCGAACATCACCATCACCACCACCGCTGGGGCGGTCACCGGCAGCGCAGGCGACGGGTGTCCGTCGTCAGGGTTTTTCGGACTCCGTGGGCCGTTTTGTAACGGAGGCTCTGGTTCGGTTTCTGTTTGAGTTTAGGCGGCCGTAGCCTGGTGCTGCAACCGGCGTTGTCGGATTGTCTGCTTCTTGATCTCCTCTCTCATCTTCAGGATCTTCGCGCCGCGACCGTGGTAGACGTCGGCAGGCGTCAGGTTGGCCAAGCTCTCGTGATAGCGGTGGTTGTTGTAGTGGTCGACGAAGGCGCCGATCTGCCGCTCCAAGTCGCCGGGCAGGAAGTAGTTTTCCAGGAGAACACGGTTCTTCATGGTCTGGTGCCAGCGCTCGATCTTGCCCTGGGTCTGCGGGTGATGTGGCGCGCCACGCACATGATCCATGCCCTTGTCCTCCAGATAATCGGCCAGATCGGAAGCGACGTAAGATGAGCCGTTATCGCTCAGTAGCCGGGGCTTGTGCACGACCGTGGCCTGATCGCAGCCCGAGGCCTGCAGCGCCAGGTCCAGCGTCTCAGTGACGTCCTCGGCCTTCATCGTCGTACAAAGCTTCCAGGCAATGATGTACCGGCTGTAATCGTCGAGGATGGTGCTGAGATAGAACCAGCCCCAGCCGATCACCTTGAGATAGGTGAAGTCGGTCTGCCAGAGCTCGTTCGGGCGGGTGGTCTTGTCGCGGAACTCGTCGGCCGCCCGGATCACCACATGAGCCGGGGCCGTGATCAGATCCTCGGCGCTGAGAATGCGGTACACAGAGGATTCAGACACGAAGTAGCGCTTCTCGTCGGTGTATTTGACCGCCAGTTCCCTCGGCGTCAGGTCTTCGTGCTCCAGCGCAAAATTGACGACATCCCCGCGGATCGGGTCCGGGATGCGGTTCCAGACCGACCCGGGCCGCGGGGAACGATCGGCAAGTGCATCGAGACCGCCATCGCACCAGCGGGCGTACCAGTCGTAGAAAGTGCTGCTGGGGATGCCGAGCATCTTCAGGGTCTGGCGCGTCGGTAGATGCGAGGCCTCGACCGTGCGGATGATCTCGAGCTTTTCAGAGGCAGGGTATCTCATGCGTCGTCCTCCCCATCCCCGATCATGCTTTTTTTGAGCAGCCGGTTCTCAAGCGTCAGCTCGGCAACCACTTCCTTCAGCGCGGCAGATTCCGAGCGCAGGTCCCTGACCTCGGGTGCTGTCGCCTGACGGGTCGTATCGCCCGCGAGACGGGCCTTTCCGGCTTCCAGAAACTCTTTCGACCAGGAATAGTACAGGCTCTCCGCGATCCCCTCGCGGCGGCACAGCGCGGCGATACTCTCCTCGCCCCGCAGGCCAGCCAGGACGATCCTGATCTTCTCCTCGGCTGAGTACTGCTTGCGGGTCTTGCGTTTGATACCCCTGACCAGCTTGTCAGCGGCATCCTTCGATGTTCCGGATTTCTTGTTCATCTTCGCTCCATAATGGCTTCGATGAACCAGAAATCCTCCGTTGCTCAAATACCCAAATCTGTCCGGTAGGTGCTGACTTCAGACAGTCAGGGCCCTTGATCGCATCGATCTGCATGTCCCCGAGGCGCACGTAAGTGTGTCTTAGTTGTGAGCGCATCTTTGACAGAGTCTTGGGCGCTTTGCCCGACCGCTCCTGGAAGTCGAGGTAGTCCGCGGCAATCTCACTCCAAAGACGGCGCTCAGCCGCTGCAGAAGCCGCATGTTTCGCAGATGCCTTGGCTTTTTGCCTTGCAGCAGATGGGTCTATTCCATGAGCCAACTGCTCGCGAGCCTCGTCGCGCCGCCTCCGGGCCTCTTTGATGCCAACTGCTGGATAGGTGCCGAACGATATCGTCCGCTGCTTGCCCTCGAAGCGGTAGTGCAGGTGCCAGTATGGGCCGCCGGTTGGCTTAAGAACGAAGTACAGGCCATGGCCGTCGGAGAGCTTCTGTATCCCATCCGACCTCTTAAGGTTCCTGAGTTTGGTGTCGCTAAGTCGAGTCACGTTGGTACTTTCGCGTTGTAGGTGTGCAACACGGGTGATTCCCAACGAAGATACCAACAAAAGTGAGCGATTTCGTGAGAAGAATTGAGACAAACTGAGACGAACGTGGAAACCCTAAGGCGGGAAAATGCTCCAGATTCTGAGGTTTGTCTCCAAGCTTCCGGCTTGGTGAGACAAACTGAGACAAGGTGAGGAGGGATTTTGGAGGCGAGTACCGGAATCGAACCGGTGTACACGGATTTGCAATCCGCTGCGTCACCACTCCGCCAACTCGCCGCCGTGGTGTGCCGTGTGAGGTAACGCAAGCGCGCAGTCCGCGCAAGGCAGGAAAGGGGGGTAAACGTCGCATCCGCGCAACCGCCCGTTGCGCGATGGCGCGCGGTGTGCGAAGACGTCTAGAGAACAACTAGACGGATTGGTTCAGTTCCCATGGCTGATTTCGCTGCGCGCCGCCGCATCATGGTCGATACACAGATCCGCCCCTCCGATGTGACCAGTTTTCCCATCATCGACGCGATGCTCAACGTCCCGCGCGAAGCCTTCGTGCCGGATGGCGCGCGCGACCTCGCCTATCTCGGCGGGCCGATTCCGCTGGGCGGTGGTCGCCAGCTGATGGAGCCGCGCAGCATCGCCAAGATGCTCGAGGCGCTGGACGTGACGCCCGACGAGATGGTGCTCGAGATCGCGCCGGGGCTGGGCTACACGACCGCGCTTCTGGCGCGGATGGCCGAGGCCGTCGTCGCGGTGGAAGAAAACGAAGACCTTGCCCATGACGCCGAGGCGAACCTGTCGGCGCAATCGGTGGACAATGCCGCCGTGCTGACCGGGCCGCTGGCCGAGGGCAGCGCGAAGAACGCGCCCTATGACGTGATCGTGGCCTTCGCCGGCGTCGAAGAGATGCCGCCCGCCCTGATCGACCAATTGAAGGAGGGCGGCCGCATCATGTCGGTCTTCATGTCGGGTCAGCTGGGCGAGGTGCGGATGGGCCTCAAGCTGCGGGGCGAGGTCTCGTGGCGGATGGAGTTCAACGCGACGGCCCCGGTCTTGCCGGAGTTCGCCCGCGCACCAAGTTTCGAGTTCTGACGCCGGGCGGCCCTACAGGCAGGGTCGGCGGCACCGGTGAAACGGCCGGGTTTGACAAGCGAGGGTGAGGTGATGACGAGCAGGATCATCCGGACGGGCCGCGCCGCCATTGCAGGCATTGCGCTGGCCGCTCTCACCGTCGGGGCCGCGGGCGCCGATACGCTTCGGACGGCGATGGCGGATGCCTATCGCAATTCGCAGCTTCTGGAACAGAACCGCTTTCTCCTCAGGATCCAGGACGAAGGCGTGAACCAGGCGGTCGCGCAGCTCTTTCCGACGCTGAATTTCATCGCCACCACCAGCCGTGACCTGATCGCGGATACGACCACGTCGACGGCACGCCTGGTTGGCGAGCTGACGCTCTATGCCGGCGGGAGCCGGGCCGCCGCGACGCGGGCCGCCGAGGCGACGGTCGAGGCGACGCGCCAGCAGCTCGTGTCGCTGGAGAGCCAGGTTCTTCTCGACGCGGTCACCGCCTATCTCGAGGTCTGGGAGGCGCAGCAGGTCGTCTCGGTCCGCCAGTCGAACGTGCGTGTCCTGACCCAGCAGTTGCGGGCGGCTCAGGACCGGTTCGAAGTGGGCGAGGACACCCGCACCGATGTCGCGCAGGCCGAGGCCCAGCTGGCGCAGGCGCGCTCGTCGCTGGCCGCCGCCGAGGGCACGCTGATGATCTCGCGCGAGCTTTTCAACCTCGCCGTGGGGCGCTATCCGAACGGCCTGTCCGGGCCGGGCGGCTTGCCGCATATGCCCCGCAGCGAGGAGGAGGCCGACCGCCTCGCGCGGCAGGAGCATCCCGCCATCCGGGCAGCCCAGTTCGAGGTTCAGGCGGCCGAGTTCGCCGTCGAGGAAGCCCGCGGTGCAGCGCGCCCGAACCTGTCGGTCGAACTGTCGGCATCGGAGACCCTCCAAAGCCCCGATCCCACCCGCGAAGGCAGCGCCGCGGCCCTGTCGCTGACGCTGTCGCAGCCGATCTATCGCGGCGGGCAGATCGGCTCGCTCGAGCGGCAGGCGCTGGCCCAGGCCGAGGCGACGCGCGCCAGTCTGAACCGGCAGGTGCAGCTGAACCTGCAGGCTGTCGGCAACGCCTATGCCCGGCTCCGGATCGCCACGGCGCAGATCCAGGCCTCGGACCAGCGCATCCGGGCGGCGCAGCTCGCCCTGGATGGCGTGCGCGAGGAGGCGTCGCTGGGCGCCCGGACCACGCTCGACGTGCTCGATGCCGAGCAGGACCTGCTCGAGGCGCGCATCAGCCGGATCGAGGCTTCGGCCGATCTCTATGCCGCGTCCTACTCGGTGCTGTCGGCCAGCGGTCTTCTGACCGTGAGGCAGCTCGACCTGCCCGTGCCGCGCTACGACGTCGAGGCTTATGGCGACACGTTCCGGCCTGGTGTGCCGCGCGTGGCCTCGCCGCAGGGCGAGCGGCTCGATGGCCTTCTGCGGGCCATCGGGCGCGAGTGACCGCGGCGCTGCAAGGGCCCGGAAATTCGGCCCAATTCTAGCTATGCGTTGTTTCAGGCCGCGCTTGCGGCTATCTTTCGGAGGAACGCCCCGCCCGAGGGGCTGCAGGTCGTGCCGGGACGTGTGGCGTGACGCTGCGCTCGGCATGGGGTGACGAGGAGTGAGCGGTCATGTCGGACCCGGCAAAATCAGCTGACGAGATCGAGGATGTTCTCGCCTCGATCCGGCGACTCGTGGCGGAATCGGGCCCTGTCTCTCAGCGACAGTCCGGGCCGGCGGCCTCCGGGAAGCTGGTGCTGACCCCTGCGCAGCGCGTGGCCGAACCCGATGACCCCTGGGCGCCCGTGCCGCCCGCCGTCGCGGGTGCGGGTGCCGATGCTGCCAGCGATGCAAGGGCCGACACGAACGATGGCGAGAGCGAAGACCCGTCCTGGGGCCTGGAGGATAGGCTGTCTGACTGGGGCGAGATCGAGGACAGCGCCGAAGAAGCCGTCGCCGACGCGATCGCCGAAAGCGGCTACACCGATGCACCGCGCTACGAGGTGACGCCCGAAGCGGCGGAGCTGAGCGAGGCGGAAGATGCCTTTGATCTGGCCGATCTCGCGCAGCTCGATGGTCTGATCGACGGGGATCTGCCGGGCGACGCATTCGAGCCCGAGACCGGCGATGCCGACTGGCCCGATCGCGGCGCCGACAGCGCGCTGCGTGACCTGGCCGCCGCTCGGTTCGGGCAGGTGCCCGCAGCTGGCACTTCGGACCCGGACAGCACCCCGTCCGAGTTGCCGGAGCCGGCGACGGAGGCCGCCGCCAAGGACGATCTGCCATCCCCGGCGCGCGAGCTACCAGCCCGCGCCGAGACCACGACGCGCCCGGCCACGGCCGATACCCCCCCACTCCCGGAGGACGCCATGACCGAGCCGGATGCCGAAGATGCCGACGAAACGCCCCGGTCCCGACCGGAGTTCACGCCCGTGTTCTCCCGCCGGATCGACGCGGCGCCTCGTGCCGAGGACGGCATCGGGGCCGCCGAGATCGAGGCGGAGGAGATCGAAGACCTTGGCGAGGCGCCTTCGCCCTTCACCTTCCCCGACGCCGAGGACGGCATTCTCGACGAGGAAACCCTGCGCGAGATCGTCGCGGAGGTCGTGCGGCAGGAGTTGCAGGGTGCACTGGGCCAGCGCATCACGCGCAACGTCCGCAAGATGGTCCGCCGCGAGATCCGCATCGCGCTGGCCGCCGAAGACCTGGAGTGATCCGAAGCCCACGCGCTGCCCCTTCCCCTTGACCGCTGCGGCGGGCGACCGATCTTGAGGCCATGTTCCCGATCCGCGATCACAATCCGTCCAACCGGACACCTTATGTCACCTGGGCGCTCATCGCGCTCAACGTGGTGATCTTCCTCAGCTATTATCCGCAACGCGCCTCGTCAGATGCGCTGCTGCTGGCCTTCTATGCCGATTGGGCGCTGGTTCCGGCCGAGGTTCTGTCCGGGTTCGATACGCATACGGTGCTGACCTCCATGTTCCTGCACGGCGGGTGGATGCACCTGATCGGCAACATGCTTTTCCTTTATATCTTCGGCGACAACCTGGAGGATCTGCTGGGACACATGGGCTTCCTCGCCTTCTACCTGGTGTCGGGCCTTGGCGCGGCCGCGGGGCAGATCCTGGCCGACACGGGCTCGACCGTGCCGATGGTGGGCGCCTCGGGCGCGATCGCGGGCGTCATGGGCGGCTACCTGCTGTTCTTTCCGCGGGCGCGTATCGACGTGCTGGTGATCATCTTCTTCCTGATCAAGATCTTCACCATCCCGGCCTGGCTGATGCTGGGGCTCTGGTTCGGGTTGCAGCTGGTCAACGGGCTGGCGATGGACGTGGCGGGCGGCGGGGTCGCCTACTGGGCCCATGCCGGCGGTTTCGTGGCAGGTGCGCTCCTGGTGCTGCCCGCTTGGCTGCGCCGCGGCGGCCCGGCCTACTGGGCCGAGTGGCACGGTCGCCCCCCGCATGACGAGGTGTCTTATGTAGTCGAGCGCCGACGCTCGAGCCCTATCCCCCGGGTGCATCGCGTCACGACGAGCGAGACCGGCGGCCACGTCGCGCGCGGGGATCTGTCTCGGGTCCCCCGGAGCGGCAGCAGCCGCCGGGGTGGCGGATCGCCGTGGCGCGGGCGGAAGGAATGAGCCTGCCATAAGACGGGTTGCTGACCGCGATTCCGGCGGTTGTCATGGCAAAAACTTGATGAACGCGTGACCGTCCCTATATATCGCGATGGTGCTTCGCTTGGCCTACCGGAACCTGTGCGCTTCGAATGCGAGCTATGCCTGTGGTGAATACCACATATGCAGAATTCGCATCACAGAATCGCCTCGAAATCGGGCACAAGAAGCGTCACGCCGACATGCAAGAGCAAAAACAAAGGACGACGAAATGCGAGATTTCGTTGATGGCACGGCCTTCAACTTCGAACAGGGTCAGCGGGCGCGCAAGCTGTTTGCCGCCGTGGTCCTCGCCGCACTTGATGACGCCATTGCCGACGACAAGAAATACGGCAACGGGCCGGACCAGATCGCCCGCTGGGCGCGGTCGCGCGACGGGCGCGAGGTCCTGTCCTGTGCCGGGATCGACCCGAACGAGCGTGTCGTTCAGGGGCTGATGGCCTTCGTGTCGCAGGGTGTGCGCACCTCGGTCGCTCTCAGCCGCGAAGAGAGCGAGCGCCGCCACCAGGCCGAGGCGGAAGCCGAAGCCGCCTGACGCTCCGCGAAAGCTGCCCTTCATGAGAAACGCGCCCGCTCTGCAGGGCGCGTTTTTCGTTGCGCGGGGTGTGGCGGGCTCTGGCCTCAAGCAGCCCGAAGGGCGGTAGGCCAAGAGAAAAGTGGTGCGGGCGGTGCGCACCCAGAACCTAACTCACCAGTTTTCATGACGTATCATTAAGGGCATATTTTCAATGATTTCATAACCAAATGGCCTCATCCTCTC